>NZ_JAIESM010000022.1 GCF_019746015.1 Sphingomonas sp. | reverse complement strand
GACAGTCTGGGAGATACCTCCACGCTTGCTGATCCAGCGGTGGTGGCCGATCTCGTTACGCACCGGCTTGTCGCTGCCGAGTAGCATCGTTATACAACGCCAATACAGTTTTTGGGGAGGGTCACATGAAGATGTCGAAGCGGCTTGGCCTGTCGGTGGCGCTGGTCGCGCTGTGTACCGCCGGCGCGATTGCGGCACCCGCCGGCAAGCCGGTCGCCAAGCCCGCCGCCAAAGCGGCAGGCACCCCGCGCTATGGCCCCTTCGGCGTCGATCTGGCCGCCAAGGACCCGGCCGTCAAACCCGGCGATGATTTCTGGAACTTCGTCAATGGCGGCTGGGCCAAGCGCACCGACATTCCGGCGGACAAGGCATCCGTCGGCTATGGCAATGTGCTGACCGACGAGGCCGAGGCCAATGTCCGCCTCATTCTGGACGACATGGCCAAGAACCCGGCCAAATATGGCGCGACGGGCAAGCAGGTGGGCGATTTCTATGCCAGCTGGATGGACGAGGCCGGCATCGAGGCCAAGGGCACGGCGCCGCTGAAACCCTATCTCGACCGGATCGCGACGGTGAACGATCTGGAAGGGCTGCAGGTGCTGTTCGCCAGTGTCGGCTTTGAAGGGCCGGTGGGCTTCAGCATCATCCCCAACCTTGCCGACCCGACCCGCTATACCGCCGCCACCGGCCAGAGCGGCCTTGGCATGCCGCGCGATTACTATCTGCTGGACGGCGAGAAATATGACGGGTTCCGCAAGGGCTATCGCGCCTATATCCAGAAGATGCTCGAGCTGGGCGGCGTGGGCGATGCCAGCGCCAAGGCGGACGCGATCTTCGCGCTCGAAACGGCGATGGCCAAGGTGCATTGGTCGCCCGAGCAGAACCGCAACATCATGGCGCTGAACGACCCGCAGGACATTGCCGGGCTGGAGAAGAAGGCGCCCGAATTCGACTGGGCGCTGATGCTCAAGACCGCCGGGCTGGACAGTTCGCCCAAGATTTTGATGGCGAACAACACCGCGCTCACCGCGCTGGGCAAGATCATGGTCGCAACGCCGGTGGCCACGTGGAAGGATTATCTCGCCTTCCACTTCATCAGCGACAATGCCGCCTATCTGCCCAAGGCGTTCGATACCGCCCAGTTTGAGTTCTTCTCCAAGACGCTGGCCGGCGTGCAGACGCAGCGCGACCGCTGGAAGCGCGGCGTGCAGATGACCAATGGCGCGCTGGGCGAAGCGGTGGGGCAGCTTTATGTCGCCAAATATTTCCCGCCCGCCGCCAAGGCGCAGATGGCCGAGCTGATCGAAAATCTGCGCGCGTCCTATCAGGAGCGGATCAGCAAATCATCGTGGATGGATGAACCCACCCGCAAGGCCGCGCTTGCCAAGCTGGCCGCGTTCGAGCCGCGCGTCGGCCACCCGGACAAATATATCGATTATTCCAGCTTCACCGTGGTGCGCGGCGATGCGCTGGGCAATGCGCGGCGCTCGGCGGAGTTTCAATATCAGTTGCAGCTGTCGCGCTTTCCCAAGCCCGTCGATCGCAGCCTGTGGGGCATGACGCCGCAAACGGTGAACGCCTATTACAACCCGCTTGCCAACCAGATCACCTTCCCGGCCGCGATCCTGCAGCCGCCCTATTTCGATCCCAGGGCGGACCCGGCGGTGAATTATGGCGCGATCGGCGCGATCATCGGCCACGAAATGGGCCATGGCTTCGACGATCAGGGCAGCCAGTTCGGCCCGACCGGCAAGTTCGAGAATTGGTGGACGCCGGCCGCCAAAAAGGCGTTCCAGGAGCGCACCGCCGCCCTTGCCGCGCAATATGACCAGTATGAGGCCGTGCCCGGCACCAAGGTGAACGGCAAGCTGACGCTGGGTGAGAATATCGGCGATCTGGGCGGCGTTGAAGCGGCTTATGGCGCCTATCAGCGCTATCAGGCCAAGCACGGCAAGGCGCCGGTGATCGGCGGGTTGACCGGGGACCAGCGCTTCTTCCTGGCCTATGCCCAAGCCTGGCGGACCAAGCTGCGCGAGGGGGCGGCACGCGCCCGCGCGCTCACCGACCCGCACAGCCCGCCCTATAACCGGGTGAACGGCATCGTCCGCAATGTCGATGCCTGGTATGCCGCGTTCGATGTGAAGCCGGGCGACAAGCTCTATCTGCCGCCCGAGCAGCGCGTGCACATCTGGTAACGCCTTGCCCGACCGTGCCGGCGGTGGCAGCATCGCCGGCACAAAACAGCTAAGGAGAGCGGCGATGGAACTGCGCGCATTGAGCCCGCATTGCGGGACCGAAGTGCTGGGCGTTGACGTGCGCACGATCGACGACGGCACGCTGGCCATGATCCAGGCCGAGGTCGCCGATCGCGGCGTCGTGATGATCCGCGATCAGCAATTGCAGCCGGAGGATCACATCGCCTTTGCCCGGCGCTGGGGCGGGATCGACGTGAACAATTATTTCCCGGCCAATGGCGGCTATCCGGAAATCGCCGAGGTGAGGAAGGCAGAGACGCAGCTGGCCAATATCGGCGGCGGCTGGCACACTGACCATAGCTATGACGATGTGCCGGCGATGGGATCGATCCTGGTCGCGCGCGAGCTGCCACCGGTGGGCGGCGACACGCTGTTCGCCAGCATGGGCGCCGCCTATGACGCGCTGTCACCCGAGATGCAGGCCCGGCTCGAAACGCTGAACGCGGTCCACTCGGCCGACCATATCTATGGCCGCAACGGCATCTATGCGAAGACCGATCAGGCCGCCGATCTGCACGGGCACGATATCGGCGCCACCGCCGTCCACCCGGCGGTGATCCGCCATCCCGTCACCGGCCGGCGCCTGCTCTATGTGAACCCGGCCTTCACGCTCCATTTCGAGGGGTGGACGCGCGAGGAAAGCCAGCCGCTGCTGCAGGAACTTTATGCGGTGGCGCTGCGCGAGGAATTTCATTGTCGGCTGAAATGGGCGCCCGGCTCCGTGGCGGTGTGGGACAATCGCTCGACCTGGCACCTGGCGGTCAACGATTATCACGGCCATCGCCGGCTGATGCACCGCATCACCATTTCCGGCGTGCCGCTGCACTAGGTTGATTTCATCTTAACTGGAAAGCGATGGCGCTCGCCCACCCCCGCCCCCTCCCGCATGCGGGAGGGGAGAGTGGGCTGCAATAAACGCCGGAGCCCCCGCTGGTCAGGCCAGCTTGTCGATCTTCGCCTGCAGTTCGGCCAGCTGCGCCTTCAGCTCGGCGATCTCTTCATCCTTGCTCTTCGCATCCGCGCGCGGCTTGAAGGCAGAGGTTGCCGCCTCGAACATTTCCATGTTGCGCTTGGCAATCTCGGCGAAGGGCGAATGGGCAAAGGCGCCCTCGACCGCCGATTTGAACTGCGCCTGGTTGCGGCGGAAGCCGGCCATCGACGCTTCCAGATAATCGGGCACCATTGCCTGCATCGAATCGCCGTACATCGCGATCAGCTGGCGCAGGAAGTTGACGGGCAGCATCGTCTGCCCCCGGCTTTCCTCCTCCATGATGATCTGGGTCAGCACATTATGGGTGATGTCATCCTCGGTCTTGGCGTCGATCACCTTGAAGTCGCGCCCCTCGCGCGTCATCGCGGCCAGATGCTCAAGCGTGATGTAGGATGAGGTCTCGGTGTTATAGAGGCGACGATTGGCGTATTTCTTGATGATGACGACGCCGTCGTCCGTGGACTTTTTCATGGCTGGGGAACCCCTGCATCGTGACGCTACCGCCCATAGCAGCATCGCTTGCGGCACCGCAACATGGGCCGCGCCCTTTGCCGCTGTTTCTCGACATTTTGCGCAGCGAAACCGCAGCATCGCCCGAACGGCGGCAGGCCGCACTCACCGGGCTTGCCGCCTATCAGGCCGCCGCGCGGGCGCCCCGGCCAGAGGGCGCACCGGTGGTGGCCCGCGCCGGCGCGGCGGCCTTGCGCGATTATGGCGGCGCGGGCGTGCCGGTGATGTTCGTGCCGTCGCTGATCAACCCCCCCTTCATTCTCGATCTGGCGCCGGAGCGGTCGCTGCTGCGCTGGCTGCGCGCGCGCGGCGTGCGGGTGCTGCTGGTCGACTGGGGCACGCCGGCGCCGGGGGCGGACGATATCGACCATCATGTTGCAGCGCAGCTGGTGCCGCTGATCGCGGCGCTCGACCGGCCGCCGGTGCTGGTCGGCTATTGCCTGGGCGGCACGATGGCGGCGGCGGCCGCCTGCCTGGCGCCGGTCGCGGGCCTCGCCACGCTGGCCACGCCTTGGCATTTCAGCCGTTTCGGCGATGTCGCGCGGGGGCGGATCGCGGCGCTTTGGGCGGCGGCGCAGGCGCCGTGCCGCCAGCTGGGGCTGGTGCCGATGGAAGTACTGCAGACCGGCTTCTGGCAACTGGACCCCGCGCGCACCATCGCCAAATATGAACAGTTCGGCACGCTTCCCCCCAACAGCGCCGCCGCGCGCGATTTCGTCGCGCTGGAGGATTGGGCGAATGCCGGCGCGCCGCTCTCTTTCGGCGCCGGGCGGCAGCTGTTCGAGGATTTCTATGCCGCCGACCGGCCAGGGCGCGGTGCCTGGACGATTGGCGGGCGCGCCATCGCCCCGCAGGCGCTGACCTGCCCGACGCTCGACATCGTCTCGACCACCGACCGCATCGTGCCGGCGGCGAGTGCGGCGGGCCTTGGCGCGCAGCTGGCGGTCGAGGCCGGGCATGTCGGCATGGTGGTCGGCCGCCGTGCGCGCGAAACGCTGTGGCAACCGCTTGCGGATTGGCTAAACCAAATCATCCGCGCTAGATAACGCCATCCATCCTTTCACCCCGCCTTCCCCAGGGAGATTGCCGCCATGACCGAGATCGTCATTTCCGCCGCCAAGCGTACCCCCGTCGGCAGCTTCAACGGCGCCTTTGCCGGCACCCCGGCGCACCAGCTGGGCAAGGTGGCGATCGAGGCGGCGATGGCGGATGCCGGCATTACCGGCGCCGATGTCTCCGAAGTCATCATGGGCCAGGTCCTGTCCACCGCGCAGGGGCAGAACCCCGCGCGCCAGGCGGCGATGGCGGCCGGCATTGCCCAGGAAACCCCGGCCTGGGGCGTCAACCAGGTGTGCGGATCGGGCCTGCGCGCGGTGGCGCTGGCCTATCAGGCGATTGCCAATGGCGACGCGACGATCATGGTCGCCGGCGGGCAGGAGAATATGACGCTGTCGCCGCACGCCCAATATCTGCGCGCCGGGCAGAAGATGGGCGATCTGCAGCTGGTCGATACCATGCTGAAAGACGGGCTGATCGACGTGTTCAACAATTATCACATGGGCATCACCGCCGAAAATCTGGCCGAGCGTTACCAGATCACGCGTGAAGCGCAGGACGCCTATGCCGTTGCCTCGCAGAACAAGGCGGAGGCCGCCCGCGCCGCCGGCAAGTTCAAGGACGAGATTGCCGCCGTCACGGTGAAGGGCCGCAAGGGCGACATCGTGGTGGAACAGGATGAATATATCCGCGACGGCGCCACCATCGAAGGCGTGCAGGGCCTGCGCCCCGCCTTCAAGAAGGACGGCACGGTGACGGCGGCCAACGCCAGCGGCATCAACGACGGCGCCGCCGCGCTCGTCGTCACCAGCCGGGCTGAAGCGGAAAAGCGCGGCATGCCGATCCTGGCGCGCATTGCCAGCTGGGCATCGGCCGGGGTCGACCCCGCTTATATGGGCATCGGCCCGGTGCCGTCGGTCAAGCGCGCGCTGGAAAAGGCCGGCTGGTCGATCGGCGACCTCGACCTGATCGAATCGAACGAGGCCTTTGCCGCGCAGTGCATGTCGGTGAACAAGGAGCTGGGCTGGGATCTGGACCGGGTGAACGTGAACGGCGGTGCGATCGCCATCGGCCACCCGATCGGCGCCTCCGGCGCGCGGCTGCTGACCACCCTGCTCCACGAAATGGCGCGCCGCGATGCGAAGAAGGGTCTGGCCACCTTGTGCATCGGCGGCGGCATGGGAATTGCGCTCTGCGTCGAGCGCTGAATCCCGCCTGAACGCAATGTTGCATAACTGTCACAACGTTGGAGATTAATTAACTTTCCCTTGCGGATTGCGCTAATTTGCTTGCGCGGAATGGCGGCTTGGATTTTCTGGTCGCTGAACTCCCGTAAGTGGAGTGGATTCGGCCAAACAGGGGACCATTGATGAAATTTTCGAAGCTCATGGCGGCGACCGCCCTCGCCACCGCCACCTTTGCGTTGCCGGGCGTTGCGATGGCGCAGTCCGCGCCCGCCCCGGCCCCGGCGCAGGAGCCGACGGACCAGCCCGAGGACGTGGCTGGCAATGCCGAGCCTGCCGTGGTCGTCACCGGCACCCGCATCAACCGCCCCGGCCTGACCTCGAGCGCGCCGATCACCTCGCTCACCGGTGGTGAACTCACCGCGCGCGGCCAGATCAACGTCGGCGACATTCTGAACCAGCTGCCGCAGTTCCGCGCGACGTTCAGCCAGGCGAACTCGGGCCGCTTCATCGGCACTGCCGGCATCAACGCGCTCGACCTGCGCGGCCTTGGCACCGCTCGCACCCTGGTGCTGATCGACGGCCGCCGCATCGTGACGGCGACGCCGGGCATCAACCGCCCCGACGTCAACATCATCCCCAACGACCTGATCGATCGCGTCGACACGCTGACCGGCGGTCTGTCGGCGGTTTATGGTTCGGACGCGGTGGCCGGTGTGGTCAACTTCGTCCTGAAGAAGGATTTCGACGGCTTCCGCGCCCGGGCGCAGGCGGGCATCAGCTCGTTCGGCGATCGCGGCTCGCAGCAGATCTCGATGACGGTCGGCAAGAACTTCGCCGAAGGGCGGGGCAACATCTCGTTCTCGTTCGAATATTCGCACCAGGACAATGTGTTCTTCACCGATCGCGACGATCAGACCGGCGCGTTCAGCGGCCGCAACCAGTTCCAGCTGGTGCAGAATACCGGCCCTATCGCCAACCCCTCGGCAGGGTTGCTGCTGCGCGCCAGCGGCGAACCGGCGGCTGGTGACGGCATCCCCGATACCGCCTTCATCCGCGGCATTCGCAACAACAACATCTCGCTCGGCGGCCTGTTCACCGCCGCCTGCCCCACCGCGGCGGCGACGGGTGAGTCGACAGCGGCGTTCAACGCCCGGCGCGCGGCGGCCTGCTCGGGCCTCGCCGATCCGGCAAGCCCCAACGCACTGGCGCAGTTCGGCCGCACCTTCGTGTTCCAGCCCGACGGCTCGCTGATCGCCAACCCCTGCATCACCGATTATCGCCCGTTCGGTTCGTCGAACTGCCAGGGCGGTCTGGGCTCGACGCTGCGTGAATCGGGCATTCTGAACCCCGCGTTCGACCGGTTCGCCTTCTTCGTGCAGGGTCGTTACGAATTCTCGCCGGTGTTCGAGCCGTACTGGCAGGCCCAGTTCGTGCGCACCAATTCAAACCAGGAAGGCCAGCCGACCTTCTTCAACAATACGTTCAGCATCAACAACCCGTTCCTGACGCCGCAAGCACGCACGCAGCTGCAGTCGGTGCTGACGCCGGGTGCGACGACCTTCACCGCACAGCGCTTCAACATCGACTTTGGCGGCCGCGGTGAGCAGCATCGTCGTGACCAGTATCGCGCGGTGGTCGGTGTCCGTGGCACCTTCAACGACGACTGGAAGTATGACCTGTCGTTCAACTATGGCCACCTCTACACCTTCTATGCGACGGCCGGTAACATCGACCGGCAGCGTTACACCAACTCGATCAACGCGGTGACCAATGCCGCCGGCCAGATCGTGTGCGGCATCAACGCTGACACCAACCCCGCGAACGACGATCCGCGCTGCGTACCGGTGAACCTGTTCGGTGACCGCCAGGTCAGCCAGGCGGCGCTGAACTATTTCGGCTACACCTCCACCCGCGTGCAGAAGGCCGATCTGTTCAACGTGGTCGGCTACGTCGCCGGTGACTCCTCGCAGCTGTTCGAGCTGCCCGGTGGCCCGGTGTCGTTCGTGGTCGGCGGTGAATATCGCGTCGAAACTGCCTTTTCGGCGTTCGATCCGTTCACCTCGGGCACCGCGCCCGGTGTGACCTGCCCGGCCGCAGGCTGCACCTTCCTCAACACCATTCCGGACTTCCGCCCGCCGGCGCAGAAGGTTGCGGAAGGCTTTGGCCAGATCTCGATCCCGGTGTTGAAGGATCTGCCCTTTGCTCATTCGCTGACCTTTGAACTCGCGGGCCGCGTGTCGAACTACAATATCGGCCGCACCGGCACCGTGTTCACCTACAACGCGACGATGGTGTGGGCGCCGGTGCGCGACTTCCGCATCCGTGCCGCGATTGCCCGGTCGGTCCGCGCACCCACGCAGAGCGATCTGTTCTCGCCGCTCAGCCAGACCTTCCTGAACGGTCTGGTCGATCCCTGCGGCCAGCAGAACATCAACAACAACCCCAACCGCGTGCGCAACTGCGCGGCCGCCGGTGTGCCGACCACCCAGACCTTCACGGCGGGTGGCGTGACGACGACGGAAGCGTTCACCAACCGGCCGGCCTCGGGCATTTCGGGCTTCAACGGGTCGAACGCCAACCTGTTCGCCGAAACCAGCGACAGCTACACGGTCGGCTTCGTCTTCGAGCCCCGCTTCATCCCGGGTCTGACGCTGACGATGGACTATTACCGCATCATCGTGCGCAACTCGATCAACGCGCTTGCCGCGCAGACGATCATCAACCAGTGCTATGACAACCCGTCGGGCATCAACAACCCGTTCTGCGCGTCGATCTTCCGTAACCCGAACGGCACTTTCCTGGGCCAGAGCGACGTCAACCATGCCGGTACCGTCGTCTCGCTGACCCCGACGGGCGCGTCGTTCATCTCGGGTCCGTTCAACTATGCGAAGAACCTGAACAGCGGCATCGACGCTGACCTCAGCTATCGCAAGAAGCTGGGCGGCGACTGGAACATCTCGACCCGCATCCTGGCCAGCAAGGTTTTCGAGCGGTGGAACTTCACCGACATCAACGACCCGAACTTCGCGCTGCGTCAGCTCGGCAATCTGGGTGATCCGGAATGGCAGGCCAACTGGTCGATCAACCTCTATACCAAGAACATCAACATCGGTTATCGCCTGCGCTATGTCGGCCAGCAGACGATCGCTGCCTATCAGTCGCAGAACGTGGTGCAGGGCCGTCCGCCTGAAAACGCCGACGCACTGCCCCGCATCACCTATCCGGACATCACCTATTCGGACTTCCGGATCGATTACACCTTCAACAAGAATTACAGCTTCTTCTTCGGCGTCGACAACGCCTTCAACCAGCTGCCGCCGCTCGACCTGATCGGCACCGAAGTGTCGCCCTATGATCCGGTGGGCCGCTTCTTCTCGGCTGGCGTGACGGTGAAGTTCTAAGCCGCCAGACTTTGCGACCTACGGGGCTCCCTCGCTTGCGAGGGGGCCCTTTTTCTTTGCGGAAGATGGCGGCAGCGCGGGGGCAGCGACGCTGAAAGGGGGGCTAGGCCCAGACCCGATCAAACCGGGCGCCCAGCCCCACCAGCAACTCATAGGGCGACATGCCGGAGAGCGCAGCTGCTTCGCCCAGCTGGAAGTCGAAGCGCACCCAATCGCCTTCCGCCAGCGCCGGCGCGGCACTCACGTCGAGCGCGGTCAGGTCCATCGACACGCGGCCCAGCACCGGCAGCGCCACACCCCCCGCCCGCGCAACGCCACGCCCGGAAAAGCCGCGCCAATAGCCATCGGCATAGCCCAGATTGACGATCGCCACCTCGGTATCGCGGGCGGCGATGTGGGTCGCGTTATAGCCGATCGCCTGCCCCGCCTTCAGCACGCGCCGCTGCAGGATCTGCGCCTCGGGAAAGGCGACCTGGCGGATATGCGGCGAAAGCGACGCGCGCGGCACCCCGCCATAAAGCGCCAGGCCCGGCCGGGTGAGATCGAACGCATAGTCCGCCCCGAGCGCGATGCCGGCGGAATTGGCCAGGCTGAACCGGCGCGCGGGCACACGGCCACGCAGCGCCGCGAGCGCCGCCGCCTGACGGGCGTTGGACGGCACATCCTCGTCGGCGCTCGCCAGATGGCTCAGCACCGTGTCGATCTCCAGCCCCGCCACGCTTTCCAGCGCGTCCGGCGACAGGCCCAGCCGGTTCATGCCGGTGTCGACCATCACGTCGCACGGCCCCCCGCCACCCTCGCGCCAGCGTGCGACCTGTGCGGGGGTGTTGAGCACCGGCCGCGCATCAGGCAGCGCCGCCGCGATCGCCATATCCTCCGCACGCACGCCGTGCAGCACCGACACGTGCACGCCCAGCGGCGCCAGTGCCTCCGCCTCTGCCCAGGTGGCGACGAAGAAATCGCGGCACCCGGCATTGGCCAGCGCCTTCACCACGCCGGTTGCGCCCAGGCCATAGCCATCGGCCTTCACCGCCGCGCCGCACGCCGCCCGGCCGCTCAGCCGCTGGAGCGCGCGCCAGTTGCCGACCAGCGCATCACGATCGAGGATAAGCCTTAACGGTGCCGTCATCGCCGCCGGTTACGCGCCCGCGCCGCGCCGCGCCAGCCCCTTCGGCCCCGCCGGATCAGCCGTGCCGATGCTTTGGCTCCTTCAGCCAGATCAGCGTCACCACCAGCGCCATCGCCACCACGTCAAAGCAATACCACAGCCCGCCATAGGGATCGCCCGTGCGCGCGACGATATACTGGCTGATAAAGGGCAGGAAGCCGCCGAAATAGCCGGTGCCGACATGATAGGGGATCGACATCGACGAATAGCGGATGCGCGCCGGGAACAGCTCCGTCAGCAGCGCCGCGACCGAGCCATAGGTCATGCCCGACAGCGCGGTGAGCAACGTCATGCACAACAGGATGATCACGATGCTGCCCGGCCCGGGCACGATGCGGTCGAGCTTGTAGCCGGCCTGGGCGAGGGCTGCATCGAGCACTTCCTCGCTGCCGGCCGCCACCGGCTCGCCGCCAATCGTCGCCACCGCCACCGGCGCCTCTGCGGTGGTATAGGGAATGCCCTTTTTGGAGAAATAGTCGAGCAGCTGGCCACAGGCACCGGCCTGCTTGGCCTGGAACGGGTTATAGGCACAGTCCGGCCCGGCGATCACCACCGGCGCATGCTGAGCGGCGCGCGCCAGGCCCGGATTGGCCGCCTGCCCCATCACCCAGAAGATCGGGAACAGCGCCAGCAGTGTCAGCGCATAGCCGATGACGATGGGCAGCTTGCGCCCCACCCGGTCAGACAGCCAGCCGAACAGAATGTACCAGCCCAGCCCCGCCAGCGCGCCCACCGCGACCAGCAGCTGCGCCGGCGTGTCCGCCATCCGCATCGGCCCCTGCAGAAAAGCGAGCGACGAGAACAGCGCGGTGTACCAGATCACCGTCAGCCCCGCGGCAATGCCGAACAGCGCCACGAACAGGCGGATGAGGTTGCCGGGATAGGTGAAGCTTTCGACAAAGGGGTTTTCGGCGGTTTCGCCGGCGTCCTTCATCGCCTTGAACACCGGGCTTTCCGACAGCTTGAAGCGCATCCACAGCGACACCGCGAGCAGCGCCAGGCTGAAGATGAAGGGCAGGCGCCATCCCCATGCGTCCCAGATCGCCGCCGGCAGCACTGCCTTGCACGCCAGCACGACCGCAAGACTGAGCACGAAGCCGCCGGGGACGCTCGCCTGAATGAAGCTGGTGTAGAAACCCGCGCGGCCCGGCGGCGCATGTTCGGCGACATAGATGGCCGCCCCGCCATATTCGCCGCCCAGCGCCAGCCCCTGCAGGATGCGCAGCAGCAGGATGATCGCCGGCGCCCACAGGCCAATGGCGGCGGCCGAGGGCACGAAACCCACGCCTGCGGTCGCCAGCCCCATCAGCGTGATCGTCACCAGAAAGGTGTATTTGCGCCCCAGCCGGTCGCCCAGATAGCCGAACAGCACCGCCCCCAAGGGGCGAAAGCCGAACCCCACGGCAAAGCCGGCCCAGGCCAGCAAGGTCTGGATGATCTCGCTACCCGCCGGAAAGAAGGTGCGCCCGATAATGCCGGAGGCCGCCAGCGTGCCGTAAATGAAGAAATCATACCATTCGAACACCGTGCCCAGCGACGACGCGGTGATCACCAGGCGCACATCGGCATCGCCCGGTTCCGCCATCTGCTCCGCTGCCACGCTTGCCATGACCCCTCCTTATCGTTGGGGACCACGATTAGCGGCTTTCGCCCCGGCGGCAAGCATGGTGTGGCGGGGATGCGCGCCGGGCCAGCGCCGTTCAGCATCGCTTCGAATTGCGACTGACCAAAGCCCCTCCCCTTCAGGGGAGGGGTTGGGGTGGGGCCTCTCCAAGGAAGCGCGGCGCCCTGCATCCAGGCCCCACCTCCCGACCTCCTCCCCTGAAGGGGAGGAGTTGAGACGCCCGGCGCGCACGGGCACCGGATCAGCGCCCCGAAACCCTAGCCCTCCAGCGCGCGGATGATGGCGGAAAAGTCCAGCCCGCCCTGCCCGGCATCGGCAAAGGCCTGATAGAGTTCGGCCGCGCGCGCACCCATCGGTGTGGTCGCGCCGCTATCGGCGGCGGCAGCGGCAGCGAGCTTCAGGTCCTTCAGCATCAGCGCCACCGCAAAGCCGCCCTGATAATCGCGGTCGGCCGGGGTTTCCGGGCCGACGCCCGGCACCGGGCAATAGCTCGTCATCGACCAGCTCTGGCCGGAGGAGACGCTGGCAATGTCATAGAATTTCTGCGCGGCCAGGCCCAGTTTCTCGGCCAGCACGAATGCCTCGCAGGTGGCCACCATGGTGGCGCCCAGCAGCATGTTGTTGCAGATCTTGGCCGCCTGCCCGGCGCCATTGTCGCCGGCATGGATCACCGCCTTGCCCATCTGCGCCAGAATGTCGCGCGCGCGGGCAAAGTCCCGGTCGCTGCCGCCGACCATGAAGGTGAGCGTGCCGGCATTGGCCGCCGCGATCCCGCCGGAGACGGGCGCATCGACCGCCGCCAGCCCCTTGGCCGCCGCTGCCGCCGCCACGCGCTTGGCGGTCGCCACGTCGATCGTCGAACAGTCGATCAGCAGCGTGCCGGGCGCCGCCGCGCCGAACACCGCGTCGGTATAGACGCTTTCGACATGCGCGCCGGCGGGCAGCATCGTCACCACCGCTTCGGCACCCTGGGCAGCCTCGGCAGCACTTGCCACCGGCAGGCAGCCGGCGGCCTTGGCCCGCGCCAGCGCCTCGGCCGACAGGTCGAACGCGTGCACGTCATGCCCCGCTTTGGCCAGATTGGCGGCCATGCCCGCGCCCATGTTGCCGAGCCCGATAAAGCCGATGCGTGCCATGTCATCCTTCTCCTGTGCCCGTCCCGACCCTATAAGCGTTCGTCCCGAGCGAAGTCGAGGGACGCGGCGGCGAGTGCAGCACGTCGCTCACGTGCCTCGACTTCGCTCGGCACAAACGGAGGGAAGAACACGGTCGTTACCGCCCCGTCCAGTTGCCCGGGCGTTTCTCGACAAAGGCGGCCATGCCTTCCTTCTGGTCCGCAGTGCCGAACAGGCCGTGGAACAGGCGCCGCTCGAACAGGATGCCCTGTGCCAGCCCGGTTTCAAAGCTGGCGTTCACCATTTCCTTGTTGGCGATGGCGGCAAGCGGGGGCATGCCGGCAATCGTCTCGGCAGTCTTCAATGCCTCGTCCAGCAGCTCGGCCGCCGGCACGACGCGCGCGACGAGGCCCGACGCTTCCGCTTCGGCGGCGTCCATCATCCGCCCGGTCAGGCACATTTCCATCGCCTTGGCCTTGCCGATCGCGCGGGTCAGCCGCTGCGACCCGCCCATGCCGGGGGAGACGCCCAGCTTGATCTCCGGCTGGCCGAATTTGGCATTGTCGGCGGCGATGATGAAATCGGCCATCATCGCCACTTCACACCCGCCGCCCAGCGCATAGCCGGCCACCGCCGCGATCCACGGCTTGCGCGTCGCCGTCACCTTTTCCCAGCCGGCGAAGAAGTTGCTGCCGAACATGTCGGCAAAGCCCTGATCGGACATTTCCTTGATGTCGGCACCGGCCGCGAACGCCTTTTCGGAGCCCGTCAGCACCAGGCAGCGCTGGCCGGGATCGGCATCATAAGCGGCGAACGCGTCGATCAGCTCGGCCAGCACCTGGCTGTTGAGCGCATTGAGCGCATTGGGCCGGTTGAGCGTGACGAGCGTCACCGCGTCACGATGCTCGACAAGGATGGTTTCGTAGGTCATTGGCACCTCTCTCTAAATCGTCACCCCGGGCTTGACCCGGGGTCCCGCTTCAATCCCCCGCCCCAAGGCAGCGGGACCCCGGCTCAAGGCCGGGGTGACGGGAAATCTCAGTTGGGCGTCCAGCCCTCCCCCTCGGGCATCGCGGCAAAGATCGCGTCCAGCATCGCCTCGGTCACGCCATCGGGCGTGGCGGGGTTCCAGCAGGGCGCATTGTCCTTGTCCACGATCACGGCGCGCACGCCCTCGATAAAGTCGTGGCTGTGCACCATGCGCGCGCCGATCGCATATTCCTGGGCCATTTCGGCGGCGAAATCGGGCATGGCGGCGCCTTCCTTCAGCTGGCGAAAGGCAACCGCCATCGACAGCGGCGATTTGGTGCGCAAGGTCGCTGCCTGCTTCGCCGCCCAGTCGCCACCGTCGGCATCGAGCGCGGCCAGAATCGCGGCCACGCTGTTGCCCGCGAACAGCTTTTCGATCTGCGGCCGGTCGACCGCGATCTGTGCCAGCGGCGCGCCGACGCCGTGCGCCTTCAGCGCGGCAAACAGATCATCGGCACCGTGGAGCGACTGCAGCGCCGCCGGAATCGCCTCGGCCGGCAGATAATGCGTCGCCAGCCCCAGCGTCAGGCATTCCGCACCATCCAGTCGCGCGCCGGTGAGCGCCAGATAGATGCCCACCCGCCCCGGCAGCCGCGCCAGATACCAGCCGCCGCCGACATCGGGGAACAGGCCGATGCCGCTTTCGGGCATGGCAAAGCGCGTATTCTGCGTCGCCACGCGATAGCGGCACGGCAGCGCGATGCCCACGCCGCCGCCCATGGTGATGCCGTCCATGAAGGCAATGGTCGGCTTGGCATAGGTGAACAGCGCGTGGTTCATGCGATATTCGGCGTGGAAGAAGGCGCGCGCCTCGCTGCCATCGCCCTGCCCGCTTTCCGCCAGCATGCGGATGTCGCCACCCGCGCAGAAGCCCCGCCCCTCGGCATGATCGAACACGACGCAATCGACCCCGTCATCGGCGGCAAAGCGCGCCAGCGCCGCGCTGATCGCCAGGCACATCGGCGTGTTGAGCGCATGGAGCGCCTTGGGCCGGTTGAGCCGGATGCGACCGATCCGGCCCTCGGTGAAGGCAAGCACCTCGCTCATCAGATCCTCCCCGCTTGCGGGGAGGGGGACCGCGAAGCGGTGGAGGGGGTTCGCCACACGCGCACCCCCGCGCCCATCGCCTGGCCCCCTCCACCGTCCTTTGGACGGTCCCCCTCCCCATGAATGGGGAGGATTGCCACCAGTTGCGTCACTGCCGCGTCAGCTCCCGCCCCACGATCATCCGCATGATCTGGTTGGTGCCCTCCAGAATCGAATGGACGCGCAGATCGCGCCAGAAGCGCTCGATCGGATAGTCCATCAGATAGCCATAGCCGCCATGCAGCTGCAGCGCGCGGTCGACCACCGCGCTGCCGGTATCGGTCGCCAGCCGCTTGGCCATGGCGGCAAAGCGCGTCTTGTCGGGGGCGTTCGCGGTCACTTTCGCCGCCGCCAGATAGAGCAGCGCGCGCGCCGCCTCCAGTTCGGTTGCCATGTCGGCGAGCATGAACTGGGTATTCTGGAAATCGCTCACCGCCGTGCCAAACTGGTGCCGGTCGCGGGTATAGCCGATCGCCTCGTCCAGGCAGCGCTGCGCCCCGCCCAGCGAACAGGCACCGATGTTCAGCCGGCCACCGTCCAGCCCCATCATCGCGATGCGAAAGCCCTCGCCCTCGCCGCCCACGCGGTTTTCGACCGGCACGCGCACACCGTCCAGTATCACCTGCCGCGTCGGCTGCGAGTGCCAGCCCAGCTTGCGCTCGTTCGCGCCGAACGACACGCCGGGCATGTCGCGCTCGATCACCAGGCACGAAATGCCCTTGGGGCCCTCCTCGCCGGTGCGGACCATGGTGACATAGACGTCATTCTCGCCCGCGCCGCTGATGAACTGCTTGGTGCCGGTGACAACATAGTCATCGCCGTCGCGCACCGCGCGCGTCTTCAGCGCCGCCGCGTCGGAGCCGGAGCCGGGCTCGGTCAGGCAATAGCTCGCGATGGTGTCCATGGTGACGAGCGAGGGCAGATACTTCGCCTTCACCCCGTCCGACCCGAAGCGGTCGATCATCCAGCTCGCCATATTGTGGATGCTGATAAAGGCGCTGGTCGAGGGACAGCCATAGGCCATTGCCTCCATGATCAGCGCCGCCTCCAGCCGCCCCAGATTGATGCCGCCCGACGCTTCCGAAACATAGATGGCGCCAAAGCCCAGCTCGGCCGCCGCCTTGATCGTGTCGCGCGGGAAGATGTGCTTTTCGTCCCACTCGCCGGCATGGGGGGTGATGCGGTCGGCGGTGAATTTGCGCGCCAGATCCTGGATCTCGCGCTGCTCGTCGGTCAGGTCGAACTGGGTCATGGCCCGGCTCTAGCCGCAGCCGCGCGCGATTCCCAGCCCCTCGCGCGCCCTCGACGGCTCGCGCTGTGCGCGCCATAAGCGGCGCACCATGGGGCCGCTTCTTCTTGCCGACGCCGCACTACGCCTGCTGGCGACGGGGCAATTGCTGCTGATCGCGCTGGTGATCGGGCGTGGCACCGCGCCGCGCACCATCCGCATCGCGACCGCGCTGCTGCTGGCGGGGGTTTGCTGCTACCTGACGCTGGCGACCCCGTTTCTCGCGCGGCCGATCCGCACCGCCTGGCTGCCGGTGCAGCTGGGCGCGCAGAGCGTGCCGGTCACGCTTTGGATCTTTGCCCACCTGCTGTTCGAGCGGCCGATCGACAGGCGGACCGCGATTGCAGGGGCAGCCGCCTGTTTCGTGGTGTGGCTGTTCTTTGCGCTGCCCAGCTTTGCGCCGCCAGCCGTGCAGATGGCGGTGCGACAGGTCGGGCGGTTGATCTGGCTGGGCTTTGCGATCCACGCCCTGATCATCGCGATCAGCGAACGGGGTGACGACCTGATCGAAAAGCGCCGGCGGTTACGCGTGGGATTCGTCATCGTCATCGCAACGCTGGCGGTGGTGGTGATCGTGCTGGAAATCGCCTTCGGCTTTCGCGGGGTGCCGCTGCTCAGCATTGCCCAGTCGGCGGCGATTCTGGCGGCCACGTCGGCCATGGGCGCCGCGCTGCTGCAAAGCGACCCCGAGCTGCTGTTCGATCCCGCCGCCCCCGCGCCGCCGCCCGCCCCCGCGCTCAGCCCGGCCGAATCGGTGCTGAAGGCAAAGCTCGACGCGGCGATGGCGGGCGGCGTCTATCGCACCACCGCGCTCTCCATCGGCCAGCTGGCCGATCAGCTGGGCGTGCCCGAGCACCGGCTGCGCCTGTTGATCAACCAGCGGCTGGGCTATCGCAATTTTTCCGCCTTTTTGAACGAGGCCCGCATTGCCGAGGCGAAGCGCCAGCTGGCCGACCCGGCCTGTGTCGCGCTCCCCATCCTCACCATTGCGATGGACCTGGGCTATGGCAGCCTGGCCCCCTTCAACCGCGCCTTTCGGGAAGCGACCGGCCAGGCCCCGGGCGACTGGCGCCGGGCCGCCTTTGCTGAAAAAAGCTGATCGATTTCGAAATCGCCGGCCAATTTTCAGCCGCGCGGCGACGGTGCCCCTGTCCTTCGGCAATGGGCTTTGCCATCATCAACCCAACCTGCCGGAGCCCGTTGCGTGACCGACACCTTGTTCCTGATTGCCAGCCGCATCGCGCATAGCGTGCAGATCGAGTTCGTCCGCTATCTGGCGGGTGCAGCGGGCGTTGCCATCCTCTACTGGCTGATCCGTCGCTGGATCGAGCCGCGCCGCATCCAGCCGCGCAAGGCAAGCTTTGCCGACCGGCGCCGCGAATTCCGCCAGTCGATGGAAACGTTGCTGGTGTTCGCCTTTGTCAACCTGGCCACCTTCGCGCTGGTGCGCAGCGGCATCATCCCGGTGCATCGCGGCACGCCGGATGCGTGGATGCTCGCCTGGCAGCTGCCGGCGATGGTGCTGCTGCACGATGCCTGGTTCTACTGGATGCACCGCACGCTGCACCACAAATCGCTGTTCCGCCGCGCGCATTATGCCCATCATCTCAGCCGCACGCCGACCAGCTGGGCCGCCTATAGCTTTGCGCCGATCGAGGCGGTTGCCGAAAGCATCTATATCCCGATGATGTTCATCGCGCTGGGCTGGATCGCGCCGATCGAGGCGTGGGCGGTGTTCATTTTCCTGGGCCACCAGATCGCCCGCAACGCCATCGGCCATTCGGGGTTCGAGCTGGCCTGGCCGGGCTTCACCCGCTCGCCGCTGACGGGCTGGCTGACGACGACGACGCACCACGACCTGCACCATACCGAGGGGCGCTATAATTTCGGGCTCTATTTCACCTGGTGGGACCGGATGATGGGCACCGAACATCCGAAGTACCATGAGCGGTTCGAGGACGTGGTCGGGCGACGGGCGGCGGCAGCGCCGGTCGAGGCGGAGGTGGAACTGGCCTGAGCCCCCTCCCGTCACCCCGGCCTCGTGCCGGGGTCCAACCCCCGGCAGGCGGGCCACTGGAACTTCAAGCGTCTCATCCGGCCGCACCGTGGACCCCGGCACAAGGCCGGGGTGACGCAAGAAAGAGGATAGACGACCGCGATCCTTAGCGACGAGCAAGAGATAAGGCAGTCGGCTCCCCACCCCCCATAGCCACCCCTACCCCCCAGCCAACTCGCTCAACATCGCCGGGGTCAGCACCTGCGGCAGCACTTCCGGCTCCTTCGCGCCGGGCCTGTAGAACAGATACAGCGGCACGCCCGCGCGGTTATGCGCTTCGATGAAGCGGCCGAGCCTGGGGTCGCCGTCGGTCCAGTCGCCGACCATCACAGCGACATTGTGCTTCGCGAACGCCGCCTTCACCTGATCGGTGTCGATCGCGACGCGTTCGTTGACCTTGCAGGTCAGGCACCAGTCGGCGGTGAAATAGGCGAACACGGGCTGGCCCTTGGCGCGTGCCTCGGCCAGCTTCTCCTCGCTGAACGCCGCCTTGTTCTCCGCCGCCAGCGCCGCCGCGGCCCCCGCCCCCTTGGGCGCCGGGCGAATGGCATAGGCGGTCGCGCCCGTTGCCGCGATCAGCGCGACAAGGCTCAGCCAGTGCGCCGCGAGACCACGATGCTGCCGCCGCCCAACGACGAACAGCACCGCTGCGACTCCCACCGCGCCGATCAGGCCGATCGTCATCCCGTCAACGCCCGCCTCGCCGCCCAGCACCCAGGCGAGCCACACCGCCGTCAGCCCCATCGGCACCGCGAGCAGGTGGCGGAAGGTGGCCATCCACGCGCCGGGCCGGGGCAGAGCGCGGCGCAGCGCGGGCACGAAGCCGATGGCGAGGAAGGGCAGCGCGAGGCCCAGCCCCAGCCCGGCAAAGATCGCCAGCCCCGCCGGCCAGGGCAGCACCAGCGTGGCGCCCAACGCTGCCCCCATGAACGGCCCGGTGCACGGCGTCGCGATCACGGCGGCGAGTGCGCCGGTGGCAAAGGCGCCGCCCGCGCCGCTTGCCCGGTCGACAAAGCGGGGGGTGGGAATTTCGAAGAGCCCTGCCAGATTGAGCGCGAGCGCGACCACCAGCAGCAGCAAAACCGCAACAAATTGAGGGCTTTGCAGCTGAAATGCCCAGCCCGCCGCAACGCCCGCCGCCCGCAGCGCCAGCACCGCCGCGCCCAGGCCCACAATCACCAGCAGCACGCCGGCAGTGTATGCGAGACTGTCTAGTTGCGCTTCCCGCGCCCCGACATTGCCCTTCGCCAGCGTCAGCGCCTTCAGGCTGAGGATCGGAAAGACGCAGGGCATCACGTTCAGGATCAGCCCGCCCAGCACGGCCCCACCCAGCGCCAGCAGCAACGTGGACCACAGGCCGCCCCCGCCGTCGGCGACCGGCGCCACGGCTCCCGGGGTCGCGGTCAGCATCAGCCCGCTGGCATGGCCAATGCGCAGCACGCCGCTGATGGCACCGCTCCCGCCGCTGCGGCCGGCGCCGGTTTCGATCACCAGCCGGTCGCCATCGCGCATCACCCGCTGCGGCGCGCTATAGGCCAGGCGGTTGGGCGTGACCGGGAAGAAATAGGCGTCGGCAAGCGGCGCCGCCGCCGGATAGGGAATGGCCAGGCGCAGCGTCTGCCCGCTCAGCTGATAAATGGCGCTGCCGCCCAGCGGCCGGGGCAGCGCCCGGCGGAAGGCGTCGAACTGCGCGCGCCGGGCAGGGTCGACGGCGCCGTCGCCGACCACCAGGTCGAGCGCCAGCTCCGCCTTTTCGGGCACGCAGATTTCGTTGGTGCACACCAGATAGCTGGCCTTCAGCCGCACCGGTAACCGGGTGCCCGGGGCGAGACCGGCGGGAATCGACAGGTCGATGAGCGGGGTGAAACGCTCCTCGAACACATAGTTCATCAGCGCGTCGGCCCCGTCGCCGATCAGCAGCGTCGTCGGCACCGGATAGCGCGGCGCGCCCGCCGTCACCCCGGCCGGCAGCGTCCATTGCAGCTTGGCCGGAAAGCCTGCATCGCCCGGATTCTGCCAATAGCCGTGCCAGCCTTTTTCGGGCACCGCGTCATAGGCAATCGTCACCCGGCTGCCGGCGGCGGGCTTTTGCGTCTCCGCGATCAGCGTGATCGCGATATGGCGCGGCCCCGTTGCCCCCGGCACCTGCGCCCGCGCAGCACCCGTCAGCCCCAGCATCAGCCAGAACAGCGTCACAAGAACGAAACCGAAGCGCCGCATGGGTGATCCTTGCCTAGAAGCCTGCCTTCGCCGATAGCCCGGTTGACGCCAAGACCAAAATGGGGGGACGCGCCAATGAACCTTGTCAGACTGTCTTTCGCAGCCCTTGCCACCATGGTTACGGCGCCCGCCCTCCCGCTCCAGGCGCAGACCGCGCCGGCCGCCGCTCCCGCCGCCGCGCCGACGCCCGCCAAGCCGCCGCGGCTGATCGTGGTGATCTCGGTCGATCAGTTCTCGGCCGATCTGTTCGCCGAATATCGCAATCATTTCTCCGGCGGGTTCAAGCGGCTGCTGTCGGGCGTGGTGTTCCCCAGCGCCTATCAGAGCCACGCCGCGACCGAGACCTGCCCGGGCCATTCGACGTTGCTCACCGGCATGCACCCGGCGCGCACCGGCATCATCGCCAATAGCTGGACCGACCTGAAGGCCGCGCGCACCGACAAGACCATCTATTGCGCCGAGGATGAACGCGTCGCCGGCAGCAATTCGGTGGCCTATACCGTGTCCGACACGCATCTGCTGGTGCCGACGCTGGGTGAGCGGATGAAGGCGGCCAATCCGGCGACGCGCACCGTCTCGGTCGCCGGCAAGGACCGCGCCGCGGTGATGATGGGCGGCCACAAGCTCGACGAGATCTGGTGGTGGGACGGCAAGAAATTCGCCAGCTATGCCGGCCGCGCCGAACCGCTGGTGGTGACGCAGACCAACCAAGCCGTCACCCAGCTGATCGCCCGCGAAAGCGCCCCGCTCGACGAGCCCGACTTCTGCAAGAGCCGCGACCGCGCCATCCCGATCGGCGCGGGCAAGAGCGTGGGCACCGGCCGGTTCGCGCGCGCGGCCGGCGACACGCGCGCCTTCCGCGCCTCGCCCGAATCGGATGGCGCGGTGTTCGCGCTGGCCGCCGCCTTCGTGCAGACGATGAAGCTGGGCCAGGGGCCGGCGACCGACATCATCACCATCGGCGCCTCCGCCACCGATTATGTCGGCCACAGCTATGGCACCAATGGCAACGAAATGTGCCTGCAGCTGGCCGCGCTCGACGGCACGATGGGCGACTTCTTCGCCAAGCTCGATGAGCTGGGCATTGATTATGAAGTGGCGCTGTCGGCCGATCATGGCGGGCATGACCTGCCCGAGCGGCTGCGCGACGAAGCGGTGCCCGATGCGCAGCGGATCGACCCCGCGCTCACCACCAAGGCGGCAAGCGACGCGGTCGCGGCCAGGCTGAAGCTTACCGGCCAGCTGCTGTTCGGCGATTCGGGCTCGGGCGATGTGTGGATCGACCCCAAGCTGACCCCCGTACAGCGCACCGCCGTGCTGAAGGAAGCGCTCGCTTTCTATCGCGCGCAGCCGCAGGTGGCGGCCGCGTTCAGCCGGGCAGAGATCGAGGCGGCCCCGGCGCCGACCCTGCCGCCGCCGGCTTGGTCGCTCGTCCAGCGGGCGCGGGCAAGCTTTCACCCGGCGCGCTCGGGCGACATCGTCGTCGCGCTGAAGCCCAACGTCACCCCGATTGCCGACCCGACGCGCGGTTATGTCGCCACCCATGGCTCGTTCTGGGATTATGACCGGCGCGTGCCGCTGCTGTTCTGGCGCAAGGGCATCAGCGGGTTCGAACAGCCCCTGCCGGTGGAAACGGTCGACATCGCGCCCACGCTCGCCGCCACCATCGGCATGCGGCTGGCGACGCCCGATGTCGACGGGCGCTGCCTCAGGATCGATGCATCAATGAACGCGGAACTCTGCCGCTAGGGTTTTTGGCACCGCTTGAGCGGCACCAGCCGTTTCAGCTCGCCGCCTGCCCGGCGATGCAACCGGGCACGCCACGGCGGATCTGTTCCGTCGTCAGGTGGCAGCCATCATGGCGCCAGCCCGGCGGCATCCACAGGTAGCGCAGCTTGTCGATCAGGCGCGGCGCGCGGCGCATCTCGCCCACCAGCCATTGCAGGCCGGAGGTCTGGATATCCCAGATCCGGTCGCTTTCCAGCTGCTTGACCAGGCCATAGGTCGGCTCTTCCTCCTCGCGCTGGAAGCTGCCGAACAGCCGGTCCCACACAATCAGCACCTGGCCATAATTGCGGTCCAGATATTTGGGTTCGGTGCCGTGGTGCACACGGTGGTTGGCCGGCGTCGCCAGAATCTCCTCCAGCACGCCCATGTGCCGCACCAGCCGGGTGTGGTTGAAGATACCCCACAGATTGCCGAAGAATTTGGCGGCAATGAACATCGGAAACGCCACGCCCATCAGCGGCAGGAACAGGAAATAGGCCGGCTGCATGATGCCGCCCAGCCCCAGCGCCGTGCCGCGCGATGCGACGGTCAGGTTCATCTCGCGCGAAGAATGATGGCTGGTGTGGATCGCCCAGAACAGCCCGGTGCGGTGCGAAATGCGGTGATCGACATAATAGGCCAGATCGTTGAGCAGGAACGCCGCCACCCAGCCCCACCAGCTGTACGGCATGTCGAACAGGCGCAGATGGTCATAGACCAGGAAATAGGCCCCGACGAACAGCGGCCCGCCGACGAACGCGTCGATGATGGCGGTCACGCTGCTGTTGATCACATTGGCGCGCGCATCGCGCTCGTTCCAGTCGGTCCGGTCATGGAGCAGATAGGTCAGCCGTTCGACCAGGATCATCGTGACATAGCTGCCCAGCGCCCAGAAAAAGGCGCGTTCGCCGCTCACTTCGGCGGCGACGGCGTTCCACCAGTCGACGATCCCCGAGTCCATCGCCAAAGGCTATCCCAGCCCCGGTGCCCGCGCAACCGCGCAAGTGCCTGTGGTTACGCGGACTTATCGCTGCTCGAAGGGGCGGATGCCCGGCCCCAGCCGGTTGGCGCCGATCGCCAGCCGCTCGCGGCTCGCGTCCGCCACGAACGCGGGATTGCGCGTGTCGCCGGGCGACAGGCTGGCGCTGTTGTTCACGATGCGCAGGCCCGCCGAGGAATAGGTGCGTGCCTCTGGCGCGACGCTGATCAGCGCGGAATGATTTTCCTTGTCGCGGCCCTGGACGAAATTGTTGCCGGAGATCACGCCCGTTCCGCCTTCGGACAGGTCGATCATATAGTTGGTCTTGCGGCCGCGCGTATCGTCGAAGCTGTTGTCGGTGATGTCGACGCGCGGGGTGCGCAGCTTCACATAATGGCCGCCGCGCCCGCGCTCGAACCGGTTGTTGCGCACGGTGATCTGGCCCTTGTTGGCCAGATAGATCGAATGCGCGCAATCGGGCGTTTCGTCACACTGGCCAAGCCCGGCGAAGGTCGAATATTCGATGATGATGCGCTGGTTACCGCCCACCCCGCCAAGAATGCCTTCCTGACTGTCGAGGAACATCGCGTTCTTCACGGTCAGGTCGCCAATCTCGCTGCGGATGCCGGCACCATTGCCATCGGGCACGCGGATGTTGCGAAAAACGATGCCGTCAACCTCCGCCCCGCGTCCGCGCAGCACCAGCACGGCCTTGCCCTCGCATGCCGTGCCGTCAAACACCACGGTGCCCGGCTGGCGCGCGCGAAAGATCGTCTTGCCCCATTCCTGCACGGCACATTGGCGATAGACGCCGGGCGCGATCAGAATGGTCGACCAGGTGAACTCACCGCGCGGCTTGGCAGCGACCAGCGCCTGATCGAGGGTTGCAAAGCTCTCGCCCGTCTCTGCGATGGTGAACGCGCCCGGCCCGCCCTGCGCAGCGGCAGGGGCAGTCAGGGCAATGGCAAGAAACGGCAAAATGCGGCGCATGGCTGGGCCTCCAGTCGGCAGCATATCTATGCCGCGCGCCGCATCGGCGGAAGGCAAATAGAGGGTTAACGCCTGTCAGATATTGAGAATGATGAGATAAAGACTCGACAGGACGATCCAGCCGCCATCCGCCGTCTTCAACCGGTTGGGGCCGAGCCACAGCGCCACCGGCCGCGCGATGAACCCGCCCAGCGCCGCGCCGGGGCCGGCCAGCACCACCACTTCCCACACAATGGTGCCCGCCTGCACATGGTAGAGCGCGCCGCTCAGCACCGATATCGCCGAGATCACCACCGCGGTGCCCGTGCACAGCAGCACCGGATAATGGCGGATGAACAGATAGAGCGCGACCAGCTCCCCCACCCCGACCGAGAACAGCGCGGTCACGAAACCGCCGATCAGGCCCAGCGCCGCCAGCACCATCCAGTCCAGTGGGGCCACCACCGCACGTGGCGCCCGGGTGCGGTTCACCGTCCAGGTGGTAATGATGACGGCGAGCCCCAGCAGGATCGAAAACGCCTTGAACCCCAGCAGCACATCGTGCGGATCGAACCGCGCCAGCCGCTGCGTCGCCAGCATCACCGGCAGCGCGCAGGCCAGCACCAGCGCGACCACGCGCCAGAAATCGCCGGCGCTGCTTTCCCGCTCGGCCACCGGCGTGCGGTGCAGCCCGCTCGACCAGCGCAGCGCCCCCATCGACATGCCGAAACACTGGATCAGGAACGAGGCGGCGACCACCTGCACCCGGTCCAGCTCCATGATGCCGGCGTGGCGCAGCGCATTGAACACGGGCACGAACACCACCCCGCCGCCGGTGCCGGAGGTATTGGCAATCGTCGCCCCCAGCGTGCCGATCGCCGGCAGCCACCACAGCTCCGCCACCAGCGCGGGGCGGATCGGCGCGAATGCCCAGATCGCGGCATAGAGCAGCAGCAGCGCCGCCGCGCCGACGGGAACGATCCGTCCCGCCACCACGCTCAGTCGAGGTTCGGGCGCAGCCACCGCTCGGCAGTGGGCAGGTCGACCCCGCGCCGCGCGGCGTAATCCGCGACCTGATCCGGCCCGATGCGGGCAACGCCGAAATACTGGCTCTGCGGATGGGCGAAGTAGAAGCCGCTGACCGCCGCCGTCGGCAGCATCGCAAAGCTTTCGGTCAGCGAAATGCCGGTCGCGTGGTGCGCGTCGAGCAGCTCGAACAGCATCGGCTTCACGCTATGGTCGGGGCAGGCCGGATAGCCGGGCGCCGGGCGGATGCCGCGGAACTGCTCCTTGATCAGCGCTTCGGGCGTCAGCTGCTCGCCCTCGGCATAGCCCCACAGCTCGGTGCGGACATGCTGGTGGAGCCGTTCGGCGAATGCTTCGGCAAAGCGGTCGGCCAGTGCCTTCAGCAGAATGTCCGAATAATCGTCGATCGCGGCCTTGAACTTGGCCAGATGCGGCTCGATCCCATGGATCGACACGGCAAAGCCGCCGATCCAGTCGCCATCATGGTCGATGAAGTCAGCCAGGCACATATTCGCCCGCCCCTCGCGCTTGGCGATCTGCTGGCGCAGGAAGGGGATGCGGACATGGTCCTCGCTGTCCAGGTGGAGGATCACGTCGTCGCCCTCGCGCCGGCACGGCCAGAAGCCACACACGCCGCGCGCGACCAGCCATTTCTCGTCGATGATGCGCTTCAGCATCTTCTGCGCGTCGGCAAACAGCGCCGTCGCGCTTTCACCCACCACATCGTCGTTCAGGATCGCGGGATAGTTGCCGGCCAGTTCCCAGGCGCGGAAAAACGGCGTCCAGTCGATATACTCGGCCAGATCGGCCAGGTCCCAGTCACGGAATACATGCACGCCCGGCTGGCGCGGCGGCGGCGCCTTCAGCGTCATGTCGGCGTCGAACGCATTGTCGCGCGCGCGGTCGAGCGGGGTCAGCTCATTCTGCCCCTTGCCCTCGCGCGCGGCGCGCACGGCGGCATAATCGGCATCGGTCTTCGCCACGAACTCGTCGCGGATGGTGTCGGACACCAGCGTGGTCGCCACGCCGACCGCGCGGCTGGCGTCGAGCACATGCACCACCGGCCCCTTATAGGCCGGCGCGATCTTCAGCGCGGTGTGGACCTTCGACGTCGTCGCGCCGCCGATCAGCAGCGGCATCGTCATGCCGGCGCGCTGCATTTCCTCGGCCACCGTCACCATCTCGTCGAGCGAGGGGGTGATGAGGCCCGACAGGCCGATCATGTCGGCCTCATTCTCGTTGGCGGCTTCCAGAATGCGCGGCCACGGCACCATCACGCCCAGGTCGACCACCTCGAACCCGTTGCACTGCAGCACGACGCCGACGATGTTCTTGCCGATGTCGTGCACATCGCCCTTCACCGTCGCCATGATGATGCGGCCCTTGCCCTTGGCGCCGGGCTCCTTGGCGGCCTCGATAAAGGGCAGCAGATGGGCGACCGCCTTCTTCATCACGCGCGCCGATTTCACCACCTGCGGCAGGAACATCTTGCCCGAGCCGAACAGGTCGCCGACCACGTTCATGCCATCCATCAGCGGGCCTTCGATCACCTCGATCGGCTTGGCATAGTTCAGCCGCGCTTCCTCGGTATCGTCGACGACATAGGCGTCGATCCCCTTGACCAGCGCATGTTCCAGCCGCTTGGCGACCGGCCAGCCCCGCCATTCCTCGGCCGCCTTGTCGGCCACCGCATCGGTGCCGCGATATTTTTCGGCCAGCGCCACCAGCCGCTCCCCCGCGTCCGCATCGCGGTTGAGCACCACATCCTCGCAGGCGGTGCGCAGCTCGGGGTCGATCGTGTCATAGACGTCGAGCTGGCCGGCATTGACGATCGCCATGTCGAGCCCGGCCGGAATCGCGTGATAGAGAAAGACCGAGTGCATCGCGCGGCGCACCGGCTCGTTGCCGCGAAAGCTGAACGACAGGTTGGACAGGCCGCCAGAGATGTGCGCGTGCGGGCAGCGCGCCTTGATCTCGCGGCACGCCTCGATGAAGTCGACCGCGTAATTGTTATGCTCCTCGATCCCCGTCGCCACCGCGAAGATATTGGGGTCGAAGATGATGTCCTCGGGCGGAAAGCCGATGCCCGTCAGCAGCTTATAGGCGCGCTCGCAAATCTCCACCTTGCGGGCGCAGGTATCGGCCTGGCCCACTTCGTCGAACGCCATCACCACGACCGCCGCGCCATAGGCCATCACTTTGCGCGCCTGGTCGAGGAACGGCCCCTCGCCTTCCTTCATGCTGATCGAATTGACGATCGGCTTGCCGGAGACGCATTTCAGCCCCGCCTCGATCACGCTCCATTTCGAGCTGTCGATCATGAACGGGATGCGCGCGATATCGGGCTCGGCCGCGATCAGTTTCAGGAAGGTGGTCATCGCGTGATGCGCGTCGAGCAGCCCTTCGTCCATGTTGACGTCGAGCACCTGCGCGCCGCTTTCGACCTGCTGGCGCGCGACTTCGACGGCGGCGGGATAGTCGCCGGCCATGATCAGCTTCTTGAAGCGGGCCGATCCGGTAACGTTGGTGCGTTCGCCGATGTTGACGAACTGGGCTGTGGAGGTGTTGGTGTTCATGCTGCCTTCTCAAATCCTCCCCGTTCACGGGGAGGGGGACCATGCGAAGCATGGTGGAGGGGGGTCGCCGCAGGGGACTCGCTCGCAGAGAGCCCCCTCCACCATTCGCTGGCGCGAATGGTCCCCCTCCCCTTGCAGGGGAGGATTATGTCAAGCCGCCATCGTCATCGGCTCCAGCCCGGCCAGCCGCGTGACCACCGGCAGCGCCGGCAGCGCGCGCGGCGAAAGCGGCTTCACCGCCTCGGCAATCGCCTTGATGTGCGCCGGCGTCGAGCCGCAGCAGCCGCCCAGAATGTTCACCTGCCCGGCCTGTGCCCATTCGTGCACCAGCGCGGCAGTTTCCTCGGGCAGTTCGTCATACTGGCCCAGTTCGTTGGGCAGGCCGGCATTGGGATAGACCATGATCAGCGTCTCGGCGATGTCCGACAGGGTGCGCACATGCGGGCGCAGCTGCTGCGCGCCGAACGAGCAGTTGAGGCCGATGGTGACCGGGCGCGCATGGCGCACGGCGTGCCAGAACGCCTCCACCGTGTGGCCGGAAAGATTGCGGCCCGACAGATCGGTCAGCGTCATCGACAGCATCAGCGGCACGTCGCGGCCCAGCACATCGCCCGCCTCGATCGCAGCCATGATGCCGGCCTTGGCGTTGAGCGTGTCGAACACGGTTTCGATCAGGATGAAGTCCGCGCCTCCTTCGAGCAGCGCCATCGTCTGCTCCAGATAGACGTCCTTCAGATGATCGAAGTCGATCTCGCGATAGCCGGGGTCGTTGACGTCGGGCGACAGCGACAGCGTCTTGTTGGTCGGGCCGATCGCGCCGGCGACGAAGCGGGGGCGACCGTCCTTCGCGGTGAATTCATCGGCCACGCGCCGCGCGAGGCCAGCGGAGGCCAGATTGATTTCGCGCACCAGATTCTGCGCGCCATAGTCAGCCTGGCTGATGCGGTTGGCGGAGAAGGTATTGGTCTCCGCAATGTCTGCCCCCGCTTCGAAATAGGCGCGGTGAATGGCTTCCGGCACTTCCGGCTTGGTCAGCGCCAGAATGTCGTTATTGCCCTTCTGGTCGTGCTTCAGCCCCAGCGTGCCGGCATAATCGGCCTCTTCCAGCTTCAGCCGCTGAATCTCGGTGCCGAACGCGCCGTCGGTAATCAGGATGCGCTCACGCGCGGCGGCGAGCAGTTGTTCACGTGCAGTGGTCATCATCGTTCCTAACGGGATCGGGGCCGAGGCGTTCAGGCAGCCGCCTTCACGGCCGCGCGGGCGCGCAGGCCGAGCAGATGGCAGATCGCAAAGCTCAGCTCGGCGCGGTTCAGCGTGTAGAAGTGGAAATGGCGCACGCCGCCCGCATAAAGCCGGCGGCACAGCTCGGCGGCAATGGTCGCGGCAACCAGCTGGCGGGCGGCGGGGTGATCGTCCAGCCCTTCGAACAGCCGGTCCATCCAGGCCGGGATGGCCGCACCGCACATCGCGGCGAATTTGCGCGTCTGCGCGACGTTCGACACCGGCAGGATGCCCGGCACGATCTCGGCCGAGATGCCCGCCGCCGCCACCGCGTCGCGGAAACGGAAGAAGGTTTCGGGCGCGAAGAAGAACTGGCTGATCGCCCGGGTCGCGCCGGCGTCGATCTTGCGCTTCAGATTGTCGATATCGGCGGCGAGGCTCGCCGCATCGGGGTGCGCCTCGGGATAGGCGGCGACCGAAATCTCGAACGGATGGCGCGCGCGCAGGCCGGCGACCAGTTCCGCGGCATTGGCATAGCCATCGGGATGGGGCTGGAACTTTGCGCCCGCCACCGGCGGATCGCCGCGCAGCGCGACGATATGGCGCACGCCGGCCGCCCAATAGGCATCGACCACCTCATGGATATCGGCGCGGCTTGCCTCCACACAGGTCAGGTGCGCGGCGGCCGGCAGCGCGGTTTCGCGCTGGATGCGGGCAACGGTTGCGTGGGTGCGCTCGCGCGTCGAGCCGCCCGCGCCGTAAGTGACCGACACGAAGCGCGGCGCCAGCGGCTCCAGCGTCTTGATCGCGTCCCACAATTGCTCTTCCATCTTTTCGCTCTTGGGCGGGAAGAATTCGAAGCTGACCTGGGCATCGCCGGCCAGATCGGCGAACAGCGGCGCCTCCAGCGCGCGGCGCGCTTCCTGAAGTTCGGTAATCGACAGCGTCATGCGGCTATGGCCTCGTGCAGGGGGTGCCCGGCCTTGCGGCCGAGCCAGAGTTTGACGGCAAGCTCGCCACCGGCGAGCGTTTCGGTGCGGGCGGGCATCAGCCCGGCGGCGTCGAACCAGCCCTGCACCTGTTCGTCGGAAAAGCCGAGCCGGGTATGGCCTTCGCGCGCGCGCAGTTCCTCGCGCTCATGCGGGGCAAAATCGGCAATCAGCAGCCGGCCACCGGGCGCCAGCACGCGCGCGGCCTCGGCAATCGCGGCGCCGGGCTGCTGCGCAAAATGGAGCACATGGTGCAGGATCGCTGCATCCGCCGCAGCATCGGCCATCGGCAGCGCATAAAGATCGGCCTGGCGAAGCTCGGCATTGGCCAGCCCCCGCTCGGCCAGCTTGGCGCGGGCCAGGCGCAGCATTTCCGACGACCGGTCGATGCCCAGCGCATGGCGCGCACGCGGCGCAAACACTTCCAGCATGCGGCCGGTGCCGGTGCCGATGTCGATCAGCTGGCCGATCGGCGCATCGCCCAGCAGTGCCGCCATTGCCGCCTCCACCTCGCACTCGGCGATGTGGAGCGAGCGGATCGCGTCCCACTGGTCGGCATGCGCTTCGAACCAGGCATTGGCGGCAGCGGCGCGATCGGCGCGCACGGCGGCCAGGCGGGCGGCGTCCGCGATCGCCCAGTGATCGCCCTCGCGCGCGCGCCACGCATCGAGCGCGGCCAGCACCGGATCGACCAGCTCGGGGTCGCCCAGCGCGACGAACACCCAGCTCCCCTCCTTGCGTCGCTCGGCAAGCCCGGCATCGCACAGGATCTTCACATGGCGCGACACGCGCGGCTGGCTCTGCCCCAGCACCTGTGCCAGTTCGCCGACCGACAATTCCATCGTCTGCACCAGCGCCAGCACGCGCAGGCGCGTGGCGTCGGCCAGGGCACGGAAAATGTCGAGCGCGATCCTCATGGATTAGCGATATAAAGATATCTTTATATCAAATCAACGCCGGATCGCGCGTGCGCCGTGATTGCGCCGCGCGCGGCCCGGCGCTAGCCTTGTGTCACAAGGCAAACCAAGGGGTTGGCAATGCGAAAACTGATCCTGATCCCGCTGACGCTGGCGGTGGCGGCGTGCGGCCAGTCGGCACGCAACGAAACTGCCGAGGCGGCCGACACATTGTCCGCCGACATGAACGCCACCCGGGCCGAGGCCGCCGCAGACGTGGCCCGCGCCGACGCGATGATGGGGGCGGATGCCAATGCCCAGATGGATGCCGCCAACCGCATTGCCGAGGCAAGCGGCAACAGCGCCGACAATGGCGCGGCCGACCAATGAAGCGGCTGATCCTGGCCGCGCTGCTGCTCAGCGGCTGCTCAAGCGGCGGCACCGATGCAAGCGGTGCGCCGCCCAGCGAGGCGCGCCAGCTGAACGACGCGGCGGATATGCTGGATGAAGACAGCGTCAGCCTGAACGCCGTCAGCCAGCAGCCCCCGGACAATTCCGCGAAGGCGCGCTGATCGGGTGGCCTGCCCGGCATGCACCGGGCAGGAAAGCTTCATTGGCCGCAGCGGCAATCGGCCAGCACCGTCAGGCGCTTCAGGCCGCGCTCGGCAAGATCGTGCGACATCACCGTGCCGCCGTTAGACATCATTTCGTCATCAGGTAGCGCCAGCACCTGCCGGTAGAGCGCGGCCGCTTCGGCACGCCGGCCGGTGCGCGTGTAGACGAAGGCAAGGTTCAGCAGCAGGTCGGCATCGCGCGGGCCTGCCTTCAGCTCTTTCTCGATCATCGATTGTGCGGCGGCATAATCGCCGCGCATGATCTGGCTATAGCCAGTGTAATACTCGGTTTCCGCCCGGGCGGCTCCAGCAGAGCCGAGGGCGGCCAGGACAAGCAAAATCCGGAACATGGTACGCATCTCCTTTCGTTGGCAAAAGCCAATGCCAAGCCGGCATTGTTTCACTTTTGTGACTTACCTGTTTCACTAACGTGACAGCTTGTCAAGCGCGACCGTGCCGACGCGCGCTGGCGGGCGCGGCGGTGTTAATTGTTCGGTAATTCAGTTGTTTGGAGTTTTTTCGGTTTGGTTGAGGCGGCACCGGCCCGCTCCCCCACCCGGCCACCCATAAGATACTACCGCTGGGAGGCCGGGTGGGGGAGCGGGCTGGTACCGTATTGGTTTCAGCTCAGCTGAAACCAACTCCAAAAATCACGCGCAGTTACTGCTCGACATCGATGTCGAGTTCGCGCACGCGCCGCTTCTGGCGCGCGGCCTCTACCAGCCGGCGCATTTCCTCGCGCAGATGCAGCGCCTGGGGGATGTCGCGTAGCACCAGATCATGCCCGCCGGTGGTCGCGTCGCTTGAGCGGATGGTGATCGCGCCGATGCCGGTCAGCTGGTTGACGAGCGAATAGTTGACCAGCGTGTCCTTCACGCGGAACAGCTCGATCTCGTCGATCCGCTTGGCGAAAATGCCCGAACGGATGATCAGCCGCTGGTCGGTCAGTTCATAATGCGTGGCGATGTTGCGGAACCACATCACCGCCACGATCACCAGCCCGACGCCGACCAGGCACAGTAGCAACGTGCCCCAGCCGGCAAGCGTGCCCAGCAACCAGCGCCAGGTGCTGGGGCGGAATTTGGCAATCGACTGTTCCATGGCAATGCTCCCCTGGGGCACCGGGGGAGCATAGCCTGATGGCGAAGCCGGCGCCAAGCCGGCCGATCAGCGCCGGCCGCGCGCCACCCGCCGGGGGTTGTCGACCGCCAGCACCGGCCCTGTCGCCGGCGCCGCCGGCGCCTCGCCCAGGTCGAAGAAGCCGACCAGTTCGGCCAGATGTTCCGACTGCGAGGCAAGCATCCGGGCGGCCGCATCCGATTCTTCCACCATGGCGGCATTTTGCTGCGTCATCTGGTCCATGCCGGTGACGGCGCCATCGATCTGCTGAAGGCTTGCCGCCTGGCTTTCGACCGAGGCCGAAATCTCGCGCACCAGCCGGCCGATTTCGGCGATCCGCGACAGGGTGCGCTTCAGCACCTCGCCGGTCGCGCCGACCTGGCTGACCCCGGCCGACACCTCCTGGCGGCTGTCGGTGATCAGCGTCTTGATCTCGCTCGCCGCTTCCGCCGAACGCTGGGCGAGCGCGCGCACTTCGGCCGCCACCACCGCAAAGCCGCGGCCCGCATCACCGGCGCGCGCTGCCTCGACCCCGGCATTCAGCGCCAGCAAATTGGTCTGGAAGGCAATGCCGTCGATCAGGCCGACAATCTGCCCGATCCGGTTGGAGAAGTCGGCAATGCGGTCCATCGTCGCCACCGTGGCGGTGACGACGCGGTCGCCTTCCTGCGCATCGGCTTCGGCGGCACCGACAAATTCGCGGGCGTTGGTCGCATCGCGCGCCGTGCTACGAACCGCACCGGTCACTTCGGACAGGCTCTGCGCGGTCTGGCCAAGCGTTGCCGCCTGCTCCTCGGTGCGCTGGGCGAGATCGGCCGAGGCCGCGCTCATTTCCGACGACCCGGTCTTGATGCCATGCGCCGCGTCCGCCACCTGCGTCAGCGTGTCGCGCACACGGCAGCGCATTGCCTCGAAATCGCGCGACAGCACTTCATAGCCGGGCGGCAGATCGTCGAGCGCGGCGGTGAAGTCACCGCCTGCCAGCGCCTCCAGCGCGCCGCTCAGCCGGGCGATCACCTGATCGCGCTCCACCTGCTGCGCCTCGATCAGATGGCCAAGTGCAATGTCCATGTCGAGCAGCGCCGCCTTGACCAGCGTCGTCACCCGCCGCGCCAGGCCAAAGCCGAACAGCCCGAAAACGGAGCCGCGCATCATCCGGGTGATCACCGTTTCCAGCACCAGCGCATAGCCGCTCATGTAGAAGCTGGGCGGCAGGCCGATGCGGCCATGGATCACGCCGATCTTCTGCGCGCGTTCGGCATAGGCCTGGTCCGGCGTGCGCGAGAACAGCTGCAGCCAATGTTCCAGCTGCTTGGCGCGGGCATGCGCCATCGACTGCGGCGTCTTGAAGAAGCCGCGCATCGTCGCATTGCCTTCGATCACAGTATAAAAGCGCGCCAGTGCCCCCGGCCCGGCGCGACGGATGACCCGTGCAATCGCCGGAAAGGCGCGGCTGCCCTTCTCATCCAGCCCAAAGAGCGCCACTTTCTCGGCAAAGCCGATCTGCACCCGTTCCGACATAAATCCCCCAGTCAAAAGCGTCCGGAGGCCAGAGTTATTGAGTGCGCAGTTAACAGCTTATTGCAATGGTGACACTTTCAACCGTCAATCAGTAATGACACGTAGAAGATCGGGCAAAAAAAGGGCGGGTGGAACCAGTCCACCCGCCCGCAATACTTAACAAATTCTTGATCGGTCAGGCTGCACGGGCATAACGCGGCGCCTGCACGGCAACGCCGGTGCCACCGCTGCCCAGGGTGAAATAGCGCACCAGCAGCGACAGCTGTTCCGCCTGGCTCTTCAGCGTGCGGGCGGCCGCGTCTGATTCTTCCACCATCGCCGCATTCTGCTGGGTCGTCTGGTCCATGCCGGTCACGGCCTTGTCGACGGTCTTCAGGTTGCTCGCCTGCTCGACCACGGCGGTGGAAATGTCGCCGACCAGCTTGCTGATCTCGTCGATGCGGTTCAGCGTGCGCTTGATCACTTCGCCCGTCTCGCCGACCAGCTGCACCCCGGACGACACCTGGTCGCCGCTGCGCGAAATGAGCGCCTTGATCTCGTTGGCGGCTTCGGCCGAGCGCTGGGCGAGCGCACGGACTTCGGCGGCGACCACGGCAAAGCCGCGACCCGCTTCGCCCGCCCGCGCCGCTTCGACGCCGGCGTTCAGCGCCAGCAAGTTCGTCTGGAAGGCAATGCCGTCGATCAGGCCGACAATCTGGCCGATCTCGCGCGAAACATCGGCAATCGCGCTCATCGCGGCGACGGTCTGCGTCACGACGCGCTCGCCTTCGCGTGCATCCTGCTGTGCTTCGGCGACATAGCTGCTGACATTGGCAGCGTCGCGCGCGGCTTCCTGAACAGCCGCGGTAATGGTGGTGACGGTGCCGGCGGTCTGCTCGATCGAGGCGGCCTGCGCTTCGGTGCGGCGGGCCAGATCGCCCGAGGCAGCGCTGATCTCGGCCGAGCCGCTGTCGATGCCGTCAGCGCAGTCGGCGACCTGGGCCAGCGTTTCGCGCACACGCTCACGCATCGATTCGAAATCGGCAACCAGCTGCGCATAGCCCTTGGGCAGTGGCGGCAGCTTGGCCGTGAAGTCGCCATTGGCCAGCCGGTCGAGCACGTTGCTGAGCTCGGCGATCACCTTTTCGCGCTGCGCCTGTTCGGCGGCGAAATAGGAGTCGAGCGCCAGATCCATGTCGAGCATCGCCGCCTTGACCAGCGAGGTGACCCGCCGTTCGGTGCCGCGGGTAAACCAGCCGAACGGCGACGACCGCATCACCCGGCTGATCACCGTTTCCATCATCATCGCATAGCCGCCGATGTAGAAGCTGGGCGGCAGGCCGATCCGGGCATGGACGTTGCCGATATTTTCGGCGCGGCGGGCATAGGTGTCGTCGGGGGTACCGCTGAACAGGCCGACCCAATGGTCAAGCTGCTTGCCCTTGGCGTGGTCCATCATCGCGTGCGAGGCGAAATAGCTGTTGAGCTTCGGCGTCTGCTTGACCGTCGCATAAAATTTGTCGAGCGCGACCGGGCCGAATCGCTTGATGGCGCCTGACAGTGATTTCAGCGCAGCGCCCTGGCTGCCGTCAAGGCGGAAGAAAGCCAATTTCTCTTGAAAATTAAAGCCTTGAGACTCAGACATCGTTTGCCCCCGATTTGGATATATCGGGTGGATAACGGTGTCACGGTTAAGAACGCATTGATGAAACCGGGTTCCGCACCTCAGAAATCTACGAAGTCAATAGGGGATATCCCTCGGTTCTCCTCGCTCACGATCAGCGCGCGACCGGCCGGCGGTGCGGAGCGTTGCGGGCAGGCCGCGCGCAGGCACTGACGGCAGCCAAGGCCGACCGGCACAGCCTCCCCTGCGAGATCGATGCCGCGCGCGGCGGCAAGCGGCGCGGCCAGATCGGCAGCGACGCCGATGCCGATCGCGAATTCGGCACTGGTCGCGCCATAACGTCGCCCCTGCGGCGTGACGGTGCGCGCCAGCGTCAGCCAGCGGCTGCCATCCTCCAGCGCCACCAGCTGCACCACCAGCGCGCCCGGCCGATCGAACGCCCGGTGCAGCGCCCAGAGCGGGCAGCGCGCGTCGGTTTCGGCCAGCGCCGCGCCGCTCGCGCCCGAAAACCGCTTGGAGGTCTGCCCTGCCCGGTCGATCCGCAGCATGAAGAAGGGCAGCCCACGCGCGCCGACGCGCTGCAGCGTGGTCAGCCGGTGTGCAACCTGCTCAAACCCCGCGCCGAAGCGCCGCTGGAGCAGCTCAATGTCATAGCCGGTCGCCTCGCATGCGCGCAGGAAGCGGGCATAGGGCATCATCACGGCGGCCGCGAAATAGCCGGCCAGGTGTCGCCGGTAGAGACGTTCGGCGGCGCGATTGTCGAAGGCCGCGCCCTTGGCCAGCGCGTCGATCTCCGCCCGCGCCTCGATCTGCCCCAGCTGCTGCGCGGCGGCAAAGGCGCGTGAGGCCGGGTCGAGCAGTTCGGACAGTTGCAGCTGGCGCGCGTGGAGGTCTAGCCGGCGCAGCATGTCGGGCATCACCTCCACCGGCAGCAGCCGCAGCGACAATTGATGCTTCGCGCGCAGCCGGTCGCCGACGGCGCCGTACAGATCGCCCGAGACGAGCCGCAACTCGTCGGCCAGCGCTTCTGCTGCGGCATCCAGATCGGGGAAATGGCCGCGCCACCGCTCGATCTCGCGGCGGACCTGCGCCACCGGGTCGGGTGCGGCATCGGCCCCGGCGCCGGTGCCCAGCCGGTCATAGGCGCGGGCGAACGCCTCCGCCCCGCCCGGCGCCGCGCTCAGCCAGTCGGCCAGTTCGCCCCGGTCGATGGCCAGATCGGCAAACAGCGGATCGGCCAGCCGCCGGCGCATGGCCGCTTCGCCGCCGCCGGGCTCGGCCGCCGCCAGCGCGCGCGGGTCGAAATCGAACCGTTCGGCAAGGCCCAGCAACAGGCTGGCCGAAACCGGGCGCTGGTTGCGTTCAACGAGGTTCAGATAGCTGGGCGACACCGCCAGCTGTTCGGCCATCGCTGCCTGGGTCAGCCCCAGCTGGCGCCGCAAGCGCCGCACCGCATGGCCGGCAAAGAGTTTCTGGTCGGCCATTCCCGTTCCGCTCGATGGGCCGCTGCCCGACGACCTACGACTTGTAAATATATTACAACTTTACCACAATCAACCATCTTCTGGCGCACAAGGCAACGCTTTTGCCCGCGGCTTGCGCTCGCCTGACGGTCAAATCCCTGCCAGATGCCGGCCACACTCCCCAGCGCAGTTTTGTAAAGGATATACAAATGACGTTTGAAGATCTGGTCCCCGCCCCCGCCGGTCGGTTCGATGGCATCACCCGCCCCTATACGCCGGAAGATGTCGCCAAGCTGCGCGGGTCGCTCGCCATCGAGCATACGCTGGCGCGCAAGGGCGCCAACAAGCTGTGGGAACTGCTGAAGAACGAGGATTATATCAACGCGCTCGGCGCGCTCAGCGGCAATCAGGCGATGCAGATGGTGCGCGCCGGGCTGAAGGCCATTTATCTGTCGGGCTGGCAGGTGGCCGCCGACGCCAACACCGCCGGCGCCATGTATCCTGACCAGTCGCTCTATCCGGCCAATGCCGGGCCGGAACTCGCGCGGCGGATCAACAACACGCTGCAACGCGCCGACCAGATCGAGCATTCGGAAGGCGGCGCCAGCCGCGACTGGTTCGCGCCGATCGTCGCCGATGCCGAGGCCGGCTTTGGCGGCCCGCTCAACTGCTTTGAGATCATGAAGGCGTATATCGCCGCCGGTGCCGCCGGCGTGCATTATGAGGATCAACTGGCCAGCGAGAAGAAGTGCGGCCATCTGGGCGGCAAGGTGCTGATCCCCACCCAGGCGCATATCCGCAATCTGGACGCGGCGCGTCTCGCCGCCGACATTTGCGGCGTGCCGACCATCATCTGCGCGCGCACCGATGCCGAAAGCGCCAAGCTGATCACCAGCGACATTGACGAGCGCGACCATGAATTCCTGACCGGCGAGCGCACACCCGAGGGCTTTTATCGCCTGAAGGACGGCACCGGTGTCGACCATTGCATCAAGCGCGGCCTTGCTTTTGCCGAGCATGCCGATCTGCTGTGGTGGGAAACCAGCCACCCCAATCTGGACGATGCGCGCCGCTTTGCCGAGGCGATCAAGAAGGAATATCCCAACAAGATGCTGGCGTATAACTGCTCGCCCAGCTTCAACTGGGAAAAGAATCTGGACAAGGACACCATCGCCAAGTTCCAGCGCGAAATCGGCGCGATGGGGTACAAGTTCCAGTTCGTCACGCTGGCCGGCTTCCACCAGCTGAACTTCGGCATGTTCGAACTGGCGCGCGGCTACAAGGATCGCGGCATGGCGGCCTATTCGGAACTGCAGCAGGCCGAATTCGCCGCCGAAGTGAACGGCTACACCGCGACGCGCCACCAGCGCGAAGTGGGCACCGGCTATTTCGACCTGATCGCGCAGGCCGTGTCGGGCGGCGAAAGCTCGACCACTGCGCTCGCCGAATCGACCGAAGCGGCCCAGTTCACCAAGGAAACGGTCGCCGCCTAAGCTTTTCCTGGGGAGGAAAGGATGCCCGCCGGCTGCACGCTGCCGGCGGGCATTTCCTTTGTGGCCAGCCGCTGCTCAGCGCGGCACGATATGGCCACGAAACCAGGCGGCAAGATCGTCCGGGGTGAAATCGCCGGCGGCCAGACCCAGAAACGCCACGACGAGTTCCGCATCGCCGCAGGTGAGCCGGTAGCCGTTGAGCATCAGGAAGGTTTCGCTCACCACCGCCGCGATCCGCTTGTTGCCGTCGACAAAGGGATGGTTGCGGGCAATGCCAAAGGCATAGGCGGCGGCAAGGTCGGCAATGTCGGGCGCGCCATAGGCCACCAGATTGGCCGGACGCGCCATCGCGCTTTCAAGCATGGCCCGGTCGCGAAGGCCCCGCGCGCCGCCATGTTCGGCCACCTGCTCCTCATGCGCGGCGAGCGCGACCTCGATCCCGACCCAAATCCAGTCGCTCACTTGGCCAGTTCATGCAGGGCCGCGCGACGGCGCGCCATCACCTCGCGCGCAACGCGCATCTGTTCCTCGAAATCCGCCTCGCACCGCCGCAGTTCGATCCCGCCGGCGGTGCTGGTGACGCTCAACTCCTCCCCTTGTGCGACCTTCAGATGCGCCAGGACTTCGCGGGGCAGGATGACACCGGTCGAATTGCCGATGCGGATCAGCTTGAGCGGCTTGTTCATACGCCTGTTATAACAGAACGGGGTGGCGTGCTCAATTCACGGGCACCAGCTCGATCACGTCGATGATCGATTCGAACCCCGGGCGCGGCAGCACCAGCCGCCAGCGCGCCTCGCCGATCCGTTCGATGAACCCGACCAGGTCGCGCCGAGCGTCGCGGCCATAGCGGGTGGCCTTTTCCTCGCTCTCCAGCGCCAGCGTGCCGAGGAAGATCGCCCGCGCCGCATCGCGCGGATAGAGCCGGCCGACCGGGCGCTGCTGCCCGCCCAGCTTCTCGAAGTCGCGCAGGACGCCCCTCGCCTCCAGCCGGCAGGCAAAGTCGGGATAGGCGGTAAAGTCGGCCATCGCCGTGCCTTTCGCGCCCAGCTTGAACACGCGGCAGCGATAGTCGCCGGCCGGCGGCATCGCGCCGTCGGAATAGGCATGGTCGGGGTCGAACAGCTCGCCGCCCTCGGCAATCGCCGCCGGGGCGGCGCGGCGGGCGCGGTCGAGCCCGGCAATCCAGGCGTCGCGGCTGCCGCGCAGTCGCTCGCGGTCTGCGGGGGTGATCACCTGCTCCCAGCGGGTCGGCTCCTGCGCGGCGACCAGCGGCGCCGCGATCAGCAGCGCGAGTGCCGCGCGCCTAAGCCGCCGTCCAGCCGCCATCGATCGTCAGATTGGCGCCGGTGATCTGGGCGGCATCGTCTCCGCATAGATAGAGCGCGAGCGAGGCGACCTGCCCCGCCGTCACGAACTGCTTGGTCGGCTGGGCGTGGAGGAGCACGTCGTTGATCACCTGGTCGCGCGTCATGTTGCGCGTCTTCATCGTGTCGGGGATCTGCTGCTCGACCAGCGGCGTCCACACATAGCCCGGGCTGATCGCGTTGACTGTGATGCCAAAGGTCGCGGTTTCCAGCGCCAGCGTCTTGGTCATCCCGGCGATGCCGTGCTTGGCCATCACATAGGCCGACTTGTTGGGGCTGGCGACCAGCGAATGGGCGGACGCGGTGGAGATGATTCGCCCCCAGTTGCGCGCCTTCATCCCCGGCACCGCCGCGCGGCACAGATACCAGGGCGCGGCCAGGTTGATCGCCATGATCGCCTCGAACTTTTCGGGCGGAAACTCCTCGATCGGGCTGACATGCTGGATGCCGGCATTGTTGACGATGATGTCGACCGAGCCGAATTCGGCCGCCGCACGTGCCGCCATGGCCGTAATCTGGTCGGGCTTGCTCATGTCGGCCGCGTCATAAAGCGCGCCGGCGCCGCTGATCGTGGCCAGATTGGCGCGCTCCGCCTCGATCGCGGCGGCATCGCCAAAGCCGTTGATCATCACGCTCGCGCCGGCGCCCGCCAGCGCCTTGGCCACTTCAAGCCCGATGCCGGAGGTCGAGCCGGTAACGATCGCTGCCTTGCCTTTCAGGAACATGCACTTACTCCTTGCAGCCGGGATGATCCGGGTTGTGGCTGCAGATGTCGAAGGCAGCGCTGGCCCCGGTCAGGATATTCTGGGCCAGCACCTCGGCATTGGCCATCGCGGCCTCGATCGCCTGATAGCCGGCGGCCCAGTGCTCGCGCATCGTCATCGCGGAAAATTCATAGTCGCGCGCGTCGCTCTCCCAGCTTTTGGCCCGGTGAATGAGCTGGACGATGTTGAGCGGCTTGTCCTCCACCATTTCGGCCAGCCGGTCGACATAGGCGTGATGGCGCAGCTCGGGCGGCAGCTTGGCGAGCAGCTTGCGTACCGCTTCATGCTCCTGCCGCGCATGGATCGCCTGGTCGGACACCAGCCGGGTGCGGCTGGAGAAACGGATTTCCTTCACCCGCGCCTCGACATCGGCCATCGTGCGCGGGCGCTTGGCCGCGGCGGGGAACAGATCGACCTGAAACGCCAGCATCGCATGGGTCTGGTTTTCCAGCACATGGCTCAAGGGCGTGTTCGACACCAGCCCGCCGTCCCACCACAGGCAGCCATCGATATCAACGGGTGGCAGGCCCGGCGGCAACGCACCCGATGCCATGATGTGGCGCGCGTCGATCCGGTCGGTGGTGGTGTCGAAATAGCGGAAATTGCCGCTTTCCAGATTGACCGCACCCACCGACAGGCGGACCGGGCCGTCATTCACCCGGTCCCAGTCAATCAGCGCGTCCAGCGTCTCGCGCAGCGGCCGCGTGTCATAATAGCTGAGCGCGGCCTCGCTGCCCGGTGGTGCAAATTGCGGCGGCCAGCCGCGCGGCTCGAAAAAGCCGGGCACCCCGGCCATCAGCACATAGCCCGCCGACCATTGATGCGCGAGCGCGCGCAGCTGTTCATCGGGAAACATCAGATAGGCGGGCAGCGCGCTGGTCACCTTGTCCCAGAATTGGTGCAGCCGCTCCACGCGCCGCTCGGGCGGGTTGCCGGCGACGATCGCGGCGTTGATCGCGCCGATCGAAATGCCGGCGACCCAGTCGACATCGATGCCGGCCTCGGCCAGCCCCTCGATCACGCCGGCCTGATAGCTGCCCAGCGCGCCGCCGCCCTGCAGCACCAGCGCGACCTGCTCCGGCAGCGGCATCGCCTTCGCCCGGCGACGCCGGGGCAATGAGTCTTGATCGGCCATGGCGGCTTCATGCGCCCTAAAGCACTGGCAAGCAACGCCCGTTTGATGGCAGATCGATGACGGCGGCGCAGGCTTGCCTCGTCCCGCCGCTTGGCCCAAGAAAGACGGGCATCAAGCGCGAGATGACCCATGCGGCTCGACGATTTCGACGACAATATCGAAGTGGGCGACCAGCGCGGCCAGAGCTTTGGCGGCGGCGGCTTTTCGCTGGGCGGCGGCGGCGGCGGGCTGATCTTCAGCCTGTTGCCGCTGGTGATGAGCCGCTTTGGCTGTGGCGGGGTGGCAGTGCTGCTGGCGGTGCTGTTCTTCTTCGGCGGCGGGCTGCAGGGGCTGATGGGGCCAGGTAGCGTGGCGCCCGGGCGGATCGGCGCGCCCCCGGCGGCCGGCACGGGTGCCGCCGCCACGGCCTGCCGCGTCGATGCCGCCAGCAAGGAAGCGTGCGACGCGTTCAGCTCGGCCAACCGCACCTGGCGCGCGCTGTTCGCGCAAGCCGGCGCGCAATACGACCCGCCGATGCTGCAATTCTATGGCGGTGAGGGGCGCTCCGGCTGTGGCGAGGCGCAGGCGGCGATGGGGCCGTTCTACTGCCCGGCCGATCAGGGCATCTATCTAGACACCAGCTTCTTCAACGAACTGTCGACGCGGTTCGGCGCGGGCGGCGACTTTGCCCGCAATTACGTGATCGCGCATGAATTCGGCCACCATATCCAGAACCTGCTCGGCACCTCCGCGCGGGTGCAGCGCGAGATGCAGCGGGTGGGCCGCGTGCAGGGCAACCAGCTGTCAGTGCGGCTGGAGTTGCAGGCGGATTGCTATGCCGGCGTCTGGGGCGCGCAGAACCGCGCCCGGCTCGACCCCGGCGATATCGAGGAAGGCATGCGCGCGGCGCAGGCGATCGGCGACGACACGCTGCAAAAGGAAGCGCAGGGGCGCGTGGTGCCCGACAGCTTCACCCACGGCACCAGCGCCGAACGCATGGCATGGCTGAAGCGCGGCCTGGAAACCGGCGACCCCGCCAGATGCGACACGTTTTCGGGCAGCATCGATCAGTGATGTTCCCCAGCCGGATGGCGCTCGATGATGAGCGCGGCCGGAACGGGGCCAATTCGGCGCGCGCCCTGTAACAACGGGGCAGGAAGGCACTCCTCCTCCCCTTCAGGGGAGGAGGTTGGGAGGAGGGGCCTGTCTGAAAGGCGCGACGTTGGTTGACAGGCCCCACCCCACCCCCTCCCCTGAAGGGGAGGGGCTTGGTTCGGCGGCAATCCTTACTTGACCACGGCCTGCCGCCCGGCCCGCGTCACACCCGGACGAGCATCTTGCCCTTGTTGCTGCCGCTGAACAGGCCGAGGAACGCGTCGGGCATGGCCGCCAGCCCGTCGAACACGGTTTCCTCGCGCACCAGCTGGCCGCTCTGCAGCCAGCCGGCCATGTCGCGATAGAATTCGCCGGCCCGCGCCATATAGTCGCTGACGATGAAACCCTTGATCGACAGGCGCGCGCCGATCACCCGCGCCAGATAGCGCAGCTCGGTCGGCTTGCCGTCATTATAGATGTCGATCATGCCGCAGATCGCAAAGCGCGCGCGCTCATTGGCCACCGCCAGCGCGGCGTCGAAATGATCGGCGCCGACATTGTCGAAATAGACGTCGATCCCCTTCGGCGCGGCGGCCGCCAGCGCCTTCACCAGCGAGCCTTCGGCCTTGTAGTCGATCACCGCGTCCGCGCCGAGCGACTTGACCCAGGCGCATTTGTCGGCGCCGCCGGCCGAGCCGATCACCGTCATCCCCTTGGCCTTGGCGATCTGCACCACGGTCGAGCCGACCGCACCGGCGGCGGCCGAAACGAACACGGTGTCGCCTTCCTTGGCGGCGGCGACGTCGAGCAGCCCGAAATAGGCGGTCATCCCCGGCATGCCGAGCTGGCCGAGATAGGCCTGCGGCTCCACCGGCAGATCGGGCAGCTTCTGCACATGCCCGGCCGGCACCACCGCCTCGTCACGCCAGCCGGCCATGTGCATCACCAGATCGCCGACCGAGACCGACGGATCGGTGCTTTCCACCACTTCGCCAACCGCGCCGCCCTGCATCGGCTCACCCAGCGCGAAGGGCGGGGTATAGCTTTTCACGTCGTTCATCCGGCCGCGCATATAGGGGTCGACCGACAGCCAGCGATTGGCGATGCGCACCTGGCCGGGCTCAAGCGCGCCGCCGAGCACGTCGACCAGCTCGAAATTGTCATGCGTCGGCGTACCGAAGGGACGGGTTTTAAGGGTCCAGGCTTGGGGCACGACCATACTCTCCTTTTGAATTTGGCCGCACAGTTGCGGCAAAACGGGGCGATTGCAACGCGAAACTGCACGCGCGGCAATGGGCACCGGCAATGAAGCGTGGCAGGCGGCGGGGATGTTGCATCGGCCTGCAACTGCCGCTAATGGCGTCGCTTCCGGTAGCGGGGCTGTAGCTCAGATGGGAGAGCGCTGCAATCGCACTGCAGAGGTCAGGGGTTCGATTCCCCTCAGCTCCACCACCGAAACCGGATAAACCCCCAGAAAATCTTTGGTTTTTTCTTGGCACTCTTAGGGGTGCCGCTGTCACTCCCGTAGTGGGCCGTAGGCTGCACTCTTGGGGCACTGTATTTCCGTTTGGCGGATCGTGGTGCCAAGCTGTGAGTTGACGAGGCCGATTAGCCGGCACTCGTGGCGGGGGTGATCCCTTCAGTGCATTACATCGGGAGAAGCAGATGAACGCTTTAGCTGTTCCCATCCTCACCGCCCGCGCCCGGCGGATCAATGAGGCGCACCGCAGGGCCACCGAGGCGGTCGATCATCGCTGCGCCTCGCTGATTATCGACGGCATCCTGGTGGATGGGCTGACGATCGGTTAAGGAGCTGGCATGGACCAGATGTTTACCCTGCTGCTCTCGGAAGGGCAGCTTGCCGCGATCGAGAACGCCCTGGCTTTCCACGCCTCGCGCATGGAAAGCGGCGCCCCCACCGCCCCCTCCGAGGAGCGTGGGGGCCAGATGCTCGCCGCCGCCGCGCGGTCTCGGGCGCTGCTCCACGCGATCGCCGCGGCTCGGCGAGAGCCTGTCAAGAGGCAGTAGTTTTTCGAGGCGACTGGGCGGGGAAACAACTTTCCTACAAAGTTACGGAACTGTTATGTTCCGTCTGCCGGGTAGTTCCGGTTAGCAGGTGTATTGTGTGGAGAGACTATCTCGGATAGGAGGGTATCTGAACGATGAATAGGCAGTCTATTCCCGAGGAGACTGGACCGGTATCGGGAGGAGGGGCGGAAATGGGAGAACGTGCGATGGAGGCGAGCCAAGGTATGGAAGCGGCGAGACCGCCGGACAGCGCGAACGCGCTCTACAGGCGCGTGCGCGGCTTGCACGACTTATCTTCGGCGATCCTGGTGTTGGCGGAGAACGCGAGTGACCGCATGACGCTGCCCCAAGCCGTGTTCTTTCTGGCGGCAGCGGCCGCCGACATGGCTGGCAAGCCGGAGACCTACACCGAGATCAAGGAGGCCGTCGGGCCGATCATCAACCGATCTCTCCACTCGACGTACAAGGTCTTCCTGGAGGAGCACGAGGTCAGCGAGGGGTCGCGCCAAGCGGCCCTCGGCTGGCTCTACCGAGAGACCGATCGCAGGGACCAGCGCCGGAAGTACCTGCGGCTGACCAGCGAAGGCCGCGCGGTCATCTCCGCGCTGCTGGAGGGGTTCCGTCCCACTGGACGGCACCCCCACCAATCAACCGAGGAGGATTGAACCATGCGGCTCTACAAGAAGCCGGGCTCGGGTGTCTATTACATGGATGTGCAGGTCCCCAGCGGGGACGGGCTGGTCCGAAAGCGCATGTCCTGCGCGACCTCCAGCCACACCGAGGACCTTCTCGGCATCCGGGACTGGCTCGGGCACGCGGACATCAAGATCACCGCCGCGCGCTATCTGCACCTGCTGCTCGGAACCACCCTTCCCGGACGGGAGATCATGGACGCCTACGGAAGGGCGGGATTGGTCCCCGCTCTTGGGGGATTTCAGGATCACGTCGGAAGTGTCGAGGGGATATCGGATTGTCCGCCTTCTGGAAACACTGGGGCCGGTTTGGCATCCGGCAGCCACCTAACGCATTGAAAATACAGGAGCAGCTCCGCTCAGCTCCACCACCGCCGTGCCGGACGATCAGGCGAGCGCCGAGACCGGACGACGCGCGTAAAGCCCGTAGGCCGCGATCACCGCGTAGCAGGCAATCGGCAGGATGAGCGCGGCGCGCAGGCCCGACTGATCGGCCAGCCAGCCATAAAGCGCCGGCACCACCGCCCCGCCGACAATCGCCACGTTGATGATCCCCGATCCGTCCGCCGCGCGCCGGCCCAGCCCTTCGCTGGCGAGCGTGAAGATGACCGGGAACATGATCGAATTCATCAGCCCCACGCCCAGCAGCGCATAGCCCGAAACCGCGCCGGTCGTCGCGATCGAGACGATGATCAGCGCGCCTGCGCCCAGCGCGTTGAAGGCGAGCACCATCGCCGGGCTGACCACGCGCAGCACCGCCGATCCGGCAAAGCGGCCGAGCATCGCCAGCCCCCAGTAGATCGGGATGAGCTTGCCCGCGTGCTGCTGCGTGGCGCCCAGTGAGTCGGCCAGCATCAGGTTGCCGACCAGAAAGCTGCCCACCGCGACTTCGGCACCGACATAGAGGAAGATGCACAGCGCGCCCAGGCCAAAGCGCGGCCGCCTGAGGAGGGCGAGCCCCTGCGCCAGGCTCGATGCCTCGTGCTGCTCGCCCTGCACGCGGTTGCGGAACAGCCAGACGGCGAGCGCAACCGCCGCGAGCGCCGCCGCAATGCCGAGATAGCCCGTCACGATCGCCTGCGTCTCGGCAGTGCGATAGGCATCGAGCTCGGCGCCCGACAATTGCCCGGCGCTCACCTTGGCCAGGCTGCCGAGGATCAGGATCGCGCCGAAATAGGGAAAGATCGTCGTACCGAGCGAATTGAACGCCTGCGCAAAGGTGAGCCGGCTGGGCGCGGTGCGCGGCGGGCCGAGCAGGCTGATCAGCGGGTTGGCGACGACCTGCACCAGCACCACGCCGCTCGCCAGCACGAAATAGGCAAGCAGGAACACGCTGAACGTCGCCGTCTGGCTCGCCGGGATGAACAACAGGCAGCCGGCGATCATCGTCACCAGCCCGGCGACCGCGCCGCGCATATAGCCGATGCGCTTGACCAGCTTGGCGCCCGGAATGCCGACCACGGCATAGGCGACGAAGAACCACACCTGCACCAGCGACGCTTCGAAATTGTTGAGCGTGAACAGCTCCTTGAGCTTCGGGATGATGACGTCGTTCAGGCTGGTGATGCCGCCAAAGGTGAAGAACAGCGCGAAGACGAACATCTGCAGGTCGGGCGCGTTCACGCCCTGGTCGGCGGGGGCATTGGCAGCAGCGGGGGCGAGGGCCATGGTCTATCCTTGCAAGGCGGCGAGCTGGTGATGGTGCGGCGCGAAATGGGTCGCGCAGATGTTCAGGAAATGGTCGATGCGGGCCATGTCGTGCCCGCCGGTCACGGCGCGCAGCTCGGGCGGGAAGGTGCCATAGCCGGCGAGCAGGCAATGCCAGCTGATCGCGGAATAATAGCCGCCAATGCCCAGCCGGTCGACCGCCTCGACCAGGTCGCCACCCGAATACCAGCAATGGAGCAGCGCCTTCAGCGTGTCCGACAGGGCCGGGTTGGCGGCATTGTCGCGCCAGTAATCGCTGTCGCTGCGCTGGTTCACCCGGTAATGGCAGACGATATAGTCGCGTATCCCCTCATAACGGGCATTGATCCGCGCGTTGAACTCGTCGCGGTAGCGGGGCGTGAAGCCGCCGCGCTCGAACGCGTCGATGAACCCCTCCACCGTTGCCTGCACAATGTGGAGCGCGGTTGCCTCCAGCGGCTCGATAAAGCCCTGCGCCAGCCCCACGGTCAGGCAATTGGCGGCCCAGCTTTGCGCCACGCGGCCGACCTTCATCGTCAGGTGGCGCGCCTGCGGATCGTCGCCCAGCCCCAGATGCGCGCGCAGCTCCGCCTCCGCCTGGTCCGCGCTCAGATAGCGCGAGGAATAGACATAGCCATTGCCGGTCCGCCCGGTCAGCGGAATGTCCCACACCCAGCCGGCCGACAGCGCGGTCGCTTTGGTGTGCGCGTTGATTGCCTCGCCCTGGCGCGGCGTGGGCATCACAACGGCTGAGTCGTTGAACAGATTGTCGGCAAAGGGCAGGAACGGCACGCCCAGCGCCGCCTGCGCGATGACGCTGCGAAAGCCGCTGGAATCGACGAACAGGTCGCCACTCACCAGCGCGCCATCCTCGGTCCTCAGGGCGCTCACCTGGCCATCGGCGGCGAGCACCACCTCGACCACTTTCAGCGGCAGATGCTGCACCCCGTTCGCCACCGCATGCGCGCGCAGGAAATTGCCCACGCCATAGGCATCGAAATGATAGCCATAGCTCACCTCGAACGGGAAATCGGGCGCGGCGTGCGGCCCGCGCTGCGCGGCGGCCAGGCGCGCGGGCAGATAGAATTGGTCGGGCCGCGCGGCCAGATCCACCCCGCCCCGGCGCGCGGCGGCATGGCTGAAAAAGGCGTCGTTGGTGTGCACATCCAGCATGCTGGGGAAAGGGTGGAAATAGCTGTCGCAGCCGGGCCGTTCCGACCAGCCGTGAAAGGCGATGCCGGTCTTGTAGGTGGCGTTGCACGCCGGCATCCACTCGCGCTCGGCAATGCCCAGCCGGTCGAAAAAGGCCTTGAGCTGCGGGGTCGATCCCTCGCCCACGCCGATGATGCCGATGTCGGGGCTTTCGATCACCGTCACCTGTGCGCGGTCTGGCGACCAGGCCCGCGCGAACAGATTTGCCGCCATCCAGCCGGCCGTGCCGCCGCCCAGAATGACGATGCGGATCACGCCGCCGGCTCCGTCAGCAGCCAGCGCAGCACCTCGGGAAAGCGCTCCGCCCAGGCATTTTCCTCATGCGCGGCACCGACATAGCTTTTGGTTTCGAAATCGCGGCCCGGCTGCCAGCCATTGGCGATCATCCGCCGGTCCACCTCCACCTGCCAGGGGCCATAGAAGCTGTCGAGCGTCTGGTCGCCATGGTCGAACCAGACGCGCCGGCCGGCCGGCGGCCCTAGCCGGTCGCGCAGGAAAATGTCCCACGCGCCCAGCACGCCGGCCTGCATGGCATTCACGCGGCTGGGGTCGGCCAGCGGCCAATGGGTGGACAGGCACGCCGCCGCGCCAAAGGTCTGCGGATAGGCGGCGAGCGCATAGAGCGAGATCAGCCCGCCCATGCTGGAGCCGGCGACGAATGTGTGCTCCCGGTCTTTCAGCGTGCGATAACGCCGGTCGATCATCGGCTTCAGCTCGGTTGCCAGGAAGCGCAGATACCCGTCCGAATAGAGCGGCCGCGCGATGAAGCGGTCCGCCTCTGCCTGCGCCGCCGCCGGCAGCGACGCATAGAGCGCCTGCGGAAAATATTGCGCGGCGCGCGCCTTCTGGTGCCAGATGCCGACGATGATCGCGCCCCTGGTCGCGCCCTCGGCGATCAGCGCGGCCATCGCCTTATCGGCCGCCCACACCTTGTTATAGCCCGACTGCTTGGGGAAGAAGAGGTTCTGCCCGTCATGCATGTAGAGCACGGGGTAGCGATCCCGCCCCCGGGCATAGCCGGGCGGCAGCCAGATCGTCACATGCGCGGGCTCGGGCAGGTTCTTGGAGGCGACGCGCGGCAGATCGACGAAGCTGCCGGTGGCGGCGGCGGGCGGCTTTTTCGCCAGCGCGGGCGCCGCGCCCAGCAGCGCGAGCAGCAGCAGCAGCGCGCGGATCATTTGCGCTTGCCCGGCGCGACGAAGCGGATCGCCTGCCCGCCGCCCGGCGCCAGCGCGAGCGACAGCGTGTCGACCGCCGTCACCTTGCGGCTTTCGATGATGATCGCGTGGCGCTTGTCGGTGCGGTAATCGGCATCGGGCGCATCGCGATAGATTTGCGCGGTATAGGTGACGCCGGGGGTCAGGAAATCGAGCTTCACCGACAGGGTGCGCGCTTCCTCGTCGGTCACCGCGCCCAGATACCAGTCGGCGCTGTGCCGGTCCTGCCGGGCGATCGTCACATAATCGCCGACCGCGCCGTTCAGCACGCGGGTATCGGCCCAGTCGGTGACGACATCCCTGATGAACCGGAAGGGGCCGGGATAGCGGGCGTAGTTTTCCGGCGTATCGGCCGCCATCACCACCGGCGAATAAAGCACGACGTAAAGCGCCAGCTGCTTGGCGATGGTCGACTGGATCGCGCTGTCATTCTGGCCGGTCAGGCTCAGCACGCCGGGGGTGAAGTCCATCGGCCCTTCCAGCATCCGCGTGAACACCAGGTTCGCCTCATGCTCGGGCGGGTTCTTGCCGCCCCAGGCGTTATATTCCATGCCCCGCGACCCCTCGCGCGCCACCCAGTTGGGATAGGTGCGCTGCAGCCCGGTGCCCTTGATCGGCTCATGGCTGTCGATCGCCACATGATAGCGCGCGGCCGCCTCCAGCACGCGGACATGGTGGTTGGCCATCCACTGCCCCTCATGCCATTCGCGCAGGCGGGTGCCGTCGGGCTCGACACGCTCGATCTGCCCGGCATCGGTCACATAGCCCGTCTTCACCACCCGCTCGCCATGGTCGGCGGCGAATTTGAAGGCGGCGTCGAACTGCGCCTCATAATGGCTGGCCGCGCCCCCGGTTTCGTGATGGCCGATCAGCGCCACGCCCTTCGACCTGGCATAGGCGGCGAGCGCTTTCGCGTCGAAATCCTCGGTCGGCTGGGCGAAATTCATGTCGTTGCCATTGCCGAACCATTGCCCGTCCCAGCCGATGTTCCAGCCTTCCACCAGCACCTGGCCGATGCCGTTGGCGGCGGCAAAGTCGATATAGCGCTTCACATTGGCGGTGGTGGCGCCGTGGCGGGGGCCCCGCGCCCAGGTCCAGTCGCCCTTGATCATGTTCCACCACACGCCCACGAACTTGCCCGGCTTCACCCAGCGCACATCGCCCAGCTTGTTGGGTTCGTTCAGGTTGAGCATCAGGTGGCTCATATAGAGCCCGGCCGCATCATCGGCGATGATCAGGGTGCGCCACGGCGTGTGCCACGCGCCGCTGCGCACCACCTTGGGGCGCCCGGCGCCCGGCGTCAGCGTGGCGCGCAGCGTATTGCCGTCGGTGCGCGCCACCGCCATGCCCGAATAATCGACCAGCGCCGCCTCGTGCAGCGCGACATGGGTGCCGTCCGCCAGCCGGATCGTCACCGGCGTGTCGGCGGTGCCGACGGCGGCCAGCGGCGTCTTGTTGTAGAGATATTCCTCGCGGTTCCACAGGAATGCCGGCTTCCACCATGCCGTGCCATCCTGCGCAAAGGCGAATTCGGTCAGCTCATCGGCAATGTTCGCGGTCTTAAGCGCGGCCTGTTCGGGAAATTCATAGCGGAAGCCGACGCCATCGTCATAAAGGCGGAACACCACATCATAGCGGCGGCCCGGCGCCCCCTTGTCCTGAAAGCGCGCGCGCAGTTCGCGGAAGTGGTTGCGGATGGTGCGCCATTCGCCCCAGGGCTGTTCCCAGCTGCCATCCTCGTCGCGCATGGTGGCGGCAACGAACATCTGGTCGCGCTCGATCTTGGCCTGATCGGTGAACAAAAAGCCCAGCCGCGACTTGTCGAGAATGGCGGTGCCGCGCCGCGACACGGTGTAGCTCACCCGCCCGTCGCCATCGATATAGAGCGCCACTGCCACCACGCCGCCGGGCGACTGGGCGGCGGCAACGGCCACATCCTCCGCCAGCGCCGGCGTGCCCAGCATCAGTGCGGTGATCGCCGCGACCAACCACCGCACCCCGTTGATCGCTGCCCGCTCCATCATCGCTTCCCCTGCCCTGCCCGTCATCGTGCGACCGCAATCAGCCCGGCAAACGCGCCCAGCCGGCCGAGACCGGCGTCGTTCACGCTCTCGATCACCTGCCACTCGCCCTCGGGTCGCCAGTCGCACGGCGCCTCGCCCAGGTTGAACGCGCAGATCAGCCGCTCGCCCGGCACCACACGCTCGAACACCAGCAGCGTCTCGGTCGCGGTGGTCACCTCCATGGTGCCGGTCAGCAGCGCGTCGCTCGCCCGGCGCCGGGCGATCAGCCGGCGGGTGAGGTTGAGCATCGACTGCGGATCATGCGCCTGCACCTCCGCCGCCAGCGCGCCATGATCGGCGCCCAGCGGCAGCCAGGGCCGCGCGGTCGAAAAGCCCAGATTGGGCGAATTCGCACACCACGGCATCGGCGTGCGCGCGCCGTCGCGCCCCAGCGTCAGCGGCCAGTTGGCAATCGCCTCCGGGTCTTTCAGGTCGGCATAGCCGATCTCGACCTGGGTCAGCCCCAGCTCGTCACCCTGATAGAGGAACACATCGCCGCGCAGGCACAGCAGCAACAGCATCGTCATCCGCGCATAGGCAGCGCGCGCGTGCGGCGGCGCCCAGCGCGAAATGGCGCGCGGCGCATCATGGTTGGAAAAGGCCCAGCTCGGCCAGCCAATGCCCGGCGCATCGGGCCAGCGTGCGGCCGTATCGCGCACCAGCGCCGGGGTCAGCCGCTCGGCATAGAGAAAGTCGAAGCTGTAGGCGGAGTTGAAATGCGCGTCGCCGGCGGTGAACGCCTTCATCTCGCGGTCGCTGTCCGCCCCGCCCACTTCGGCCACGCTGAAGGTGGCGCCATAGCTGTCGAGCACTTCGCGCATCCGCGCGATGAAGCGCGGGATATCGGGGTGCGACTGGTTGTGGACGTGCAGCTGGAAATCGAACGGGCGGCTGCGCGGCGCGGCGCTGGGCGGCGCCGGCGGATTGTCGGTGAGCGCGGGGTCGTGCATCGAAAAGTTGATCGCATCGACGCGGAAACCATCCACGCCGCGATCGAGCCAGAAGCGCGCGGTATCGAGCAGCGCATCCTGCACATCCGGGTTGTGCAGGTTGAGCTGCGGCTGGCTGCTCAGGAAATTGTGCATGTAATATTGGCCGCGCCGCGCGTCCCACGTCCAGGCCGGGCCGCCGAACACCGATTGCCAGTTGTTGGGCGGGCTCCCCTCCGGCTTGGCGTCGGCCCAGACATACCAGTCGGCGCGCGGATTGTCTCGGCTGGCGCGGCTCTCGGCGAACCAGTCATGCGCGTCCGACGTATGGGCATAGACCTGATCAATGATGACGCGCAGCCCCAGCGCATGCGCCCGCGCGACCAGCGCGTCGAAGTCAGCGAGCGTGCCGAAAATCGGATCGACGCCGCAATAATCGCTGACGTCATAGCCGAAATCCTTCATCGGCGAGGGAAAGAAGGGCGACAGCCACACCGCCTCCACCCCCAGCGACGCGACATGATCCAGCCGGGCAGTGATGCCCGGCAGATCGCCGATCCCGTCGCCGTTCGAATCGACAAAGGAGCGCGGATAGATTTGATAGATGGTCGCGCCGCGCCACCATTCGCGCGCCGCGTGCGGATGCTCTTCGCGCAAGACTTGCGATGTGCTCACGGATTGACCCTGCCCTTACAGATTGCATAGCCGAACGCCGGCACTGTCAGCCGGACGCTGCCCGGCGCGGAAACGGCCGCCGGGCAACCGCCGTCGAGCGTGTCGAACCCGGCCACGTCGCTGGCAATCGCGATCTGCCGGGTGATCGGCTCGGCCGAGGTGTTGAAGGCGATCAGCACGCGCTCGCCGCTCGCTGCGTCGCGCCGCGTCACCGCGAACAGCCCCGGCTTGTCCTCAGCCGCGCGCACGGTGGTGATGCCCCGGCGCAGGGCCGGGTGCGCGGCGCGCAGCTTGGCCAGACCGGCAATCAGCCGGTACAGCGGGTGCTGCTCGTCGAAATTGGCCACGGCGTTGGTCGATGTCGTGCCCAGCAGACCATGGTCGGTATAGCGCGCCACTTTGCTGGCAAACATGTCTTCGCGCGCATCCTGATCGCCGCCATAGCCGACAAAGCCCTGCTCATCGCCCGAATAGACCGTTGGCACGCCGCGCAGCGTGAGCAGCATCGCGTGCGCCAGCTTCACCCGCGCCAGCTGCTCGGCGGCATCGGCGCCGGGGTTCATCTGCCGCACGAAGGTGGCAAAGCGGCCGCCGTCATGGTTGCCAAGGAATGTCGGCAGCGTCCGCGCCGTGTCTGCGCCGCCCTCATAGATCGCATCATTGGCAAACAGCTCGGCCAGCAGGTCGGTGCCCTTGCCCTCCGCCAGGGCGCGGATCACCGCGATCTGAAAGCCGAAATCGAGCACGGCGGGAAAGCCGTCCACCCGGGTGTGGCGGGCCAGCTGCGCCGTATCGAACACGCCCAGCGCAACCTCGCCAAAGATGTGGAAGTTCGGGATGCCGCGCGCGCGGGCGTGCGCACGGATGGCCGGCACAAAGGCCTGCCAGAATTCCGGGTTCACATGCTTGGCGGTGTCGATGCGATAGCCGTCGATGCCGAACCGGTCGATCCAGCCCTTGAAGATGTCGATAAAGCCGGCGACGACGCGGGGGTCCTCGGTCGCCAGATCGTCCAGCCCCGCAAAATCGCCATAGGTCACGCTCTCGCCGGTCCAGGTCGAATCGCCGCGATTGTGATAGAGCGTGATGTCGTTGAGCCACGCCGGCGTTTTCGCCTGCTCCTCGCCCTTGGGCAGATAGGGGGTATAGGCAAAGCCGGGGTCGGTGAGCCTGGCGAAATTGTCCGGCGTCTGCACCGCATCGCCGGCAAAGCCCGGATTGATCGCCGCGCCATCCACCCCGCCGCGCCGCGAAAAGGGATAGTCCCCCTTCGCGCGATAGGGGCAATTGGTGTCGGGCACGCACTGGCGATATTTGATCACGTCTGCCGTGTGGTTGACGATGATGTCCATATACACCTTGATGCCGCGCGCGTGCGCCGCATCGACCAGCGCCTTGAAATCGGCATTGGTGCCGAAATGCGGGTCGACTTGCGTGAAATCGGTGATCCAATAGCCGTGATAGCCCGCCGATTCCGCCCCCGGCGGGCCCTGAACCGGCTTGTTCTTGAAGATCGGGCCGACCCAGATGGCGGTCACGCCCAGATGCTGCAGATAGTCCAGCCGGCGGATCACGCCCTTCAGGTCGCCGCCATGGTAGAAGCCCTTGCTCGTCGGGTCATAGCCGGTTTTCAGCCGGTCCCCGGTCAGGCCGCCACGGTCATTGGCCGGGTCCGCATTGTCGAAACGGTCGGGCAGCAGGAAATAAATGATCTCGTCTTCGGGCAGGCGCGAAAGATAATTCTGCGCCGCCGCCGGCATGGCGGTTGCCAACAGTGTCAACCAGACTGTCAACCAACGGATCATGCGGGGGTCAGCTCCAGCTTGGGCGCAGCGCAGTGGCGCGCGATGAAATCGGCATGGTCAGGCAGTGCCGCTGCACTGTCCGCGCTGTGGCGGCGCATCGCCTCCAGAAAGCGGGCAAGCTCGGCAGCGGGCAGCGCATCGGCCAGCGGATGATAGCCGGCCGGCATCACCCCCTGCCCGACCAGCACCTGCAGCCAGCCCAGCTCGGTGAACAGCTCCTCATGCTCGCGGAACAGCCGGCCATTGGCGCGGAACAGCGCGAGCCTGGCGGACAGGCCATCGGGCACCGCCATCGCTGCACAGTCTCGCCAGAACGGCTCGTCGCGGCGATTGGCGTGATAGTGCAGCACCAGGAAATCACGGATCGCCTGCCACTCGAAATCGCTCTGCCGGTTGAACTCGGCAATGTCGGCGGGGTCGAAACCAGCATCGGGGAACAGGTTGAGCAACCGCGCGATGCCGGCCTGGATCAGGTGGATGCTGGTCGATTCAAGCGGCTCCATGAACCCGGCCGCCAGCCCCAGCGCGACGCAGTTCTTCACCCACATCGCCCGCCGCTTGCCGGTGGTGAATTTGAGCGGGCGCGGATCGCCCAGCGCTTCGCCGTCCAGCCCGGCGAGCAGCTGGCGCGCGGCACTGTCATCGTCCAGATGCGCGCTGCAATAAACGAGGCCGTTGCCGGTGCGGTGCTGGAGCGGGATCCGCCACTGCCAGCCAGCGGCATGCGCGGTCGAGCGGGTATAGGGGGTGAGCGGCGCCACCCGAGCACAGGGCACCGCGAGCGCCCGGTCGCACGGCAGCCAGCGCGACCAGTCGTCATAGCCCGCGCCCAGCGCCTGCTCGATCAGCAGCCCGCGAAAGCCCGAGCAATCGATGAACAGCGCACCGTCGATGCGGGTGCCATCGGCCAGCGTCACGCCCTCGACAAAGCCGTCCTCGCCGCGCAGCCGCACGTCGGCAATGCGCCCCTCGCGCCGGATGACGCCGGCTGCTTCGGCCCGGCGACGCAGGTAGGCGGCATAAAGGCCGGCGTCGAAGTGGAAGGCATAATCATGCCCGGCCGGCATCCGCCCGGGCTGGTCAGCGGGCGGCTGGAAGCGGTTGGCGGCGGCGGCCTGCGCGCCGGTCGAATAATCCCAGAGCGAGACGGGCGACCCCTCGGCCCGCGCGCGCAGCCAGTAATGGTGGAAGGGCAGCAGCCCCAAAGGCTGGCCGACCATGCCGAACGCGTGGATATAGCGACTGTCGGCCGCACCCCAGCCGACAAATTCGATGCCCAGCTTGAAGCTGCCTTGCGTCGCGCGCACGAAATCAGGCTCGGCAATGCCCAGGCCCTGGTTGAACAGCTTGATCTGCGGAATCGTCGCCTCACCAACGCCGACCGTGCCGATCTCGTCGGATTCGATCAGCGTGATGCGTGCGTTGCGCCCGGCGAAGCGCACGAGCGCCGCCGCCGCCATCCATCCCGCCGTGCCACCGCCGACGATGACAATGTCGCCAATCCGCGCGCGCGCCATGCCACCCTCTTGCAGGTTACCCTGCCCGGCCAACACGGCCGGGCAGGGGCCGGTTTACCGCTTAATAGCGATAGGTGAAGCCCGCCAGGAAGCGCCGGCCATAGGTCTGGAAGTCGATCACGTTGAACGGCAGGCCCGGGTCCTGCGTGCGCAGCGGCGTGTCGAGCAGGTTCTGGCCCTGGATGTAGAGCGACAGGCCCTTCAGCGGCCCCTTGCTGAAGTCATAGCCGATCTGCGCGTCGAACAGCGTTTCACCCAGCACCGTGCGGCGCGTGCGGGCGGCGCCAAAGCCCGACAGTTCACCGACGAAGCTCGACCGGTAGCGGATGCTGCCGCGCGCGTTGAAGCCCCATTTCTCGAAATAGCCCGAGACGTTGGCAACCACCTTCGAGAAGCCGGGCAGCTGCTCCGGCGGCTGGCCCGGAGTCGGGCGGATGCTGGTTTCGGTGAACGAGGCGCTGCCCGTGATGCCGAAGCCGGAGAGCGCCGGCGTGATGATCTCGAACGGCACAGTACCCGCCAGTTCGACGCCATAGATGTTGCCGCCCTGGCCGTTGATCGGCGCGTTGACGAAGCCCTGGAAGTTGATCGGCCGGCCGATGTTCGGCACCGGGAAGCCGGTGAAGTCGAACGGAATGTCGGCGTTGTAGATATAGCTCTTCAGATCCTTGAAGAAGGTCTGCACCGCCAGATAGCCGCGGGCGCCGAAATATTTTTCGATCGACAGGTCGAACGCGTTGGCGCGCCACGGCCGCAGATTGGGATTGCCCGAGCCGCCGGTGACGAGGCCATTGTTGTTGTCGACACCGAACGACAGCGTCGCGCGCATATCGTCAAGCCGCGGCCGGATGATTTCACGCGCCGCGCCGACGCGGATCACCCAGTCGCTGTTGAACCGCATCGACAGGTTGAGGCTGGGCAGGAAGTCGTAATAGCCGGTGCTGGCGTTGCGGAACCGCGCGCCGATATTGGGCGAGCCATTGGGGTTGGTACCCAAGAAGATCGCCGTCGCGCCTTGCGAATTCTGGTCGGTGGCGATCATCTGCAAGCCGACATTGCCGGTCAGCGTGCCGAAGCTGAATTCGGACTTGATATTGGTCTGCAGATAGGCGGTCAGCAGCTTTTCCGACACGTCGAACGCCTTCACCACCACGTCGCCGAACGGATTGGGCACGCGGTTGTAGACCCCGGCATTGATCAGCGCGATCGGATCATAGCTGATCACCGGCCCCAGTCCGAAGGTCAGGTTGCTGGTGCCCAGGCGGAACTGCGGCGGCACTGCCACGCTGGTGGTGCCATTGGTATTGGCCGCCAGCCCCAGGAAGAACTCGTCCGGGCGCAGATTCTTGCTGCGGTCGGTATAGTTCAGGCCGAACGTCACCGAGTCGATGAAGTTGCCACCGAACTTCTTGGTCACCTCGACCCGGTACTGGCCCAGCTGGTCGCGGATGATGCGGTTGTTATAGTAACCGTCCTGCCCGCCGAGAATGCGCTGGCCGTTGACGGCGGTCTGGTTGCCGCCCCAGCCCTGCGGGCTGGTCAGCAGGATGGAATTGTAATCGCCATAGTTCAGCGTCGGGCGGAAGGTGGTGCCCGTCGTCGTGCTGGTGAAGGCCAGCGTGTCGGTGGCGCCATTGCCCTGGCCGCGGCCGGTGCCGGCATAGCTTTCCAGCACCAGCTCGTTGCGGTCGGTGCGCGAATAGCTGATGTCGAGCATCGCGCTCCAGCCATTCTCGCCTTCATATTTCAGGTTATAGCCAAAGGCGTAGAGCTTCGCGCGGCGCTGGAACACGTCGTTGCGCACCACGCCCTTCACGTTGGAGAAGGTGCCCGAGGTGATGACGCCGTTCTGCACGGTGCCCGGCGTCAGCCGCACGTCGTTGGCGCCGGTACCGACCGCAAAGCCCAGCGGCAGTTCGACGCCGCGCTTGATCTGGTCGTCGTTGAAGCTCGAATAGAAACCGTCCACGGTCGCGGTCAGCTCGGGGATCGGCTGCCACTGCACCGTGCCCTGAAGGCCGAAACGCTCCAGCGTGGTGGAGGTGTTGTACGACTTCGAGCCGCCGATCACGCTGCCCTGCGGCCGCCCGGCATAGCCCCAGGCGTTGAATTCGCGGTTCTGATAAGGCTCGTTGTTATAGGCGACCGACAGCACCACGCCGAGGGTGTCGTTGAGGAACTTGTCGGCATAGACGGCATTCGCGCGATAGCCGAACTGGCCGGTGCGGGCGTTGAGGGTGCCGGTATCGACATAGGTGCCGCGCGCGCCGACCGAGATGATGCGCTTGGTCAGTTCCAGCGGGCGGATGGTGCGCAGGTCGACCGTGCCCGACAGACCCTGGCCGACGATGTTGGCCTGCGGCGTCTTGTAGACCAGCACCTGGCTGATGACTTCCGACGGATACTGGTCGAACTCGACCGCGCGGTTGTCGCCGGTCGAGGTCTGCTCGCGGCCGTTGAGCAGCGTGGTCGAGAAGTCCGGCGCGAGGCCGCGGATCGAGATCGAGGCGGCGCGGCCCGAAATGCGCTGCGCGGCAAGGCCCGGCAGGCGGGCAATCGATTCACCGATCGAGGCATCGGGCAGACGGCCAATGTCTTCCGCCGTCACCGATTCAACAATCTGGTCGCGGCCCTTCTTGGTGCCGATCGCGCTTTCCAGCGACTGGCGGAAGCCCTGGACGACGATGTCGCCGCTGGTCTCGTCGGCCGGGGCTTGGTCGGGCGCCTGGTTCGGGCCTTGCGCGGCGGCAGCGGTCGCCTGCGCCTGCGCGGCCGATGTGCCGAACGCGGCAAGCCCGATCGCCAGCGCGCTGGCGCCGATCTTGAGCGTGTTGCGACGATAGATGGCGGTCATACCGAAAAGCCCCTCCGAATGTCGGCTGCGCAGCCCTTCTGGACGGCGTCAGCCCGTTTCTGTTCCTGGACGCGCCCCATTGCGCCCACCCAACCAATTGGCGGGATGTCGCATTTATCGGCACAGGAGGGGAACATTCCCACATACGTATTCAATTCGTGCTTTTGCTGCGCAGCAATTTGCGATAGCCTCGGCCCGACCCGCAAGTACCGGGCGTGTAGGCGTAGCGAGGGGAATGCCTGGCCGTGAAGGAACGCACGACCTCTTTCGACATTGCCCAGCTGGCCGGCGTGTCCCAGCCCACGGTCAGCCGCGCGCTGTCGGGCAGCCCGGCGGTGAGCGAGGCCACGCGCAAGCGGATCGAGGCGATTGCCCGCCAGCTGAACTACACGGTCGACAAGAACGCCTCGTCGCTGCGCCGCCGCCAGTCGCGCACGCTGGCGCTGCTGTTCTTCGAGGATCCGACGCCCGACCAGTCGCTGATCAATCCCTTCTTCCTGTCGATGCTAGGGTCGCTCACCCGCACCTGTGCGCTCAGGGGCTATGACCTGCTCACCTCGTTCCAGCAGCTGTCGAGCGACTGGCACGTCGATTATGAGGACAGCCACAAGGCCGATGGCATCATCCTGCTCGGCTATGGCGATTTCGAGGATTATCGCACCCGGCTCGACCAGCTGGTGGCACAGGGGACCAAGTTCGTGCGCTGGGGCAGCCCCGATCAGGGTGCCGCCGGCACGGTGATCGGCTGCGACAATGTGCGCGGCGGCGAGCTGGCGGGCGCGCATCTGGTCGCCGCCGGGCGTCGGCGCATCGCCTTTGTCGGTCAGGCCTCCAGCCATTATCCCGAATTCGACGATCGCCATCGTGGGCTTTGCCAGGCGGTTGCGGTAGCCGGGCTGGACGCGGAGGTGGTGGCGCAGGTCGATGCACTCAACACCCAGCAGGCCGGCTATGACGCGGTGCACGAGCTGGTGCGGCGCGGGCCGGCACCCGACGCGCTGTTCTGCGCGAGCGACACGATCGCGATCGGCGCGCTGAAGGCGCTGGGCGAACTCGGCCTCAGCGTGCCCGCAGACGTGGCCGTGGTGGGTTTTGACGATATTCCCGCCGCCAGCCTGACCCACCCGCCGCTGACCACCATTGCCCAGCCCTATCTGCTGGCCGGCGAAATGCTGGTCGATGCGCTGCTGAAGCTCATTCGCGGCGAGACGGCGGAAACCATCCTGCTGCCAGGCCGGCTGATCGTGCGCGGATCGACCACCGGCTGATCGGCGCGGCCCCGGGGGATTGCAGCCGGCCCGCCCCCCTGCCACCCTCGCGCGCGTAAGGCCCGGGGAGGGGAAATGACAAAACCGCGCCAGTCCGCCGCTGGGCTCTGGAATATCTCGTTCGGCTTTTTCGGCATCCAGATCGGCTTTGCGCTGCAGAATGCGAATATGAGCCGCATCTTCCAGACGCTGTCGCCCGACGACCCGGACATTCTGAACAAGCTGCCCGCGCTTTGGGTCGCGGCCCCGCTGACCGGGCTGCTGGTGCAGCCGGTGATCGGGCATTTCAGCGACCGTACCTGGCTGGGCGCGCTGGGGCGGCGGCGGCCCTATTTCCTGGCCGGCGCGCTGCTGGCGACGCTGGCGCTGTTCGTGATGCCGCTGGCGCCGGCGCTGCTGGTCGCCGCGTTCATGCTGTGGGTGCTCGATGCCAGCCTGAACATCTCGATGGAGCCGTTCCGCGCCTTTGTCGGCGACATGCTGCCCAAGGATCAGCATGCCAGCGGCTATGCGGTGCAGACCGCGTTCATCGGCGCGGGCGCGGTGGTCGGCTCGCTGTTTCCCAAGCTGCTCGAGCTGTGGGGCGTGGCGAACACCGCGCCGCCCGGCGCCATTCCCGATACCGTGCGCTATGCCTTCTGGTTCGGCGGCGCCTGCCTGTTCGTGGCAGTCGGCTGGACGGTGCTGACCACGCGCGAATACAGCCCCGAGGAGATGGCCCGGTTCGAGCGCGACGGGCACGACGGCGGCGGCGACACCATCCGCCTGCTCGCCGAGCGCACGATGGGCGCCAGCATCGCCTGGATCGCCGGTGGCGCCGTGGTGGCGGCGGCGGTGCGCCATTTCAGCTTCCAGCAGGAAATGTACCTGCTTGCCGCGCTGATGGCGGCCTATGGCCTGGCCAGCATCATTGCCATTCGCGGCGCGCGCGCGGGGCGGCCGCCGGCGCTGCTGGGCTCCATCGTGGGCGATTTTTCCGGCATGCCCCAGCTGATGAAGCGGCTGGCGCTGGTGCAGTTCTTCAGCTGGTCGGCGCTGTTCATCATGTGGATCAACACCACCGCCGTCGTCGCCGAGCATGCTTTCGGCACGACCGACGCCAAGAGCGCGGCGTTCCAGGCCGCGGCCAACTGGGTCGATGTGCTGTTTGCCACCTATAACGGCGTCGCCGCCATCGCCGCGCTCACCTTGCTGCCGATGCTGGCCAGGCGGATCGGCGCGGCGCGCACGCATGTGCTGGGGCTGCTGTGCGGGGCGGCGGGCTATGCCAGCTTCTTCCTGATCCGCGACGCTCAGTGGCTGCTGGTCAGCGAGGTGGGCATCGGCATTGCCTGGGCGTCGATCCTCGCCATGCCCTATGCCATTCTGGCCGCCTCGCTGCCGCAGGCGAAGCTGGGTGTCTATATGGGGCTGTTCAACGTTTTCGTGGTGGTGCCGCAATTGCTGGTGGCAACCCTGATGGGGTCGATCATGAAGATGTGGTTCCCCGGCCAGCCGATCTACACCATGGCCTTTGCCAGCGCGGTAATGCTGCTGGCCGCGCTTGCCATGCTGCGCGTGGCGGCGCCTGCGCCCACGCCGGCTGCGCAGGCGGTGTAGGGGGATTTTGGTCGAGCGGCTTTTGAGAGCATTGCCGTCACCCCGGGCCTGACCCGGGGTCCCGCTGCCTTTTCAGGCGCTGCAATCTGTGGCGCCGCGCACAAGGAAAAGCGGGACCCCGGGTCGAGCCCGGGGTGACGAGCACAGTCAGGGTGCGGGCCGGGGCCGCCTCAAAATAAGCTACCGCGCGCCGTCCTGGCCCGGGCCGATATCGGCGCTGGGCAGATAGCGCGGCGCGACGCGGGCGCGCGCGGCCTGTTCATAGTCATAGCCCGCGCTCAGCAACAGCGCCTCGCTAAACGCCGGGCCGATGAACGACAGGCCCACCGGCAGGCCGCGCACCAGCCCCATCGGCACGGTCAGGTGCGGATAGCCCGACACGGCGGGCAGGCGGCTGGCCGATGGCCCCTGCCCCTGATCGCCATAAACCGGCTCGATCAGCCAGGCCGGCCCCGTGGTGGGCGCCACGATCAGGCTGACCCTGGCCTTGGCCAGCATCGCATCGATTCCTTCGGCGCCGGCCAGCCGCTGGGATTTCGCGCGCGCGCCGCGATATTCCCAATCGTCCAGCCCCTTGGTCTTTGCCGCCGCCTCGAAAGTTTCCTGGCCGAAATAGGGCATTTCGGCCGCCGCATTGGCCCGGTTGAAGGCGATCAGATCGTCGAGGCTGCGCGCCTTCACCGCTGCCGGCGCGGTGGCGAGGTAGCTCGCCATGTCGGCCTTCAGCTCGGTGATCAGCACCTGGAACTCCGCCTCGCCCAGCCCGGGCGCGGCGGGCGCCTCCACATCCACCAGCTCGGCGCCGCGCGATTTCAGCACTGCCAGTGCCGCATCATAGACGCGCGCCTGCGCCTCGGTCATCTGCGGGCGCAGCACGCCGATGCGCATGCCCTTCAGCGCACCGGGCGCAAGCGCGGCGGCATAGTCACGGGCGCGGGCATCGGCACCCTGCGTCGCGGCATCGGCGGGGTCGCTGCCCACCATCGCGCTGAACAGCGTTGCCGCATCGCGCACGGACCGGGCCATCGGCCCCGGCGTATCCTGGCTGTGGCTGATCGGCACCACATGCGTGCGGCTGACCATGCCGATCGTCGGCTTCAGCCCGACCAGCCCGTTGATCGAGGAGGGGCAGACGACCGAACCATCAGTCTCCGTGCCGAGCGCGACGGCGGCGAAACTGGCGGCAACGGCGGCGCCCGATCCGCTCGACGAGCCGCACGGCGTGCGATCGAGCGCGTACGGATTGCGCACCTGGCCGCCCACCGCGCTCCACCCGCTGTTCGAGCGTGACGAGCGGATATTGGCCCATTCGGACAGATTGGCCTTGCCGAGGATGACCGCCCCCGCCGCGCGCAGCCGCGCGACCACTGGCGCGTCGCGCCGCGTAAGATTGTCCTTCAGCGCCAGGCTGCCCGCAGTGGTCGGCATCGGGTCTGCCGTTTCGATATTGTCCTTCACCAGCACCGGCACCCCGTCCAGCGGCCCCAGCGGCTTGCCGGCGCGGCGGCGCGCATCGGCGGCGCGTGCCTGGGCAATGGCGTCCGGGTTGGTGGCGATGATTGCGCGCAGCGCCGGCCCCTTGCGGTCCATCGCGGCAATGCGGGCAAGATAGGCGCGGGTGATCGCCTCGCTGCTCGTGCCCTTGGCCATCATCGCCTGAAGATCGGCGATCGAGGCTTCCTCAACCTTTTGCGCGCGCGCCGGCGCCGCCAGCGACGCGGCGAGCAGCAGGGCGGTGACGATGGCCGGCTTGTGCATGTGCGATCCCCCTTTTGGCGCGAGCCTAGCCATGGGCGCGGCAAGGGCAAGGGGGCGGGGCGCGCCCAAAAATGAAAAGAGGCTGCCGGGGGAGCGAAACGCCCACCCCGGCAACCTCCTGACATGGTCAGCGGCCGGAGCGTTCCAGCCCGGGAGACCATGCGAACCGCATTGCCCAGTGCGCCGCGTTGACTGGAGGGTCATTCCTCCCGCGATGCACCTTGTGGGGCGTTAGCGGCGCGTCCCCCGAACGAACTGAACCGACCTCATTGCTGGACCATGAGACATCGGATCACCTCCTTTCGCTAGTTGAAACACCGTGCCCCCGCTGGGCACGACTCAGGTTTGAATCATGTGATTCGCAACTACAAGACTTGTATTTTCACCATGTCTGGGTAAGACATGGGGACTGTGCGGTATCGCAGGCCGGTTCGGCCCCGCGCTAGCCCCGGCAATCCTCCACCACGCGCAGAATCTCGGGCCAGGCGGGCACGATCAGCGCGACCGCGCCCTGCTCCACCGCGATCCGCCCCCGGCTGTACCCCATCGCGTCGAGCAGTGGATCGCGCGGGTCGAGCCGCACGGCGCCGCCGCTCCCAGCAGTGAGCGCGCGGGTAAGGGCGGCGGTGCGCACCGTCATCGCGCCCGCACCCCCCGGCACCGACAGCGCCACCGCGCGCTGGGCAAAGTCGCAGCTGATCGACAGGCGCGGCGCGCCGGCACTGCCGAACCGTGCCACGCTGACCGCGCCGGGCTCATAGCGCCAGTCGCCCGGCGTCGGCGCCCGGTCGCGCCAGCCGGCTTCTGCCACGGCGGGCGGTGGCACGACCTGCGCCGGCGGCGATTGCGGGGGCGGCACCGCCACCGCAACCGTCGACAGCAAGGCACTCAGCATCGGCGCGCGCATGAGAGCGATGATGACGCAGCCCGCGCGATATCGCAACGCGCCCCTTCCCTTCGGCGTGCCGGCCCGGCAAGGAGCGCAGAGGGAGACGGGGATGGATCGCAAGCGGCTGGTATCGATCGTGGGCGGATCCGCCGGCAATCTGGTCGAATGGTATGACTGGTACGCCTATTCGGCGCTGTCGATCTATTTCGCCGGCAGCTTCTTCCCCAAGGGTGACCAGACCGCGCAATTGCTGAGCACGGCGGCGATCTTTGCCGTCGGCTTCCTGATGCGGCCGGTGGGTGCCTATTGGATGGGCAGCTATGGCGACACCCATGGCCGCAAGGCGGGGCTGGCGCTGTCGGTGGTGCTGATGTGCGTCGGCTCGCTGATGATCGCCTGCGCGCCCACCTATGCGCAGGCCGGGCTCGGCGCGCCGGCGCTGCTGCTGCTCGCGCGGATGCTGCAGGGCCTGTCGGTGGGCGGCGAATATGGCGCGAGCGCCACCTATCTTTCGGAAATGGCAACGCGCCGCAATCGCGGCTTCTGGGCCAGTTTCCAGTATTTCACGCTGATCGGCGGCCAGCTGCTGGCGCTCGCCGTCACGCTCATCCTCCAGTCGGCGCTGAGCGAGGCCGATCTGCGCAGCTGGGGCTGGCGCATTCCCTTTGCGATCGGCGCGGTGCTGGCGATCCTTGTCTATCTGCTGCGCCGGGGCCTGGCGGAGACCGCCGCATTCGAGCAGCTGGGCGCGCGCGCCAAATCGACGGCGATGGCGCTATGGCGGGCGCACCCGCGCGAATTCGTGATCGTCGCGCTCATCTCGGGCGGCGGCTCCTGCGCCTTCTACGCCTATACCACCTACATGCAGAAGTTCCTGGTCAACACCAGCGGCTTCAAAGCGGCGGCCGCGACCGAGATCATGACCGCGGCGCTGCTCGCCTTCATGGCGCTGCAGCCGCTGATGGGCGCGGTGTCGGACCGGGTGGGCCGCAAGCCGATGCTGCTGCTGTTCGGGGTGGGCGGCATGCTGGTGTCGGTGCCGGTGTTCACCGCAATGGCCGACACGCGGGAAGCCGGCACCGCGCTCGCGCTGGTGCTGGTGCCGCTGGTGCTGCTGAGCGCCTACACCTCGATCTCCGGCCTCATCAAGGCGGAGCTGTTCCCGGCCGAAATCCGCACGCTGGGCGTGGCGCTGCCCTATGCGATCGGCAACACCCTGCTCGGTGGCACGGCCGAATATGTGGCGTTGTGGTTCAAGCAGGCCGGGCTCGAAAGCGGCTTCTACTGGTATCTGACCGCCGTGCTCGCGCTCGCAACGCTCGGCTTCGCGCTGCTCCCCGACACGAAGCGCACCAGCCTGATCGCGGAGGATTAGGCCGACTACCGCTTCGGCTTGCGAAAGCGGAAGACGAAGCGATCAGTCTTGCCGCGCACGGCGGGGTCGAACACCAGCTTGGTGTGATCATCCCCCGGCACCCGCAGCAGGTCGCTCTCGCCCTCCAGCACAAAGCCGGCCGCCTTGAAATCGGCCTTCACCACCTCGGGATCGATGCGGTGCAGCTTGTCGACCGTCGCGCGCGTGTCCCCCGGCAGCGCGACATGATCGACGACGCCGACAATCCCGCCCGGCTTCATCGCCGTGTACAGCTGGGCTAGGAACGCCGCCGGATCGGTGCGCGGCACCTTGTACTGCGCGCTTTCCCAGTAAAGATCGTGATAGGTCAGGTGGAACAGCGTGAAATCGAGGCTGGCCGGCTTGGCCGCGAAGGTGTCGAACGGATAGGGGATCAGCGCGACATTGGCGCGGCGCGCCCTCAGATCCGCCCAGGCTTTCTGCGCGCGCGGATCGCCCATGAACTGTTCGGGCTCGAACGCGCTGACCGAGCCGTCAGGGCCGACCGCAGCCGCCATGATCTCCGCATAATAGCCCGCACCCGCCATGATGTCGGCGGCGGTCATGCCGGGCTTCAGCCCGAGAAAGCTCAGCACCTGGGCGGGCTTGCGGCCCTCGTCCAGCGCGGTCTGCGCGGCCGGCCGGCCGGGCACGGCGACAGCGGCGGCTATCTTGGGATCAGGCCCGGCATCCTTGGCGGCAAGCGGCGCAGCAATGGCAAGCGCGAGGATGGCGAGATGAATGCGCATGGCGACCCCCGAATGTGTGGCAATTTCATAATACACTGAGCCAATGCCGGCAAGTGCCGATGCGCTGGCTGGTGCCGCCCCTACCGCCCCCGCCGCGAACTCCCCGGCATGCCGCCGCGCATTTTCTGGCTTTTGCCGAAGCGCGTTTTGCGCGTCCCCGGCTTGCCTTCGTTGCTGCGGCCCATCAGCGGCGCCTTGCGTTCATGGTCGGGCAGGCCGAGCTCTTCGGCCTCCAGCGCGCGGATTTCGTCGCGCAGGCGCCCGGCCTCCTCGAATTCCAGGTCGGCGGCCGCCGCGCGCATCTTTTTCTCAAGCTCCTCGATGTACGCTCGCAGATTGTGGCCCACCATGTGTGGCCGGTCTTCGTCGATCTCCACCGTCACCTGGTCGCGGCTGGCCACGTCCTTGATGATGTCGCCGATGTTGCGCTTCACGCTTTCGGGGGTGATGCCGTGTTCGGTGTTGAACGCCAGCTGCTTTTCGCGGCGGCGGCGGGTTTCGTTCATCGCCCGCTCCATGCTGCCGGTGATGCGGTCGGCATAGAGGATGACGCGCCCGTCGGCGTTGCGCGCGGCGCGGCCGATGGTCTGGATGAGGCTGGTTTCGCTGCGCAGAAACCCTTCCTTGTCGGCGTCGAGGATCGCCACCAGCCCGCATTCGGGAATGTCGAGCCCCTCGCGCAGCAGGTTGATGCCGACGAGCACGTCATACACCCCCAGCCGCAGGTCGCGGATCAGCTCAATGCGCTCCAGCGTCTCGACGTCGGAATGCATGTAGCGCACCTTCACGCCCGCCTCATGCATATATTCGGTCAGATCCTCGGCCATCCGCTTGGTCAGCGTGGTGACAAGCGTGCGATAGCCGTTGGCGGCGGTGGCCTTGGCTTCCTGGATCAGGTCCTGCACCTGTTCCTCTACCGGCTTGATCTCGATGGGCGGGTCGATCAGGCCGGTCGGGCGGATCACCTGTTCGGTAAACACGCCGCCCGTCTGCTCCATTTCCCACCCGCCCGGCGTTGCCGAGACATAGGTGGTCTGCGGCCGCATCGCTTCCCATTCGTTGAAGCGAAGCGGGCGGTTGTCGATGGCGCTGGGCAGGCGAAAGCCATATTCGGCGAGCGTCAGCTTGCGCCGGTGGTCGCCGCGAGACATGCCGTTGATCTGGCCGATCGTCACATGGCTTTCGTCGACGAACAGCAGCGCATTGTCGGGCAGATATTCGAACAGGGTCGGCGGCGGCTCGCCGGGCAGGCGCCCGGTCAGGAAGCGCGAATAATTCTCGATCCCCGCGCAGCTGCCGGTCGCGGCGATCATTTCCAGGTCGAAATGGGTGCGCTGCTCCAGCCGCTGCGCCTCCAGCAGCTTGCCTTCGGCCTGCAATTCCTTCAGCCGCTCGGCCAGTTCGATGCGGATCGCTTCCATCGCCTGTTTCAGCGTCGGTCCCGGCGTCACATAGTGCGAATTGGCATAGACGCGGACATAGTCCAGGCTTGCCACCTTCTTGCCGGTCAGCGGGTCGAACTCGACAATTTCCTCGATCTCGTCGCCGAAGAACGACACGCGCCAGGCGGTGTCCTCATAATGCGAGGGGAAAATCTCCAGATTGTCGCCCTTCACGCGGAAATTGCCGCGCGCGAACGCCGCGTCGTTGCGCTTATATTGCAGCGCGACGAGCTTGCGCACGATCTCGCGGCTGTCGACGGTCTGGCCCTTTTTCAGGTCGAAGATCATCGCCGAATAGGTTTCGACCGAGCCGATGCCGTAAAGGCAGCTGACCGAGGCAACGATGATGACGTCGTCACGTTCGAGCAGCGACCGGGTGGCGGCGTGGCGCATCCGGTCGATCGCCTCGTTCACCGAGCTTTCCTTCTCGATGTACGTGTCGGAACGGGGCACATAGGCCTCGGGCTGGTAATAGTCGTAATAGCTGACGAAATATTCGACCGCGTTGTCGGGAAAGAAGCTCTTGAACTCGCCGTAAAGCTGGGCAGCCAGAATCTTGTTGGGCGCCAGGATGATTGCCGGCCGTTGCAGCGTTTCGATCACCTTGGCCATGGTGAAGGTCTTGCCCGAGCCGGTAACGCCCAGCAGCACCTGGTCGCGCTCGCCAGTCTGCGCGCCCGCCACCAGTTCGGCAATCGCGGTCGGCTGGTCGCCGGCGGGCTGATAGTCCGACACCAGCTTGAACGCCTTGCCCCCTTCCGCCTTGGGCGGGCGCACCGGCCGGTGGGGAATGAAGGCCTGGCCACTGTCGGGCTCGGCAAGGGTGGTGCGAATCTGGATGGCCATGGGCAACAGCATATGGGGGCGCCGGCGGGCGCGGCAACACGCGCCAAGACCGCCCGCGCTTGATCGCGCGCCATGGGCATGACAGGCTCTGCCCTCTCGCCAAGGGGAGCGACTCGGATGCCGCGTTACGCCGTACCTGCAGCGCTGTTGCCCTGCCTGGCGCTCACCGCCGCCGGCCCCGGGCTGATCAATCCGGGCAAATGGGAAAACCGCATCGAAGTGATCGATGTGCAGATGCCCGGCGCGCCGCCCGGCATCGCCGCCGCGATGAAGGGCCGGCCGCAGGTCGTCACCACCTGCGTGACGGCGGAACAGGCCGCTGCCGGCCCGCGCACCCTGCTCAATGCCGACAAGGCGTGCCGCTTCACCCGCTATGTCGCGGTGAACGGGCGGCTGGACAGCGTGCTGGAATGCGTCCGGCCCGGCGCCACGCTGCGCGCGACGGCCAGCGGCACCTATACCCCCACCAGCTATCAAAGCGTTGGCCAGTCGGTGATGACCGGGCGAACGCGCATGACCCTCAAAACCCGCAACACCGGCCGCCGCATCGGCGCGTGCTGACCATCACCAGGGAGAGCAGGCATGATTGGATACGCAACGCTGGGCACCAACGACATTGCCAAGGCGCGCGACTTTTATGACGCGCTGCTGGGCTCGATCGGCGCCAAGCGGATCATGGAATTTGGCGAGGAGGCAGGCGGCTTCACCATGTGGGGCACCGGCTGGGACAAGCCCGGCATTGCCGTGACCCGGCCGTACAATGGCGCGGCGGCGCAGGCGGGCAATGGCAACATGCTGGCGATTGCGCTGGACAGCCGCGCCAGTGTCGACGCGCTCCATGCCAAGGCGGTGGCGCTGGGCGGCAGCTGCGACGGCCCCCCGGGCGTGCGCGGCGAGGAAGGGCCGCAGGCCTTTTACGGCGCCTATTTCCGCGATCCGGAAGGGAACAAGCTGTGCGCCTTCCGCGTCGGGCCGGCCGAGTAAAGAGTTATTCGTGGCGGTTCCAGCCCGCTCCCCCACCCCGCCTCCCATAGAATACTGCCGTTGGGAGGCCGGGTGGGGGAGCGGGCCGGCACCGCGACAACCAACCCCTAACCCCGATACCCGACCCACCACATCAGCAGGGCAATGCCCGCCCCCGGCACCGCTAGCACCAGCGCGACCGCCGCGCCGCTGGCCCAGCGCATCGCGGCGGCACCGGCGCCGGCCCCGGGGGCAGCGGCAAGGCCGAAACCCTGCGTCTGCGCGAACAGAAAGATGAGGAAGCCAAGCCCCGCCCCCAGCAACGCCGCCGCCACCGGCCCGCGATAGCCCGCACGGCTCAGCGCGATCCACAAGGGCAGCGCGAGCATTGCCGTGCCCAGCATCGTGCCCAGCGTGCCGACGATCAGCACCATCAGCAGCGCGAGCGGCCCGTTGCCGCCCAGCGCCGCGAGCAGCACCCAGCCCAGCCCGCTCGCCACGCCGCCCGCACCGAGCGCCAGCCCCACGCGATCAAGCTTCAGCCCGGCCATGCCCCTCCTCTCCCCCTGCATGGGCGATAGGCAATTCGGCGCCCCCTCTCAAGCAGGTCGCTTGCCGGGGGCGCCCCTACGCGGCAGACTTGCCCGATGCGCACTCCACTGCTTGCCCTGCTGATCGCCACAAGCGCCATGCCCGCGATCGCGCAAAGCCCCGCCGCCGGCGCGGGCGTGGCGTTTGCGGGCGCCCGCACCACCCGCCGCCTGGCACAGGGGCTGGCCGACCGCGCCACTGCCCGCGCCGCAACGGTGGACGATCCGGTGCGGATCGCCTCCATCTCCAAACTCGCCGTAGCACTCGCAGTGATGAAGCTGGTCGAGGCGGGCAGGCTCGATCTCGACCGTGATGTCTCGGCCGTGCTTGGCTGGCGCTTACGCAACCCCGCCTTCCCCGATCAGCCGGTCACGCTGCGCCAGCTGCTGTCGCACACCGCCGGCGTGCGCGATGCGGCGGATTATGCGCTCGCGCTCGATGCCGATCTGGCGCAGCACATGGCCCAGCCGGCGGCGTGGGATGCGGCGCACGGCGCGGGCCATTTCGCCTATGCCAATCTCAACTTTCCGGTGATTGCCGCGACGATGGAGGCGGCAACGGGCGAGCGGTTCGACCGGCTGATGGCGCGGCTGCTGTTCGACCCGCTCGGCATCAAGGCCTGCTTCAACTGGACGACGTGCAGCGACCGGTCGGTCGCGCAGGCGGTGACGCTCTACCGCGCCGATGGCAGCGTGGCGCGCGATGCGCTGGGCGGCGTGCGCCCGGCCTGCCCGGTAACGCCGGCGGCGGATGGCGGCTGCGACCTGTCGCGCTACCGGCTGGGGCGCAACGGCGCGGCCTTTTCGCCGCAAGGGGGCATGCGGATTGCACCGACCGGCCTCGTCAAGCTGGCGCGCGCGCTCACCCGGCCGGGCTATCTCTCCGCCGCCAGCCGCGCGGCGATGGCGCGGCCGCACTGGCGCTATGACGGCACCAATGGCGAGACGGAAGGCGGCTTTTACTGCGCCTATGGCCTGGGGGTGATGATCCTGGCGCTGCCCGGCCGCCCACCCGCCTGCCGTGACGATCCGTTCGGCGATGCGCGCCCCCGCATCGGCCATGCCGGCGAAGCCTATGGCCTGCGCTCCGGCATCTGGATCGACGCGCGCGGCCGCGGCATCGCTTTCTATCAGACCGCCGTGCCGGACGCCGACCCCGGCACCCGCAGCGCCTTCACCGCCGCCGAAGAAGGCTGGATCGCGCGGCTGGCGGCGCCTGCCACACCACGCCACTAGCGCCACGCCGGCGTGTCGATTAGGGATGAGCTGCGATTTTCGGTCGCCTGAGGAGCGGAGGGAGGATTCATGAAAAGGCTTTATTATTACTATCTTGCAGCCATTTTTTCTTTAATTGGCATGGTAATTGCTGCTGGGGGGGGGTACGTCTATGCAAGATACCGCTACGCAGTAGGGCAAGATCACTTTCGAGTTAAATCGGCGGTTGCGATTTCACAGGCAAATCAGTTTCCAAAACATCAGGCTATTTTAATTGGTGATAGTATTTCTGAAATGCAACTGTTGGATAATGTATGTGGACTGAAGGTTCTAAATGCTGCAATTGGCGGTACAAAAATCGAAGATTGGCCAAAACTATCGGAAAATATAATTGAAATTACTCGACCAAAACTTGTTATATTGGCTATTGGAACAAATAATGCCGCATTAAATGTCAAAAAATCAATAGGTGAATTTAATTACTACATGTCTTATTTAATAGATAGAAATGACACAAGATTCATAATCGTTAGTCCTCCAAATCTAGATGTAAATTATCCAGGCGCCCAAGCTTTCGATACTGTATATTTGAAACAGATACAAACTTACATCAGGAGCTTGTCTGATAAAAACGTGGCAATCGTACCCCCCTCTGGAGGTAAAGATCAAACCGTCGATGGGGTGCATTTAAACCTTAAGGGCCAACAAATGTGGGCGGCTAAGTTGCAGTCAGCTTGCGCATATTGAATTTACCAAGCGGGGAAAATGGTTTCGTATTGGAATTCTGGCATCTTTTGACATAGGCAAGCGAAAGCGAAACGCTAGCTAATGACCGACACAACCGTTCCCGACAGCGAACATCGCACCTTGCTGGACCGGCTGCCCGGGGCCTGGCGCCCCTATGCGGCGCTTGCCCGGTTCGACCGGCCGATCGGCTGGTGGCTGCTGTTCTGGCCGGGCGCCTGGGGCGTGGCGCTGGCGGGCGGCGCGGTGGCGCGGTGGGATCTAATTGCCTGGCTGCTGCTGGGCGCCGTGGCAATGCGCGGCGCGGGCTGCGTGTATAACGACATCGTCGACCGCGATCTGGATGCGCAGGTCGCGCGCACCCGGCTGCGCCCGCTGGCGGCGGGCACCGTCTCGCTGCGCGCGGCGTGGGTGTGGCTGGTCACGCTGTGCCTGGTGGGCCTCGTCGTGCTGCTCCAGCTACAGCTGCCGGCGGCGATCGTGGCGGTTGCCAGCCTGGCGCCGGTTGCCGCCTATCCGTTCATGAAGCGCATCACCTGGTGGCCGCAGGCCTGGCTGGGGCTGGTCTTCTCCTGGGCTGCGCTGGTCGGCTGGGTGGAGGTGGCCGGCACGCTGACCCTGCCCGGCATTGCGCTTTATGCCGGGTCGGTCGGCTGGGTGGTGGGGTATGACACCATCTATGCGCTGCAGGACATGGACGATGACGCGCTGATCGGCGTGCGCAGTTCCGCGCGTGCGCTGGGCGGCGCGGTGCGCGGCGGGGTGGCGGGCTTTTATGCGCTGGCGCTCGCGCTCTGGGCGCTGGCGATCTGGGCGGCACGGCCTGATCCGCTGGCGCTGCTCGCGTTGGTGCCGGTTGCCCTCCATCTGGGCTGGCAGGTGGTGACCCTCGACCCGCGCGACGGGGCGAACGCGCTGGAACGGTTCCGCGCCAACCGCAGCGCCGGGCTGCTGATCTTCGCCGCCTGCTTCGTGGTGGGCGCGGCTTGAGGTTTGTTTGGGCAAAGGCGCTGGATGCGCCTTTGCTTGTGGCGGCTCCAGCCCGCTCCCCCACCCGACCTCCCAGATGATACTGCTGTTGGGCGGTCGGGTGGGGGAGCGGGCCGTGGCGGGTTCACAAGCGCGGAGCGCCCGCCTAAGTCCCATGTCATGGTGACGATCGACGAGGCCCGGCAGCGGGCGCAGGACATGGTGGCGCGGGCGCGCAAGGCCGGGGCCGATGCCGCCGACGCGGTGGTGCAGGCGGACCAGTCAACCGATGTGTCGGTGCGGCTGGGCAAGCTCGAAGATGTCGGCCGTTCGGAAAGCGCCGAGCTATCGCTCCGGGTATTCTGTGGCCAGCGGCACGCCAGCGTTGCCACCAGCGACTTCACGCCCGCCGCGCTCGATGCGCTGGTCGAGCGCGCGGTGGCGATGGCACGCGCCGCGCCCGAGGATGAATGGGCGGGCCTGGCGCCCGAGGAACGGCTGATGCACGGCGCGCCGCCCCAGCTCGACCTGGACGATGGCGCCGACACCGACCCGCTGGTGCTGAAGGAAGACGCGCTGGCCGCAGAGGATGCCGCCCGCGCCGTGCCCGGCGTCACCAACAGCGAAGGCGGCGGCGCCAGCGCCGGGCGCAGCGTGATGGCGCTGGCCACCAGCCATGGCTTTGCCGGCTGCTATGCCGTCTCAATGCACGGCATCCATGCCAGCGTACTGGCCGGCGGCGACGGCGCGATGGAGCGCGACTATGCCCATCACATGGCGCGCCACCGGCGGCACCTGGAAGCGCCCGAGATGGTCGGCCGCCGCGCGGGTGAACGAGCGGTTGCGCGCTGCAACCCGGGCCGGCTGGTCAGCGGGCCGATGCCGGTCATCTTCGACCCGCGCGTCGGCAATTCGCTGATCGGCCATCTGCTCGGCGCGATTGCCGGCCAGGCGATCACCCGCAAGACCAGCTTTCTGCAGGAGGCACTGGGCACCGCCGTGTTCGGCACTGCGGTGTCGATCCATGACGACCCGCACCGGCCGCACGGGCTGCGCTCGCGCCCTTTCGACGGTGAAGGGCTGCCGGTGGGGCCGGTCGCCATCGTGTCTGCGGGCATGCTGGAAACCTGGCTGCTCGACAGCGCCTCCGCCCGGCAGCTTGGCCTCTCCCCCACCGGCCATGCCGCGCGCGGCGGCGGCGGGGTGGGTGTCATGTCAAGTAACCTTTACATGGCGCCGGGGGCGATTCCGCGCGAAACGCTGATCCAAAGTGTACACAACGCTGTCTACATAACCGAGCTGATCGGCATGGGGGTGAACGGTGTGACCGGCGATTATTCGCGCGGCGCCGCCGGTTTTCTGGTCGAACGCGGCGAATTTGTGGGGCCGGTGAGCGAATTCACCATTGCCGGCAATCTGAAAGAGATGTTCCGCCAGCTGACGCCGGCCAATGATCTCGACTTCCGCTATGGCATCAACGTGCCGACCCTGCTGGTGGAGGGGATGACGGTGGCGAGTGGCTGATCTGCTGGCAGCGGTTGCCGAGATCGCCCAGGCCGCCGGGGCGCTGGCGCTGCGCCGCTCGGGCGAAAGCTATCGCCGCTGGGAAAAGGCGCCGGGCCTGCCGGTGAGCGATGTCGATCTGGAAGTCGACGCGTTCCTGCGCGAGCGGCTGATGGCGCTGGCGCCCGATGCCGGCTGGCTGTCGGAGGAGACGGCGGACGACCCCGCCCGGCTTTCCCGTAATCGGCTGTGGGTGGTCGACCCGATCGACGGCACCCGCGATTTTCTGCGCGGCCGGCCGGGCTGGGCGGTGTCGGTCGCGCTGGTCGAGGCCGGGCGGCCTGTGCTCGGCGTGCTGGAGGCACCAGCGATGGCGCAGCGCTGGCACGCTGCGGCCGGCGGCGGCGCCTGGCGGGGGGACACGCGCCTTGCCGCTCCCCACCGCATCACGCTTTCAGGTGCGCGGGTGCCGACCGACAGCCTGCCGCGCGAGGACCACGACCTGGTGATGGTGGCCAAGCCCAATTCGATTGCGCTCCGCATGGCGATGGTGGCCGCCGGCGAGGCCGATCTGGTCGCCACGCTGCGCTGGGGTTTTGAGTGGGACATTGCCGCCGCCGCGCTGATCGCGGCCGAGGCTGGCGCCGCGGTAAGCGATGCGCTCGGCGCGCCGCTCAGCTTCAACACCGTAAGCGCTCAGGCCTTTGGCGTGCTGGTCAGCAGCCCCGGCATCCACGCCGCCGCCGTTGATCGCCTGTCCGCCCGGGCGACTGCCGCGCGCGCTGCCGGCTAGGGCAGCGCGGCGCCGTTCAGCCTGGGTGCAACCGGCCTAAGCCGCGTCGCCGCGATATTTCAGCTCAAGGAAGCGGCCATGAGTCGCCAGGCTGTCCAGGTCGCCCTGCGCCAGCTGCTCGGTCATCTCGCCGATTTCCTGGTCGATCAGCTTCAGCCCTTCGACCAGCTGCGCATCGGGCGTGGTGCCGTTGCGCTCGGCTCGGCGCAGCGCCGGCGGCACCTGGGCATAGCCCTTCACGAATTCGGGCAGCTGCTCGCCCAGCAGTTTGCGCAGCTCGGTGGCGGCGGGTGCTTCCTCGGGCAGGCGGTCAAGCTGCAGGGCAAGCGTGTCGAGCCGCGTCGAAATCGTGTCGATCAGCTGCACCGCCGGCGCCGGCAGCGCGGGGCGCTGCGTTTCCAGCCAGCGCCCGGTCTGTGCCGGCAGCGCCTTCAGCGGCACCCGCGCCAACTGCTCCGCGCGCGGCGCCGGCCGGGTCGGGATCGCCAGCATCACCATCGTCGCAACCAGCATCACGATGAAGGTCAACACCCAGCCGCCTACCCCCAGCAGCCCCGCCATCGTGGCGATCGTCGCGGCGATCAGGATGACCGCGTCGAGCAGCAGCGCGCGCTGCATCCGGCGCCCGGTCTCCGCCTGGCGTTCGCGCAGCACCGGCGCCTGGCGCGCGCGCGCGGTGCGGTTCAGCAGTTCGGCGGATCGTTCGATCTGGCGATCGACCTCGCTCATGAAAGCGCCTCAAGCTTCACCAGATCGGGGGCAGCGCCACCATTCTGTGCGGCGCCCTCCGCCCGGGCGATATAGCCCTTGGACTTTTCCACCTCCGCCGACAGCGCCGTGACCGTGCTCTTCATATTGTCGAGCGCCTTCAGCTTGAAGGTGTCGATCGTGTCCATCGTGTCATAGATGTTCTGGAAGGCGCGCTGCAGCGTTTCGAGCGGGATGGTCGAATTGGCGGCCTGCTCATGGATCGCCGCCGTCTGCGATTTCAGCAGCTGGCCGGTCGAATCGATGATGTTGGCGGTGGTGGTGTTGAGCGCAGTGATCTGTTCCAGCACCAGCTTCTGGTTGGTCATCGCCTGCGCCACAGTGACGGCAGTGCGCAGTGCCGCAACCGTGGTGGTGGAGGCACGGTCGACGCCCTTCACCAGCTCGACATTGTTCTTCTTCACCAGATCGAGTGCCAGATAGCCCTGAACCGTCACCGCCATCTGCGTCAGCAGGTCCTGCACGCGCTGGCGGACGTAGAAGAGCGCCGTTTCGCGGATCGCCTTGGCCTTGGCCGGGTCGCTATGGTCCAGCTCATTGGCCTTGTCTTCCAGCTTCTGGTCCATCGTCTTGGCCAGCACGATCATCTGTTCCAGCCGGCCCATCGCCGTCCACAGATTGGCGCGCTCGGTGTCGATCGCGGCATTGTCCATCAGCAGCTCGTCCTTGCCGCTCTGCAGCGACTTCAGGATCGAGGCGATATGGGTCTGCGAGGATTTGTAGCTGTCGAAATAATTGCGCATCGAATTGCCGAAGGGAATGATCCCGAACAGCTTCTTGGGCGCCATCATCTTCTTGCCGGGATCCAGATCCTCGATCGTGCGGCGCAGCTGGGCAAGATCGGTGCCGACATTGGCGTCCTTGTCCATCGATCGCACCGGCCGGTCGAGAAAACGGTTGGACTGGCCGGCCGCGTCGCGGATTTCCTTCTGCCCCATCGCGCTGATCGAATCGACGCGGCGGCCGAATTCCGGGCTGTTCGCATCCTGCGCGACCAGATCGGTGATGAACGCGTCCACCCGCTCCTCCAGCTTGGTGCGGGTCGCGGCATCAACCGGCACCAGCCCGGCGGCCTGTTCGGGCACGATCGGCGCCACGGGTTCGGGCGGGGTAAGCACCAGTTGCTGCGTTTCGATCTGTGTAGCCATCACTCTTCTCCCGGCGCCTATCAATGCCCTCTCGCGGCGCGTGGTTCAACCGTGATATTGATATAAGACACGCTGCCAGCCTTCGCCACTGGCATGGCACGATGACGCGCGGATGGCGATGCGCCCTTTTCGCGCCGCAACAATTGAGCTATGCGCCCGCCCGAACCATAATCCGGGACATTGCAATGAACCTGCGCAACGTGGCGATCATCGCCCACGTCGACCACGGCAAGACCACGCTTGTCGACCAGCTCTTCCGCCAGTCGGGCACCTTCCGCGACAATCAGCGCGTCGAGGAACGCGCGATGGATTCGAACGACCTGGAAAAGGAGCGCGGGATCACGATTCTCGCCAAATGCACCTCGGTCGATTGGGAAGGGACGCGGATCAACATCGTCGATACGCCCGGCCACGCCGATTTCGGCGGCGAGGTGGAACGCATCCTGTCGATGGTCGATGGCGTGATCCTGCTGGTCGACGCGGCCGAAGGCGCGATGCCGCAGACCAAGTTCGTGACCGGCAAGGCGCTGGCGCTGGGCCTCAGGCCGATCGTTGTCGTCAACAAGGTCGACCGGTCCGACGCACGCATCCAGGAAGTGCTGGACGAGGTGTTCGACCTGTTCGTGACGCTGGAAGCCAGCGACGATCAGCTCGATTTCCCGGTGCTCTATGCCTCCGGCCGCAACGGCTATGCCAATGAGGATGCCGATGCGCGCGAGGGCACGCTGGCGCCGCTGTTCAACAAGATCGTGGCGCATGTGCCGCCGCCGGCGGTGGATGTCGATGCGCCCTTCACCTTCCTGGTGACGCTGCTCGACCGCGACAATTTCCTTGGCCGCATCCTGACCGGGCGCGTGGCGACGGGCACGGTAAAGCTCAACCAGCCGATCCACGCGCTCGACAGCGACGGCAAGATCATCGAAACCGGCCGCGCGTCAAAGCTGATGTCGTTCCGGGGTCTTGAACGCGTGCCGGTGGACGAAGCGCAGGCCGGCGACATCATCAGCATGGCCGGGCTGACCGTGGCAACGGTGGCCAACACCATCGCCGATCCCAGCGTTTCGACGCCGATCACCGCGCAGCCGATCGACCCGCCGACGCTGTCGATGCGCTTTGCCGTGAACGATTCGCCGATGGCGGGCCGCGAAGGCAGCAAGGTGACCAGCCGCATGATCCGCGACCGCCTGTTCCGCGAGGCGGAATCGAACGTCGCCATCCGCGTGACCGAAAGCGAGGACAAGGACTCGTTCGAGGTGGCCGGGCGCGGCGAACTCCAGCTCGGCGTGCTAATCGAAACGATGCGCCGTGAAGGCTTTGAGCTGGGCATCAGCCGTCCGCGCGTGCTGTTCCGCGATGGCGCCGGCGGCCGCGAGGAGCCCTATGAAACCGTCGTCATCGACGTGGACGAGGAACATTCGGGCACGGTCGTCGACAAGATGAACCAGCGCAAGGCCGAGATGACCGACATGCGCCCCTCGGGCGGCGGCAAGACGCGCATCACCTTCTCGGCCCCGTCGCGCGGGCTGATCGGCTATCATGGCGAATTCCTGTCGGACACGCGCGGCACCGGCATCATGAACCGCCTGTTCGAGAAATACGGGCCGTACAAGGGCCAGATCGAAGGCCGCAAGAACGGGGTGCTGATCTCCAACGGCGCGGGCGAGGCCAATGCCTATGCGCTCAATGCGCTGGAGGAGCGCGGCATCCTGATGGTCGGCCCTGGCGAGCCGCTCTATGAGGGCATGATCATCGGCGAGAATGCCAAGCCGGACGATCTCGAAGTCAACCCGATGAAGGCCAAGCAGCTGACCAATTTCCGCGCCAGCGGCGGCAAGGACGATGCGATCCGCCTCACCCCGCCGCGCAAGCTGACGCTGGAACAGGCGATTGCCTATATCGACGATGACGAGATGGTGGAGGTGACGCCGAAGTCGATCCGCCTGCGCAAGCGCCACCTCGACCCGCACGAGCGCAAGCGCGCCAGCCGCGCTGCCGCCTGAACCTGCGGGCGGGCGGCGCGGTGCTTGGGACGTTCAGTTAGTAGCGGCACCGGCCCGCTCCCCCGCCCGGCCACCCATCGGCAGTATCTTGTGGGTGGCCGGGTGGGGGAGCGGGCCGGTGCCGTTCCAGCAAGGCTGAAAATGATCCTAGAAGCGGAAGCGCAGTGTCGCGCGGGCGTTGATCGGCGCGCCGGTGCTGATGCTGTTGTCGGTATGCGCGGTCGGGAAATAGTTGGTGTTGGTCAGATTCTCGACGTTCAGCTGCGCCTCGATCGACTTGCTGAGCTTGTAGAACAAGGCGGCATCGACGCGCGCATAGCCGGGCAGCGTCACCGCGTTCGAAATGGTGGTGAAGCTCTGCGAGAAATAGCTCACCCCTAGCCCCGCCCCAAAGCGCGGGGTGAAATCATAACGGGTGAAGGCCGAAAAGCTGTGGCGCGGCACCAGCGGCACATGGCGCCCGGCGGGGGCAGCGGCGGTGGTGTCGGTAATCACCGCCTCGGTCAGCGCATAAGCCAGGCTCAAATTCCATTTGGCGGTAATCTGGCCACGTGCCTCGACTTCCAGCCCGCGGCTGCGCTGCGCGCCGGTCAGCAGGATCTGCCCCGCAATCGGCCCCGGTGAGCGGGTGTTGGTGCGCTCCAGCTGGTAAATGTCCGCCGCGATCAGCAGGCCGGGGCGCGGCTCCCACTTCACGCCAACCTCATAATTGTCAAAGCGTTCGGGCTTGAGCGCGGCGCCGACAATGTCGAGCGAGGTAAACTGATCGCCCGAGGCCGGCAGATAGGAGCGTGCATAGCTGAAATAGGTGGTGACATTGGCCACGGGATGAATGACCAGCCCCGCGCGCGGCGACCATAGGGTGTCGCTACGCTCCACCGTCTGGTTGAGCAGCCGGTTGGTCGCCGTCAGCGTGAATTTGTCGAGCCGCAGGCCCACCAGCAGTTCAACCGGACCCCATTTCAGCTGGTCCTGCACATAGCCCGCAAAGATGCGCGCACGGGTGAGCGCGTCGCGCTGGCCCGTGCCGGGGCGAAACACCGGGCGCGGCGGCGCAAACGGGTCAGCCAGCGGCGCAAAGGCGCGCAGGCCACCATTGGCGGCGCCGACCACGCCATCGAAAAAGCCGTTCTGGCGGCGGCCATCGGTGAATTGATAGCCGAATTCGAAGCCGGCCAGCAACGTGTGCGCGATCGGCCCGGTGCGGGTGCGCCAGACGATGTCGGTCTGGCTGAACAGGTTTTCGCGATAGACCGCGTCGAAATAGGCCTCAACCGGCACCTGCGCCGTCGGCCCCGTGCCGATCACCGCCGCACCGGGATAGAGATTGCGGTAGAATTTGTCATAGCTGCCATAGAGCAGCCGGCCGGTGATCGTGAGATTGTCGGTCAGCCGATGCTCGACGGTCGCCCGCGCGACATGCGCGGTGAAGCTGTTGCGGTTGATGTCGGCAATGCCGAAGAACGTGTCGCGGAACCCTTCGAGCGGGCGTCCATTGACCGAGGGCACGCCGCGATCGATCACCCGCCGGTCCTCATTATACTCATAGGACAACGTGAAGGCGGTGCGGTCGTCCGGCGTGAAGCGCAGCGTCGGGTTGAAGCCGGTAAACTCCCCGCCGAACTGCCGGCGGTGCGAGGCGAATTCCTCATGCACCGCGTTCAGCCGCGCGGCCAGATCGCCGGTCAGCTTCACATTGGCATCGGCATCGAGATACCAGCTGCCAAAGCTGTTGCCGGACACGCTGCCGCCGATGAAATTGGCGCGCTCGGGCACCTTGGTGACGCGGTTGATGACGCCGCCACCGCCGCCGCGCCCGAAGATCATCGCATTGGGGCCGCGCAGCACTTCCAGCCGCTCCAGATTATAGAGCGGGCGATAATATTGGATATCGTCGCGCAGATTATCGACGAAGAAGTCGGCGGTCGTATTCTGCCCGCGCAGCACCACCTGGTCGCGGTGCCCCTCGCCCTGGCCGACGATCGCGCCCGGCACCTGGCGCAGCGCGTCGCCGATCGAGCGGATCGCCTGATCGTCGATCTGCTGGCGCGAGACGCTGGTGATCGACTGGGGAATGTCCAGGATCTTGGTCGGCGTGCGGGTGGCGGTGCTGGTCGCGTCGGTGTCATAGCCGAGCTTCTGCCCGGTCACGATCACTTCGTCGGGCACATCGCCCGGCGCGTCGGTCGTGGCGGGGGGCTCATCCGTTGCCGGCGCCGCCATCGCCGGCGCGGCCGCCAGCAGGCCAGCCAGCAGCGAGGCAGTGGAAAGATGGCGGGCAAAACGGCGCGACATGCGAAAACTCCTTGGACAGGAGCCTGCTATTGCGAGCCATTCGCAGAGTCAACGCTATTGAGAACTATTCGCAGATTGTGTTTTGACATAGAAGAGCCAGGAGCGGATCGCGCTGGCGAGATTGGGCGGCACGGGCGCTTCCAGCCGGCGCGCGTCGATCGCGGCGACCAGCGCCGACAGCGGCAGGCCGCGCACGGCGGCGGCTTGTTCCAGCGCGGCCCAGAAGATCGGCTCAAGACTGATCGAGGTCGGGTGCCCGGCAATGGTGATCGACCGTTTCACCGGCCCGGCAAGCCCATCCGGCGGCGTATCGAGCGCAATCACCGGGGCGCGGCATCGAACAGCGCGGCAAGCTGTTCGATGATGGTGCCGCCCAGCTGCTCGGCATCCATGATGGTGACGGCGCGGCTGTAATAACGGGTCACGTCATGCCCGATGCCGATCGCGATCAGCTCCACCGGCGAACGTGTTTCGATCCAGCCGATCACCTGGCGCAGATGGCGCTCCAGATAGCTGCCGCTGTTCACCGACAGCGTCGAATCATCGACCGGCGCGCCGTCTGAAATCACCATCAGGATCTTGCGGTCCTCGCCCCGCGCGATCAGCCGCGAATGCGCCCAGAGCAGCGCCTCGCCGTCGATATTTTCCTTCAGCAGCCCTTCGCGCATCATCAGGCCGAGCGCCGGCTTGGCGCGGCGCCAAGGCTCGTCGGCCTGTTTGTAGATGATGTGGCGGATGTCGTTCAGCCGGCCGGGCTGGGGCGGGCGACCCGCCGCCAGCCAATGCTCGCGCGCCTGCCCGCCCTTCCAGGCGCGGGTGGTGAAGCCCAGAATTTCGGTCTTCACGCCACAGCGCTCCAGCGTGCGCGCCAGAATGTCGGCACTGATTGCCGCGATCGAGATGGGTCGGCCACGCATCGACCCCGAATTGTCGATCAGCAGCGTGACGATGGTGTCCTTGAACTCGGTGTCACGCTCGATCTTGTACGACAGCGAATGGGCGGGGTTGACGACGACGCGGGCCAGCCGCGCCGCGTCCAGCAGCCCTTCTTCCTGGTCGAAGTCCCAGCTGCGGTTCTGCTGCGCCATCAGCCGCCGTTGGAGGCGGTTGGCCAATTTGGTTACCGCACCCTGCAGATGCACCAGCTGCTGGTCCAGATAGGCGCGCAGCCGGGCCAGCTCATCGGCATCGCACAGCTCGGTCGCGGCGATCTGTTCGTCGAAGCTGGTCGTCCAGGCCTTATAGTCGAAATGGGGCGTGGCGTCGTGGACCGGCCGGTTGGGCCGGACCGGCATCATCCCGTCCTCGCCCTCGTCACCGGGTTCGCCATCGGCTTCGTCGAAGCTGTCGTCGCGCTGCTGGCGGCCATCGCCTTCCTGCTGGTCGCCCTGCTGCTGCTCGCCACGCTGCTCGATTTCGCCCTGGCCCTGATCGCCGGCGTCGTCGGTGGTTTCGCCCTCGTCCTGCTCGGTGTCGTCCTGCCCCTCATCCTCGTTGCCGCCGTCATCGGCATCGTCGGGCATCAGGTCGCCCTCGACCAGTTCCAGATCCTCGAGCAGCTTCATCGAGAGCTTGGCGAAGGCCGCCTGATCGTCGATCGCATGGCCCAGCGCGTCCAGATCGCCGCCCGCCTTTTCCTCGATCCATTCGCGCACCAGCGCCATGCCGGGCGCAGCGAGCGCCGGCGACGGGCGCCCGATGAGCCGCTCGCGCGCCAGCAGCGCCACCGCCGTGGACAGCGGCACTTCGTCGCGGCTGCGCGCCCGGGTGATCGGGTCGCTCTTCAGCCGCATCAGCAGCGCCGATTCCAGATTGTCGCCAATGCCGCGATAGCCGCGCGCGCCCAGCGCCTCGACGCGCGCATTCTCCACCGCGTCGAACACCGCGCGCGCCACCGCTTCGACCGGCGCCGCCTTCAGATGCAGTGCCTGATCATGGTGCCGCAGGCGCAGCGCAAAGCCATCGGCAAAGCCGCGCACCTCGGCCACCTGGTCGGCCGGCAGAGCACGCGCCGGCATCGGCACTTTCAGATGCTTGCCCGATTGCGCCGGCGCATCAGCGGTGTAAGCCAGTTCCAGCTCAGGCTCGTCCGCCAGCGCGCGCGCCGTGCCGCCAAGCACGGCCTTGAACCGATCAAGGGGGGTTTGGTCTGCCATCGCCTTCGCCTAACGCGATTGCGCGGGCGCGCCCAGCGCGAAATTGCGTTAAGCGACTGGCAGGGGCATGCGGCTATCGTCTGTGCTGACAGACATGTTGGGGAAGACGGCACGGGCGATGGGCGGCGCGCAGGCATCAGGCTGGCATCGGGCGGCAGCACTGGCGCTGCTCGTGCCGATGGCCGGCATTGCGTTGCTCGCCGCGGCCGTTGCGGTCGAAACGACTGCGGAGGATCGCAACCCCATAGCGCTTGGCCTGTGCCTGGGCTGGTTGGGGTTGGCGGCAATGGCCGCCCGGGCCGCTGCCACTGGTCAGCAGCGCGCGATCGCCGCCATCGCCCTGGTGGCAAGCAGTTTTGCCTGGCGGTTCTGGTCGATCCATTTCGCAAGCGGTGTTGCGCTGGGCGCGGACCCGATGAATTACCAGAATCTGGCGCATGCCCTGCTCGACGGGCGCGGGCTGATCACCGATGACTGGCGCTATGGCCGCGATCTGCGCGCCTATTTCCCGCCGCTCTACCCCGTGTTGCTGGCCGGGTGGTGGCGGCTGTTCGGCGATGCGCCGGTTGCAACATTGGTGATGACGACGCTGACCGACATCGGCACCGCGCTGGCTCTGGTCGATATCGGGCGACGTCTGGGCCGGCCGGCAGCGGGCTGGCTCGCGGGGCTGCTGTTCTTCGCCTATCCGCCCTTCGCGCTGGCGGCGGCCATTCCGCAGAAGGAAGCCCTCACCATCCTGCTCATCACGCTGATGCTGAGGGGCACGATAATCTGGTGGACCGACACCTCTGGGCACCGCCGCGCCCGACACGGCCTCGCGCTCGGCGCCCTGTGGGGCCTGCTGGCACTGACCCAGCCAGGGGCCGTGCTGCTGCCCGTAACGATCGCGCTCGCACTGGTCGCGCTGCGCGGCTGGCCGGCAACGCTGCGGCTGGGGCTGTGGTCAATCCCTGCCTTCCTGCTGGTGATGGCGCCATGGTGGGTGCGCAACTGGCTGGTGTTTGGCGCCTTCGTGCCGTTCACCACGGCGTCGGGCTTCATGGTCAATGTGGCATTGGGCACGCACGGCCTGCCGATCCCCGACAGCATTTTCAGCCTGCCCGAGCCCGAGCGGTCAGCGGTGATGGGTCGCGAAGCGATGCGGCGGATCGGCGCGCAGCCGCTGGATTTTCTGACGCAGACCGCGCGCGCGCTGATCGCCGGCTTCGGTTATGAGGAAGCAACCATTGCCCGCTTTCGCCACACCACGCCGCCAATCGGCAGCGCGATGCGCGCCATTCTCACCGGCCCGTTGCAGATTGCCTATCTCAGTCTGCTGGTCGCCGCCGCCATTGAATGCTGGCGCCGCTGGCGGGCCGCGAACCCCGATCCGCTGGTGCCGATCGGGCTGGCGATGCTGACCGGAATCGGCGCCGTCAACATGTGGTTCGAAT
>NZ_JAIESM010000053.1 GCF_019746015.1 Sphingomonas sp. | reverse complement strand
TTGGAAAGGAACGAAAAGGGCACAAAGCTCCGCTCTTAATCAGCGGGTCCTTGGTTCGAGCCCAAGTGCGTCCACCATATCCTTCCCGCAGATTGGCCGCCTTGCAGGTGGTTTCACGTCGTAGGTTGCATGGCGCGGTTTCATTGCAATAGCGGCGGCGCGCACCGCTTTTGTCGCGCAGCCATCAGCCCATAGGCTGCCGCAAGCAACGCTTCACCATGCTCCGCGTTGCGCACCATATCCCCCAATCTTGCTAGACCGAGCTTCTCGATCTGCGCGGCAATCGCGGCGCGATCGCCATCAATCGTGCGCGCAAGCGGCGGCCCCATCTCAGCCCGGTCAACAAGATGACGCCACGCCTTGGCAAGCGTTGCATCGGTGCCCGACCGACCCACGGTCACAAAACCCCGACTTTGCCGCTGACGAAGGTGCCAGAGCCAGTCTCGCAGTTGCGCACCCTTGCGACCTGAGACGCCCCGCGGAGGCTGCCAAAGTGTCAAGTCTACCGGATCGCCGCCGCCGAACAGCGTGATCGGGCAGAGTGCCAGGCGCTCGCCGCGCCGCTCCATCCGCACCAGCACCATTCCCCGCCATCCCGAACCGGCATGAGCATCCAGCGCTTCGATCGTGACCGAAACCGGCTCCTCGAGCTCAGCGGTTAGCGCGAGCCAGCGACCGCTTGTGTCACAAACCGGCCAGACCAGCTGTTGTGCGAGCTCGTCGAAGAATGGCGCGGCGATCTGGCTGGGCTCGATCAAGCAGACGGCCGGCTGTTCGACCGCATCGAGGCCAAGCCCAACCTGCCGCATCCACATGTCCCGCAATGTCGACCAATCGCGCACAATGCAGGACCAGGATGGGTCGGGCCTTACATTGCGCTCTACGACAATTGCGCGTGCGTCCCTGCCGACCGACAGCCGGTTGTCGGCAGATTGCCCAACACCCGACAGATCGAGCCGGGCATGCGCAAGCACCGCTAGAGGCTCGCTTTGCCAGAGCGGCAGGCTCGCCCAAGCGTCGCGCGGCACAAAAGACGGATCAAGGCCCGGCCCGCGAGCGATGTTGACCGAAAGCCATCTGCCCCTATCCGGATCGACAAACCAGCCGGTCAGCCCGCGCGCCCCGGAAGCGCTGGTCCAACGCTCACCGCCACACCCCACCAAACGCAATGGCTCGGCACGCTCGAAGCTGCGCCGCACGTTGCCAGCGAGCATGGTTCGACGCCTCGCATCGGGGCCTCCGAGTGAGCGCACAAGCGCGAGGCACGTAGCGGACAGTTCCAGTAGCCGGTCGGGATCGAAATCGAGCGCGCGGGCGCGGCGAAGCCGGATCTGCGCGGCGATCGCTCGCAGCAAGGCCGCGAGGCGCGGAAGGTTATCGGCGCGAGACGAGACCGACAGTTCAAACAAGGATTCCTCGAGCGGCAGCGGGGCCAGATTCAGGCCGTTGGCCGCCACCTCGACAAGTGCCGCCGCGACGAGCGAAAGGAACGCCGGGTCGGGCGCGATATGCTGGGCCGGTTCCGCATCATTACCGCTTGCTGCCTCGGGCAATGCCTCGCCGAAATGCTGGCGTGCCGCGAGAACCGCCGCCGCATGATAGGCCTTCAATCGCGCCTTCGAGGCTTTTGACACGATACCGTCGAAACCCAGCCCCTGCAGGATCCGCACCGGACCATCAACATCAACGAACGAGACCGACAAGGCCTTGGGCGACACCTCCACTGCAGTCGCGGTCGGCGCCAGTTCCATTGCCGCGCGCCATCCAGCCTTTCCGGCCCACTTCTCGAGTTGCTGAAGGTCCAAAGCCATGACGATCGCGCTGGCGTCGCCCGGCGCGTCCGCTTCGGTTGGTGCATCATCTGCCCCCGGCGTATCAGCACGCACAAAAATCACCGCCGCAAGCCGGTGCCGGCACATCGCGGCAGAGCTACAGGTGCAGTCAGCGGCGCGCGGCCCGCGATCATCCAGCAGCACGCGTTGTCCGTCTACCTCCAGTTCGACGGCAACGCCCTCGGCAGCCACGAGGCGGACCTTGCCCTCTTCCGCATCACGGTGCGCGCGGCGGACAAGCCCGGCATTGGCAAGGGTTGCAAGCGCTGCATCGTCAAACGGCGCCAGGCTCTCGCGCAACGCAGACGCGATCATGCAATGATGCCCCCGATCCATTCCGCAAAGCGATCCGGCGTAAGTGCGGCAACATTCATCCCGCTGCCTGCCAGGCGTTCGGCCATGCGGCGATCATAGACCGGCGCCGCATCGTCACTGAGAGCACCGAGACCGATCAGGGTTGTGCGGGCGGAAGCCAGTCGCCGTATCGCAGCCAGCATCCGCGAGACTGATCCGCCCTCCTCAAAGTCGCTGATCAGCGCCAGAATCGTTCGGCTGGGCTGGGTAACCAGACCTTCGCAATATTCCAGGGCAGACGCGATGTCTGTTCCCCCACCCAGTTGAACCGACATCAGCACTTCGACCGCATCGTGCACCTCCGCCGACAGGTCGACAACGGACGTATCGAACACGATCAGCTTAACTTCCACGGCCGGAAGCGCCGCAAGAATGGACGCCATCACAGCGGCATAGATGGTGGATGACAGCATCGATCCCGACTGATCCACGCACAGAATGATGGTCCATTGCAGTCGCCGCCGGCTGCGGCCGTGGAAGCGCAGGCGATCCGCAATGACGACTTTGCGTTCAGCATCCCAGTTTTTGAGGTTGTCCCGAATGGTCGCGCGCCAGTCGAAGGTTTGCTGTGATTTGACCTGGCTGCGCCGAAATCGGTTTGGGCGTCCCGCCATCGCGGCTTCCACCCTTGGCTTCAGCCGGCGGGTGATGTCTTCGACCACCTTTCGCGTCACCTCGCGTATCTTGGCTCTCATGGCCGGACCTGCCGTTCCTTTGAACGCGAGCAATGCCTTCAGCAGGTCTTTGTTCGGTTCCAGCGCGTCGAGCACCGCGGGGCTCGACAACAGCTCGGTCATCTCGAGATTCTCGATCGCATGCGCCTGCACAGCTTCATAGACCGACTGGGGAAACAGCGCGCGGAGCTCGCCCAGCCAGTTGAGCGCCGTAAGCTGGCTGGGGTCCATGGAGCCAATGCCCCCTGCCCGCTGCCGGTCGCGGCGAAGGCCGCGGCGCTCCATTTCACGAGCATAGAGATAATCCAGCGCGCGATCGGCCCTGCGCTCCGCTTGAGACATGCCGTCGCCCGGGATCGAGCGCTCGGCATAGCGCCCCAGCACCAGGCGCCAGCGCCGAAGGGCAGCCGGATCACTCACGCCAAACCATCGCGGGCCAGAATATCGGCCAGTTCACGGTCAAGGCGCAGATTCTCATCCAACTCCTGCTCCGAAATCCCAACGTCAACGGCCAGCATGCCAGGGTTGGCGCCAAGCCGAGCCGCCACCTCCTCGGCCAACCGGTCCACCTCGCGCGGGTCGAGCGGCATCAGTGCCAGCCGCAAGTACGGTAGCAGCGACAGAAAATCGTCTTCGTCCAGCCCCGTCACGATTGCGTCGATCACGTCGATGATCGCCGGCACCGTCCATACCAGTTCGCGCGCTATCGCGACGACGCCACCCAGAAAGGCAAGCCGGTCGGCCGGATCAACATAACCGCCAGAAAGCTCCCCGCGCAGCCGGGCCTCCAGCTCTTGCACGTCGATTTGTCCATCAAGCAAAGCAAAAGCAGTGATCGCGCCGTCCAGCATCGGATGCAGCTTGCGCCGGCGCAGCACGGCAAATGCCTGACCGACAAGATCCGGATCGACGGGTGCTTGCGACGACCGCGCAAGTTCGATTGCCCCACGCATATCGGCCAGTACTTTCAGCATCTGGCGCGCACGATCCTCTCCGAAATCGGCCAGTTCGGGCAAAAGCAGCACAAGCCGTCGCCATGCCGTCTGCACCAGCCGGTCCAGTGGGCCGACCTCGCTCAAGCCGAGTGCCTCGCGCCCGCGACGCAACAGCAGCAGATCGGCAAGGGCGGCCACCACCGAGCCAAGTTCGGGATCCTCGATCACTTGCTCCTCGACAAGACCGAGAATTGCCTCCGCCCCCGCACCAAGACCAGCGCGGCAGGCGGCTGCGAAGAGATCGATCGCGGCCAGTGCATTGCGGCCTTGGCCCCGCTCGGACAGCGCCGCAATCTGCTGCGCGACGGCGAAAGCCAGCGCCTCGTCAAGCGTATCGGCGGCCTCGGACAGTTCGATCAATCGCGATTCGACCGATGGCGACCAGCAAAGGCTCCAGACTTCATGCAGTCGATCCAGCGCAGCGTCGTTGCGAAAATCCGGGCCGGCGGTGCGTTCGGCAAATCTGGTGCCGATCAGCGTCATCGCATGGCAGAAACGACTGGCTGCTCGATGGCGCTGCTTGCGATAGATATCGAGCTCGCGACGACGCCGTTCTCCGTCGGCCACGACAAAGCCAAGCGCCTTGGCCTGGTTGCGCACCGCCTCCACAAGCGGGGGTGAACCAGACGATGCCGGCACCTCGCCAATCGCCGTTCCCGTCAGCCAAGCGCGCAGCTCGTTCAGGATGGGCACTTCCTCCAAGGGAATCTCCTCCTTGATGAAGCTTGATCGTATCGCGTCGATCACATCATCGCGCGTGGGGAAAGGCCGGTTGCGCAGCGTCGCCAGTCGCTCCGCCTGCTCAATAGCGTTGGCAACCATCGGGAAGGATGGCGCGTCCCAGTTTCCGGTCCGCAAGTGCGCGGCAAAGCCGGTGATCAATTCCGTGGCGAGACCGGCACCGCCATGCTCTCGCCGATGCCACAAACGCTGGTAATAGCCCGGCAGCGGCAACCCTGCATCATAGCCGCGCAACGCATCCAGCTGGCGCATGCCATAACGGATGAGATAGCTGCGACCGGCGTCCGCCGCGCCGACAACGGGCTGCCCCGCGCCCTCCTGCAACAACGCCTCGGCATAGAAGCCGCCGACGACCGCAACCAGGGGGCCGCCGGTCGCGTTTCGGACACGTGCGACGATTGCGCGCATCTGCGCCTCGCGCGCCAGCGTTCCATCTGCCGCCATGACGGCGGGATCGGTGGCCGCCCGCATAGACGAGCAGTAACGCGCAACGTCCTCGAAATAGGCCCGCCAATCGGGGGCTGCCAGCCGCGTTTCGAACAGCTGATCCCAAACCTCGTTGCCGTCGCGGCAGCCAAGTTCCCGAGCGAGCGCCGTCACATAATCACCTACGTCGAAGCTGCGCTCGCTGCCCAACAACGAACGTCGCGGTGCGGCATCCATTCCGACAACCATTTCTGGGGCGGATGACGGGAGATCGATGAAATGGGCTTCAACGCCCAATGCCTTCGCCGCCTTTAGGGCGATCAGTTCGGGACTGTGCTCGCAAAACGGGAAATAGCTTGCAACCCGGCCCGGCGCCTGCCCACCACCGCTTGCGCGAAGCGCGACAATCGCAACCGGGGGCTGCGTGCGCGGATCGCAAACCAGATCGATCAGCGAGTCGAAATCGCAGGGCCCCTCGACAAGGATCGCAGCCGGGCGAACCTGCTCTATCAGACTTGCAAGATGCGCAGCGCACGCCGGGCTATGGTGCCTGATCGGCACCACCCACAGGTCGCGCTCGCCATCGTGAAGGGTCGGCCGCTCCATCTGGTCAGCCCAGTTTCAACGCCCGGGCCGCCTGATAAAACTCCTTCCACGCGCCAGATCGACCTGCCCGCTCCTTGACGATGTGATCGACATAGGCGCGCAACCTTTTGCCATCCTCTGGCGAGTCCTTAAGGACCACACCTTGCAGTTGGCGGGCAACATGCGCAGCGGAAAGCTTGCCATTGTCCAGATAGGCTGCGTCGAGAGCGGCGGCGTGCATCACGTTGACTGCTTCCGCCGTAGACATGACGGCATCTGGGCGGTTCAGGCTGGTTCCCTCAGCAGTGCGCCCGGTTCGCAGATCCTGGAACGTGCGCACCAAAACTTCGGCAACGTCGCGCTCCCCGGAAACGCGAACCCCCGCCGGGCCCAGCCGTTCGGCCAACTGCTTCAGCACCAGCTCGCGCTCGAATTCTGGATCAGCAATCGGGTGCACGGTTTCGAAGTTGAAGCGACGCTTCAGCGCGCTCGACATTTCGTGAACCCCGCGATCACGCAGATTGGCCGTAGCAATCACATTGAAGCCTGGCCTCGCGGCAGCCACGGCGTCGAGGCCAAGCTCTGGCAGCGCGAGCATCTTTTCGGACAGAATCGAGATCAGCGCGTCCTGAACTTCAGGCGGACACCGAGTGATCTCCTCGAAGCGCACGATACGCCCGGACCGCATGGCATTGAGCACCGGCGAAGGAACCAGGGCCCGCTCGCTCGGCCCCTCGGCGAGCAGCAACGCATAGTTCCAGCCATAGCGGATATGATCTTCCGTCGTCCCGGCAGACCCCTGCACGACGAGCGACGAAGTGCCACAGATCGCGGCCGCCAGAAGTTCCGACAGAAGCGACTTGGCGGTGCCCGGTTCGCCGACCAGCATCAGCCCTTGCTGGCTCATCAGGCTGACAATTGCCCGGTCGACGAGCGGATCATCGCCATAGAATTTGCGGCTGATCCCCAGCCTGGCATCGCCAAGCAGGAAGCCGCGCACCGCGCGAGGCGACAGGTGCCAGCCGGCAGGCTTTGGGAACTGATCCTGCGCTGCCAGCGTGGCAAGTTCTGCCGCATACCGCGTTTCGGCCGGGGGTCGGATGGCGGGCGTTTCGTTCGTCATCAATGGACCTTCTTTTTCCAGTCGGGATCGAAGCCGGTGCCCTTGTCGGCCATGTCGTGCAGGTCGCGCCAGCTTTCGGCCAGCAGAACCGGCGGCACCTCTGCCAGAGTGACCTGGCCGCCGGGGCCGCCGCTGCGCAGCTTGCGAAAGGACAGAGACATGATCGCCGCGAGCCGATTTTCCTCTGGCAGCGGGCTGCCGGAAAACTCGATCTCCACCATCAAACCGGCTTCCCGGAACATCTTCTCATAGGTCACGAACCAGCCGCCGTCTTCCGCCGGGCCGCGCTGGTAGCCCAGCTTGCCGGCGATGCCGCGGAGCTTGAAGGTCTCGATCATCCAGCCCTTGCGATCGGCAATCTCGCGATCCTTGGCCTGTGTGGCGTCAAGCGCGGGCAGGTCACGCCCCAGCTGGTCAAATGGCGATGCCACCGCGTAATCGGCCAGATGCTTGCGCCAGCGATCAATCTGGTCCGCCGTCAACAAGGATGAATGCGCCAGGCGAACCTGAGCGAAGTCGGCCAGTCGGACATCTGCGTCGTCGCAATCGGTGTAACTGCCGTCGCCAAGCGGGCGGAATGCGGCGATCGCTGCGCCCTGTTCGTCGACACCCTGCCAGACGAGGCGCGCAGCGATCCGGCCGACGATCGGGTGGCCCGCAACAAAGTTCTGCCAGTCGCTTAGCTCCCAGCTGCGCTGCAGGAACATGGCTTCCTGAAGACGGCCGGCCTGTGCGGCAATCACCTGCTTCACCTCTTTGCGCGCAGTCGACAGCTGCTTTTTCGCGGCATCCACCAACGGCTTCTCGTCATCGACACGCGCTGCGGGCAGCGCCTTCACTTCGCGTCCATCGGCGTTCAGGATGACGATCGCATCCTCGGCATCCAAGCGCAGCGTGTAGGTTCGGTCGGTCCCCAGATCGAGTTCCTGCGTGCCATCGAGATCAAATCCACCGGTGGGCACGGTACGATCGGCGAGCTCGGCGGGGCTCCACCCGTTTCGGTCGGCAATCTTCTCGACGAGTTTTGCAGCATAGGCCTGAACACTACGCTGCTTAGACCGGTTGGCCGCCACCAGAATGAGCTGCAGCGCCGCGCCATCGCCGATTGCGGCGAGCACGTCGAGTACCGCTTTCGCCTGCGACGTTCGCGAGCCATGCTCTTTCAGGAACGGCCTGATCCGTTGAGCGGCGTCGGCGCCGTTGACGCGGGCTGCAAGCGCCAGAATGCCTTTGCTGTCAACTGCAGTGCCCAGATACTCGCCAGCCTTGGCGCGTTTCAGCTGTGCGAAGACAACGGCGCGGTCGGACGAAAAATAGCCGGCGCTATCGGGCCATCGCTTGGCATAGGTAAGGTTCTGCCGGACGGTGGCATCAACATGCAGCGATGCGTAGGCGTTCGCCTCTTCATCGCTGGGCTGGCGCGTATCTTCGTCCATCCAACCCGTTAGCACCATCCACCCAAGCTTGTGCGCTTGGCCGGGGGCCAACCGGTCCAGCCAAAGGTTCATCATGGCATTACCGCCAGGCTGCTTGAGCTTTGCTGACAGAACGACCCACCATGTCGGCAGGACAGGGTCGACAGGAGTTCCATCGGCCCAGGAAAGCGCTGGCAGCATATCGAACGGAAACCAGCTCAAGTTCTTGGGAAGCCCCTTTGCCAGGCCCGCGCGTGCCTCTTTCTGCAGCACCGCGGGGTCGAAATATGCCGACACATCTTCACCCAACCGATTGAGTGCGGTGATCATCGCTGCCCGCGCGAGGTCGCTCTTTTCCTTGTCCAGGGCTGTTCGTATCGCGGGCGCCTCTGCGGAGGCGCCCCGCGACGCAAGCCATTCTGCCGCCAGCGCGCGTACGTCCTGCCGACCATCCTGCAACTGAAGGGAGATTGCAGCATCAATACCGGCGGTCTTGTGCAGCAACTGTCGCGCTTTGGCCCGGATACCGGCGGCACTGTCGCTGCCGAGGGACATCAGCTGCGCGCGATATCGGACTGGAAGCTTCGGAAAATATTCCAGCAGTTCAAGGCCGGGCATGGTCAGCTTATGCTCGGGATGAGCTTGTGGAATGAGCCCCAGAGCCTGGTCGATGGAATCGAACTTGCCGCAAAGCAATGGCCATAACGGCACGTCGAACTGGGGAAGCCCCCAATAGTATCGATTCTTGAGATGGCCGTTGATGAAGTCGGCACCGCCCGCCTCTTCCCAGAGCGCGATGAAGGTCCGCAGATCGGCGCCCCTGGCCAGACGCTGCTGGATCACCGTAGTAATGGCGCCGACAGTGCCACCCCACCCCCATGACAAGGCACTGACTTGGCCGTTCGACAGCGCAACGGCCATCCGGGCAAGATGACGAAGCGTAAGGCGTGGGTCGTTGAAAAAGGCATCGACCGCCGAGTGCTTGAACTCATGCCAAAGCAGCCAATCGACGATTGGTTTGGCCGATTGGTGTTGAATTGGAGAAGCCCCCTCGGCCAGTTGAGCCAGGCGGGTGAGGTCGCGCTTGTCCTTGGCGGAATAGTCCCGGCTCCAGTGCCACCTTTTTCCTGTCGCCTGTGCCTTTCCCGCTGCCAGCAAGCGGTTGAATTCGGTTATGGCTGGCTCGAGCGTGGCCAGCAGGTCAGGCGGAATGGGGCTTTGAGGCGGGAGCGCAGACGGCATTCCTGCCTCAACCCAGCTGCCGTCGACCGCCCAGTAGCCGGCCGGACCATCGGGGCTGCGATGCTCCTGCTCAGACTCCGGCACCGCAGCTGGGTCCCCAGCGGTCACGGCCAAAATATTGTCAATGGCGGCAGTAACTTTCAGCACCGTTTCGGACTGTCGCCAGCAGCCCAGCATCTCATGCCCCTCTTTGCCGAGGCCGACGGAAGCGACACCAACCAGTTCGACACGCACCGCAGTGGGGGATTTGGCGAAGCGTTCGTCCAGCGCAGCGGCTAATCGGCCAGGATTGCATGTCGTGAGCGCCTGGCGCGCATTGGCGCGAACCTTTTTCGATGATCCTGTGGCAAGATCGATCAACAGATCCAGATAGCGCTCTTGCAAGTGATAACGGCCGATCGCCGAGGCGAGTTCAGCACGGACATCGGCAACGAGGCCGGGTGCAACCGCCACAATGTCGTCGCGAGATCGTTCCAGCCATTGTGCTATGCCTGCGAAGCGTTCTTCGCTGTTTCTGGATGCATACTCAGCGGCATCGCGACTGAAGAGAATATCGAGAGTCGGCGTAACAGAATCACCGGCATGCCCCGCAAGCGCGACCAGCGATTCAAGTGGCTGATTCTTGCGGCCATGCCCAAGCCAGATTGTAACAGTGTGGCGAAGCCAATCGGGAGATTTCTTGGTGCCAAAATATCCCCAGTCATATGATATTGGTTCAATCGTCGCCAGCACTTCGCCAAATCGATACATCTGATCGATGCGCCAAGCGCCAAGGTCACCAAAGAGATTTTCCTCGTCACGCCGTGGCCAGATCATGGACCGATTCGTCCAGGCATGGCGAACCGATTGTCGCTGCAGGGTTGAGAGGAGCGAACTGTTAGCACCATCTGCAATATAGCGCGCCACGTTGGCGGGCAGCGATTTGTCAGACTTCTCGAGATGGCGAAATAATCTAGCAACGTTGAGCAAGGGGAAATTGCCGATCGCAACCGCAGAACCGGCCAGGCCGAACCCGCGTTTGATACGATCAAAAATCGATTCCGGCATATCCCCTCCTTGATCGTGACGCGACGTTAGGGCTTATCGTTAATGGTTCAAAGATGAACTGGGCGAAATTTGTCCGCATTAGTCTAACTAGCTGACGTCGTGCATGGCAACTAGCCATCGTTCGTCGGAAAGATATAGATCAGCACTAACAGAAGCATGTGCTGCAAAGCAGCGTTTGGATGTCCAGCCGATGGAATGGGATGCGGCCGGCGCCATGTATCAATATGCATCAATGCGCCATGGGTCGCGCCCTTGGGAAGTCCCCATGCAAGGGAAGAACGTGCGGCCTCCCCTCCGCAATCCCACCATTTGATCTTGCCGCGCCATCGCGATAAGAACATAACATGAACACAATGGTCGACGATTCGGCGAGCCGGCTGGCCCGTATGAAGCGATTGAAGGACAGGGTTGAATCGCGGTGGCGCAAACAGGATGGCCTGCGCCCCACCCCGCTGGGGCATGGCGTGATCGATGCCGCGCTGGGTGGCGGCCTGGCGCGGGGGCGGCTGCACGAACTTCATGCGCTGTTGCCGGAGGATGCGCCAGGGGCGGCGGGCTTTGCGGCGATGCTGGCGGCGCAGCGCGGTGGCGTTGTAATCTGGGTTCGCCCCGGCCGGGCCGGATTGAGCGGGCAGCCTTATGCGCTTGGCCTGCGCGACATCGGGCTGGATCCGGCACGCCTGCTGCTGTGCATCGCGCCCGATACCGCCGGGATATTGCAGATTGCGAACGAAGCCGCGCGCTGCCCGCAAGCAGCCACCGTGATTGCCGAATTCTGGCGGCGCGCACCCGAATTCTCGCTGTCTGCCAGCCGCAGGCTTGCCCTGTCTGCCGAAACGTCGGGCGCAACTCTGTTGATGCTGCGGATCGGTGCCGAGCCGGAACCAAGTGCGGCCACCACGCGCTGGTCGGTGGCGTCCGCGCCGTCGATGCCATTGCTGGCCAATGCCCCCGGCCATATCGCGCTCGATCTGGCGCTGCTGCGCCAGCGGGGCGGCGCCGGCGAAGGAAAATGGCGCGTGGTGTGGGATCGTGAGCATGGCCGCTTCATCGACGTCCCGCCGCTTTCTGGCGCTGGTCGCCCCCCGGCTGTCCTGCGACCGGCTGGCCTGGCAAGGGACGCGGCCTGAAGGCCCCTATGCCTTTGTGGAAAAGCGCGCAAATGCCATGCGGCTGGCAGCAGTGGACCCGCGCGCGGCGGCGCTGGGGATCGCGCCCGGCCTTACGCTGGCCGATGCGCGGGCGCGCCTGCCCGAGCTTGTGACATACCCCCATGACGCCATTGCCGACCGCGCCTTTCTGGAGCGGCTGGCGGAGGCCTGCGAGCGCTACAGCCCCTCAATAGCGCTCGACCCGCCCGACGGGGTGACGCTCGACATTGCCGGCTGCACGCATCCCTTCGGTGGCGAGGATGCGCTTGCCGCCGATGCGGTCAGGCGCTTTGCCCGTTTCGTCACGCTCAACGCCGCGATCGCCGATACGCCGGAGGCGGCCCAGGCGCTCGCTCACCATAATGCCCCCTGCGTCGAGGCCCTGCCGGTCGCGGCGCTGCGGCTGGATGAAGAAGCGACCACCGCACTGCTGCGCGCCGGGCTGAAAACGGTGGGCGACCTTGCCGATCGCCCCAGTGCCGCCCTTGCCGCGCGCTTCGGCCCGCTCGCCGCCGACCGGCTGGCCCGGCTGCTCGGCCGGGTGGACAGCCGCCTGACGCCGCGCCGCAAGCGCCCGCCGATCCTGGTGGAGCGCCGCTTTGCCGAGCCGGTTGCCATGATCGACCACATCATCGCGGTGGCGGACGAACTGCTGCACGAAGCCTGCGCCATGCTGGCCGGACGCGATCAGGGGTGCCGCCGCTGCGGCATCGCGCTGTTCCGCAGCGATGGCGACGTCCGGCGGCTGTCGGTCGAAGCCGGCCAGCCCCAGCGAGACCCCGGCACCCTGCTGCGCCTGATGCGCGAGCGGATCGAGGGATTGCGCGACCCGCTCGACCCCGGCTTCGGTTATGACATGGTGCGGCTGGGGCTGGCGCGGCTGGAGGCGCTGCCACCGGCGCAGCTGGCGCTCGAAGGCGGCAGCCTGTCCGACGATGCGCTGGCCGCATTGATCGACCGGTTGAGCATCAGGCTGGGGCGCGCACAGGTGCGGCGGCTGGTTCATGTCGACAGCCATCTGCCCGAACAGGCCGTGCTGGCCCTGCCCGCGCAGGATATGGGCAGGCCACAGCCCTGGCCCCTGCCCGACCCCGGCGAGCCGCCGCTGCGCCCGATCCACCTGTTCGATCCGCCCGAAGTGATCGAGGTGATTGCCGAAGTGCCCGACGGGCCGCCGCACCGCTTTCGCTGGCGCCGCACGCTGCATGAGGTGACGCGCGCCGAAGGGCCGGAGCGCCTTGCCAGCCAATGGTGGCGCCGCGCCGATGGTGGCGGCCTGACGCGCGATTATTACCGGGTGGAGGATGCGCTCGGCCGCCGCTTCTGGGTGTTCCGCCACGGGCTGTACGGGCACGAAAAGGCGCAACCGGCCTGGTATCTGCACGGGCTGTTCGCATGAGCTATGCCGAACTTGCCGTTGCCACCAACTATTCGTTCCTGCGCGGCGTATCGCATCCCGGCGAGATGGTGCGCACCGCCATTGCGCTTGGCCATTGCGGCATCGGCATTGCCGATCGCAACACGCTGGCCGGCGTCGTTCGCGCGCATGCGGCGCTGAAGGAACTGGCCGAGCAAGACGGGCCGCTCGATTTCAGGCTGGTGGTCGGCGCGCGGCTGGTCTTTGCCGACGAAACGCCGGACATCATCGCCTATCCGCGCAACCGCCGTGGCTGGGGGCATCTGTGCCGGCTGCTTTCAACCGGCAATCTGCGCGCGAAAAAGGGGGATTGCCGCCTGGGCTTTGCCGATCTGGCGCAATGGGCGGGCGACATGGCGCTGATCCTGCTCGCCCCGCTCGGGCACGAGCGGACCGATGCGCTGAAGGCGGCAACGCAAGACCATGTGTGGCTGGGCGCGGCGATGCCGCGGCAAGGGCGCGACCGGCGTCGGCTGGCGGCGTTGATAGCGGCGGCGAGCGAAGCAGGGGTGCCGCTGATCGCGGTCAACGACGCGCTTTATGCCACGCCCGCGCAGCGGCCGCTGCACGACATCGTCACCTGCATCCGCGAAGGATGCGCGATCCACGAAGCGGGCCGCCTGCTCGCTGCCAATGCCGAGCGCCATCTGAAGCCCGCCGCCGAAATGGCGCGCCTGTTCGCCGACGCGCCTGAAGCGATTGCGGCATCGCGGCAACTGCTCGGCGCGATCGAATTCTCGCTCGACGATCTGCGCTATGAATATCCGCACGAGCCGGTGCCCGATGGCTGGGCCCCGCAGGCATGGCTTGAACATCTGGTGATGCAGGCCGCGCACGCCCGTTATGGCGCGCAGCTGCCCGAAAAGGCGAAGCGGCTGATGCGCGAGGAATTCACCCTGATCGCGCAGCAAAACTACGCCTATTACTTCCTGACCGTGCACGATCTGGTTCGCTTTGCCCGTGCGCAGGACCCGCCGATCCTGTGCCAGGGGCGCGGGTCTGCCGCGAATTCGATCGTCTGCTTCCTGCTCGGCATCACCTCGGTCGATCCGATGCAGCATGACCTGCTCTTCTCGCGCTTCGTTTCGGCCGAGCGCCGCGAGCCGCCCGATATCGACGTCGATTTCGAGCATGAACGCCGCGAACAGGTGATCCAGTATATCTATGAACGCTATGGCCGCGATCGTGCCGGCATTGCCGCAACGGTCATCCATTACCGGCCGCGCAGCGCCATCCGCGACGTGGGCAAGGCGCTGGGGCTAACCGAGGATGTGACCGGGCGCCTTGCCGGTACCATCTGGGGCAGCTGGGGCCGCGCGGTTTCGGAGGCGCGAGTCGAACAGGCCGGCTTCGATCCGCACAACCCACAAATGGCTAGGCTGCGCGATCTGGTGACGCAGCTGCTGGAGGCACCACGCCATCTGTCTCAGCATGTCGGCGGTTTCGTGCTCACCCAGGGCCGGCTCGACGAGCTGGTCCCCATCCACAATGCCGCGATGGACGGCCGCACCTTCATCGAATGGGACAAGGACGATATCGACGCGCTCGGGCTGATGAAGGTCGATGTGCTCGCGCTTGGCATGTTGACGTGCATTCGCAAGAGCTTTGACCTGATGCGCCGGCACGGCCTGGGCGATCATGACCTGAAGGTCGATCTGGGCGCGGACGATCCGGCAGTATTCGACATGCTGTGCAAGGGCGACAGCATCGGCGTTTTCCAGGTTGAGAGCCGCGCGCAGATCAACATGTTGCCGCGCCTGAAACCGCGCGAATTCTACGATCTGGTCGTGCAGGTGGCGATCGTGCGGCCCGGCCCGATCGAGGGCGACATGGTGCACCCCTATCTGCGCCGGCGCGCCGGCATCGAGCCGGTCGAATTCCCCTCTCCCCGCCCGCCGCACGACCCGGATGAGCTGAAAATACTGCTCGGCAAGACCTATGGCGTGCCGCTGTTCCAGGAACAGGCAATGAAGCTTGCCATCGTCGCGGCCGAATTCACCCCCGAAGAGGCCAATGGCCTGCGCCGGGCGATGGCGACCTTCCGCAATCTGGGCACGATCGACCGTTTTCGTGACAAGATGGTCGGCCGCATGGTCGAGCGCGGTTACGAGCGCGACTTTGCCGAGCGCTGCTTCAAGCAGATCGAGGGGTTTGGCAGCTATGGCTTTCCCGAAAGCCATGCGCAGAGTTTCGCGCGGCTGGTCTATGTCTCGTCATGGATAAAGTGCCACCACCCCGAAATCTTCACCTGCGCGCTGCTCAATTCGCAACCCATGGGCTTTTATGCGCCCGCGCAGCTGGTCCGGGACCTGATCGAGCATGGCGGCACCGTGCGGCCCGTCGATGTCAACGCCAGCGATTGGGACAACGGGCTTGAAGCGCTTGGCGGCGATGTTTTCGCGCTCCGCCTGGGCTTCCGGCAGATCGACGGTTTTCGCGCGGAGTGGGCGAACGCCATCGCTGCCGCGCGCGCGACCGGCCCTTTTGCCGATATCGAGGGGCTGGCGCACCGGGCGCAGCTTCCCCGGCGGGCGCTGGCGTTACTGGCCGATGCTGATGCGTTGGGCTCGCTGGGCCTCGCCCGGCGCCAGGCGCTTTGGGACGTGCGGCGGACAAGGCCGGTGCAGCTGCCCCTGTTCGGCGCCGCCGATGCGCCCGAACTGGCGGCGGAGCCCGACCCCGGACTGCCGGCAATGCCGCTGAGCGAAGAAGTGGTCGCCGATTACCAGACCACGCGCCTATCGCTGAAGGCGCATCCGCTGAGCTTCCTGCGCGACCGGTTGAGCGCGATGGGCGTGCTGAGCTGCGCCGAAATCGCGGCGGCGCGCGGCGGCGCGCGGGTGAAGGCGGCCGGCGTGGTGCTGGTGCGGCAGCGGCCGGGCAAGGGCAATGCCATCTTCATCACGCTGGAGGATGAAAGCGGCATCACCAATGTGCTGCTCTGGGCACGGCTGTTCGAGGCGCAGCGCGCACCCGTGATGGCCGCCCGAATGATGATCGTCGAAGGCGAGGTGCAAAGAAGCGCCGAGGGTGTCGTCCACCTGATGGCCGCCCGCGTGCATGATGCATCGGCAATGCTGGGCGCACTCAGCGATCAGTCGCTGCGCGCGCCAGCCGACGAGGTTGACCGCCCGCAACAGCCCCGCGGCCGCCACCCGCGCGACGTGCGCATCATCTCACGCGACTTTCAATAAGCCGGCCTCTTGCCGCACCACGGCCACCCGGCGACGCAAGTCATCCCGTCGGATCGGCTTCGACAGAAAACGTCAAAATCTGGCGGAGAGGGTGGGATTCGAACCCACGGTACCCGTAAAGGCACAACGGTTTTCGAGACCGTCCCAATCGACCACTCTGGCACCTCTCCGCGATTGAGGGCGCGCCGGGCCGCGCTGGCGGCGACGGCGGCGGTATCGATTGAGCGCGGGCCACTAGCGCGAACCGGCGACACGCGCAAGCACCCGCTTGTGCAACTGCAAAATGACACTAGATTGTCGGCATGGAGCAGTCTCAAACCCCTTCTGGCAAGCGCCTGGGCGACGCTCCACCCGCGATGCCGGGTGTGGCGCATGCCAGCTTTGCCATCGGCGACGTCGTCCGCCACCGCCATTTCGACTTTCGCGGCGTGATTTTCGATGTCGACCCGGTCTTCAACAACAGTGAGGAATGGTATGCGTCGATCCCGGCGCATATCCGCCCGCGCAAGGACCAGCCCTTTTACCATCTGCTCGCCGAAAATGCTGACAGCAGCTATGTCGCTTATGTCAGCCAGCAGAATCTGATGCTCGACGACAGCGAGGAACCGATCAACCACCCCGCGATAGACGGCCTGTTCACCGGCTATCAGGACGGGCGCTATCGCCTGCGCCGCGAACACCGACACTGAGCGGACTGAGCCAGCATCCCGCCAACAATCGGCCGTCTGATCATTGACGGTGCAACTGATTTGCTACACTATATCAGCATGTCGCATCCTGGGTTACCTTCACTGACCAGAAGGAACGTCGCGGCAGCGCTGGTTGCGGGTGCCTTTGCCCCTTATCCAGCAATCGCGGCCTCCGGCCCCCCGCTGCCGCCGGCGCTCGACGCGCTGGGCGGATTGAACCTCGCCACCTGGGATGGCGCGCCTGCCCGCCTTGGCCAGCATGCTGCCCCCGGGCGATGCGCCGTGGTGCATTTCTGGGCAACCTGGTGCGCGCCGTGCCTAAGCGAAGCCCGGCACCTGACGGACTGGCGCCGGCGGGTGCCCCTCGACCGGTTGGCCCTTATCGGCATCAATGTGGACAGCCAGCGGGACGAGGTGAAGCTCGCCGAATGGGTCAGGCGCAGCGGTGCCAATTATACGCTGTTGCGCGGCGACAGGACCAACTATGCCGCGTTCGGTCTGGGTGACACGATCATCCTGCCGCGACTGTTCGTTTTTGCCCGCGATGGCAAGCCACGCGCCGCCTTTGGCAGATATGACGGCGGCACGCTGGGCCGGATCGACCGCGCCATCGCCGACGCGCTGGCCGGCTGAGCCAGACGGCCAGCGAATACAGCCTCACTCTCGATTTCAAATGGCTTTCTCCATTGACGGCGCAGCCATCCCACGCTATCGACGCGGCCTTTCCGCGCCAGGTGTGCCCTGGCGCCAAACGTTATTGGGAAGTGATAAAGGCCATGTTCGCAGTCGTGCGCACGGGCGGCAAGCAATACCGCGTCGCCGCCGGAGACAAGATCGTCGTCGAAAAGCTCGCCGGGGAAGCCGGGGAGATGGTGACGCTGGGCGATGTCCTGCTCGCGGGCGAAGGCGCCGAGCTGAAGCCGGTCGCGGGCCTGACGGTCTCGGCCGAAATCATTGCCCAGGCCAAGGGCGAGAAGGTGATCGTGTTCAAGAAGCGCCGTCGCCACAATTACCGCCGCCGCAACGGCCACCGCCAGCAGCACACCATCCTGAAGATCACCGCGATCGGCGCCTGAGCGAGGAATTAGACAATGGCACATAAGAAAGCAGGCGGTTCGTCGCGCAACGGTCGTGATTCGGCCGGTCGTCGTTTGGGCGTGAAGAAGTTCGGTGGTCAGGAAGTGACCGCCGGCAACATTCTGGTGCGCCAGCGCGGCACGAAATTCTATCCGGGCCGCAATGTCGGCATCGGCAAGGATCATACCCTGTTCGCGCTCGTTGATGGCCGCGTGGCGTTCCACGCCGGCAAACTGGGCCGCACCTTCTGCTCGGTAGACGCGTCGATTGACGCGCTGCCGATGGCGGCCGAATAACATAGGGCAACCAGACGGGTTGCCCACCGGGGCGATCCGAAGGTTTTCCACAGAAAACCAAACCACAAAGGGAGCCGGGTCGCCCAGGCTCCCTTTTTTCATGCTCCCTCAACCGCGTTGTCGCTTTCCCGTCATCCCGACGTGCAAGCGCAGCGCCAACGGCGATGAGGAGAGTGGCTATGTTCGCCCGCACGGCAAGGTTGACGTTACGCCCCGGTTGGCCCGAGGACGCGCGCGCGCTCGCCCGCGCGATCGCGCACCCGGAAGTAGCGTTCCGCCTCGCCCGCCTGCCCTGGCCCTATTACGAAACGCACGCGCGCGACTGGCTGACCCGCGCGCCGGGCAAGGCGGACCTGTCGCTCCTCATTCTGGCGCATGATGGCGAGGCACCCCGGCTGATCGGCGGCGTCGGCGTCCACCCCACCGAAACGGGTCACGAGCTGGGCTATTGGCTGACGCCCGGCGCCTGGGGCCGTGGCTATGCGACCGAGGCGGGTCGCGCCGCGCTTGGCATCGCGCGCCACGCCATGGGGCTGCGGCGGCTCGAATCGGGCCATTTCGTCGATAATCCCGCGTCGGGCCGGGTGCTCGCCAAGCTGGGCTTCCGGCCCATCGGCCGCGTCGAGCAGCGTTACTGCCTGGCGCTAGACGAGCATCGCCCCTGTGCGCTGTTCGAGCTCGACATGGCGGAAGAAGAAACCGGGCCGTGTCGCCTGGCGGCATGAGCGGCGAACAAGAAGGAAAAACTGGCTGGGGCGGAAGGATTCGAACCTTCGGTACACGGTACCAAAAACCGTTGCCTTACCACTTGGCTACGCCCCAGCAGAGCGCGGTCCCTTAGCCGCGCCCGGACCGGCTGAAAAGGGGGTTCAGTCGATCAGCTGGTGCCAGCCATGCGGATCGGGCGCGCGGCCGAACTGGAGCGCGGTGAGCGTGTCGCGCAGTGCCGCCGTCACGCGGCCCGGCTCGCCATTGCCGATCACGAACCGCGTGTCGCCAACCGTCATCGAGCCGATCGGCATCACCACCGCCGCCGTGCCGCAGGCAAAGGCCTCGACCAGCCGGCCGCTCTGCGCATCGGCCTGTGCCTGATCGATCGCATAGCGCTCCTCGCGCACGGTCATCCCCTGCTCGCGCGCCAGCGTAATCAGCGAATCGCGGGTGATGCCGGGCAGGATCGTGCCAGTGAGTGGCGGCGTGAGCAGCGTGCCGTCATGGAACACGAAGAAGATGTTCATGCCGCCCAGTTCCTCGATCCAGCGGCGTTCGGCCGCGTCGAGGAACAGCACCTGGTGATGGCCGCGCCGCGCCGCCTCTGCCTGGGCGATCAGGCTTGCGGCATAGTTGCCGCCGCATTTGGCGGCGCCGGTGCCGCCGGGTGCCGCGCGGGTATAGTCGGTCGACACCCATAGCGACACCGCATCGACGCCGCCCTTGAAATAGCCACCCGCCGGCGAGGCGATAACGGCGAAGATATACTCCGCCGACGGCTTCACGCCCAGAAACACGTCGCTGCCGATCAGGAAGGGGCGCAGATAGAGCGACCCGCCCGGAATGGCGGGAATCCATTCACGCTCGACCAGCGCGAGCGCCTTCACCGAATCGAGGAACAGGTCCTCGGGCAGCTGCTCCATCGCCATCCGCTCGGCCGAGGCGCGCAGGCGCCGGGCATTGGCTTCCGGCCGGAACAGCGCGATCCGGCCATCGGGGCGGCGATAGGCCTTCAGCCCCTCGAAAATCTCCTGCGCATAATGGAGCACGGCGGCCGAGGGATCGAGCGAGATCGCCTCGCGCGGGCCGATCTGCGCATCATGCCAGCCCTGCCCCGCGCGAAAGCGAATCGTCACCATATGATCGGTGAACACGCGGCCGAAGCCGGGATCGGCAATCATGGCCGCGCGCTCCGCCGCCGGGGTGGGCGCGGGGTGCGTAATCCGGGCAAAACGGGCAAGCGCCGCATCAAGCGGGGGCAGCGTATCGAGCATCGGGCATATCCCTGGGGGGAGGATCAACTGGCTTGACGCCTTAGGCCAAGCCGCCATGGTCGGCAACATGGCGTTGCCGGCTGCCTCTGCCCTGTTTCTGCGCGAAGCCGAGCTGCGCCGGGGGATCGAGCTGCTTGCCTTTGGCCATGGCGCTTTGCTGCGCGCGGGCGATGCCCGGCTTGCCGCGATCGGCCTGGGCCGGGCGCATCAGCGCGCGCTCTATTTCATCGCGCGGCGGCCCGACGCCACGATTTCGGCGCTGCTCGGGCTGCTCAGCGTCACCAAGCAATCGCTGGGGCGGGTGCTGAACGACCTTGCCGCGCGCGACCTGATCGAGACACGGCCTGGCGATCAGGACCGCCGGCAGAAGCTGGTCCGGCTGACCGAGAAGGGCCGCGCGCTGGAGGCCGAGCTGTTCGAGCTGCTGCGCGCCCGGCTGGCCGCCGCCTATGCCGAGGCGGGCCAGGGCGCGGTGAGCGGTTTCTGGGCGGTGCTGGAGGGGCTGACACCGCCCGAACAGAAGCGGCTGCTGGGGGGTTTTGATTAGCGCGGTGCCGGCCCACTCCCCCACCCGACCACCCAACCGCAGTATTCTATGGGTGGTCGGGTGGGGGAGCGGGCCGGTGCGGTAACCGTTTCAGCCAAGCTGAAACCAACCCTAGCGCGCCGCCGCTGCCAGCTCGGCATTGCGGCGGGCGGAGGCGGCCAGCGTGGCGCGCAGCAGCGCGACCAGCCCCTCCGGCTGATCAAGCACATCGAGCCCCTTGCGCGTCGAGCCGCCGGGGCTTGCGACCTGATCGGCACGCTCGGCGGGGGTCAGCCCCGGTTCCTCGGCGAGCCGGGCGGCACCGGCGACGGTTGCCAGCGCAAGCCGCGCCGCCTGATCCGGCGGCAGGCCTTCCGCTGCCCCCGCCGCCGCCAGCGCATCGATGAAGCGATAGAGAAAAGCGGGGCCCGAGCCGGCCAGCGCCGTCACCAGATCAAAATGCGCCACCGGCACCCATTCGACCAGGCCCAGTGGCGCCATCAGTGCCGAAACGCTCGCGCGGGCTACCGCATCCGCGCCGGCACTGTCCAGCGCCACCACACCCGCGCCCAGCGCCACCGGCAGGTTGGGCATGGCGCGCACCACCGCGCTCGCCGTGAACCGCCGGGCAATGGCCGCCTCTTCCACCCCGGCAAGGATGGAGACGATCAGGGGAACCCCGGCAAGCCGCGCGGCATGCGCCTGCGCCACCGCATCCAGCTGTTGCGGCTTCATCGCCAGCAGCACGGCGTCGGGCAACGGACCGTCCAGCGGCACGCGCCCCTGCGCAACGCCCGCCGGCAATGCGCGGTCGCTGCGGTTGACCACGAACACATCGCCGGGGGAAAGCGTGCCCGCCGCGATCCAGCGGCGCAGCATCGCGCCGCCCATCGCCCCGCAACCGATCAGCCACAGCCGCATCGGCGCGGCCTCAGGCCTCACCCTGGGTTTCGGTGAGCGCAGCGGCCAGCGCCTCGCGCGGGGTTTTGCCGCCCCACAGCACGAACTGGAACACGGGATAGAAACGCTCGCACTCGTCGATTGCCGATTCGATGACCAGCTCGGCCTGGGCGAGCGACATGGTGCCGCCGTCGCTCGTGTCCAGCATCGCGGCATGGCGATAGAGCAGGATGCCGCTTGCCGACCACAGCTCGAAATGGCCGACCCAGAGCTGTTCGTTCACCAGCCCGACGGCTTCGTACATCGCGGTACGCCGGTCCTCGGCCACGCGGATGTCGGGGAAGCACAGGAACTGGAGAACGCCGTCATCCTCGCGCCACAGCGCGCGCAGCTCATATTCGGTCCAGCTGCCCTTCACATGGGCAACGATCTCGTCTTCCTGCCGGTGATAGGTCCACCCATGCGCGGCATAATAGCTTTCGAGCATGTCGATGGGGGCGTCGTCTTCGCGCTCGTCGTCCACTTCACGCAGCATCCCGGGTCATCCTGTCGCCTGGCCGTGCATCAGGCGTGCCAAGCGCGCAGCGGCGCGGCAAGGGCCGTGCGCGCACAAAATTGTGGACAAGCACCAACCGGGGTCAGCCCTGCCCCTGCGCGGCTTCCAGCTTGTCGAGCCGGGCCTTCAGCGCGTCGGCCTCGTCGCGCGCGGCGGCGGCCATGGCCTTCACGGCCTCGAACTCGTCGCGGCTGACGAAATCGAGCCCGCCGACCCATTCCTTCGCGCGTTCGCGCATGCTTGCCTCGGCCTCGCGGCCCATGCCGGCCAGCGTGCCGGCCGCGCCATTCAGCAGCTTGGCCAGATCGTCAAAAATGCGGTTTTCCGATTGCATCGTCCGATTCCAAAAAAGATCTAGAGCGGTATCTGGGCACTGCCGGCGGTCGGCACAAGCGTTTCCGCATTCGGGTTGAGCGCATTGATCTGGTAATTCAGCATGCCCGCGAACAGGATCCAGCCCAGATAGGGCAGCATCAGCAGCGCCGCCGCCACCCGCACCCGCGCGAAGAAGAAGGTGGCGGCCGCTGCCAGCGCGAACATCAGCACAAGGAGGATCAGCGCCCAGAACAGCTGATGCGCACCGAAGAACAGCGGCGTCCAGGCCAGGTTCACCGCCAGCTGCGCCGCGAACAGCGCAATCGCCACGCCGCGCCAGGCCGATCCGCGCGCATTGATCACCATCGCGAGCGCGAGGCCCATCGCGACGTAAAGCACCGTCCAGGCAATGGGGAACACCCAGTCGGGCGGGGTGAGCGCCGGCTTCACCAGCATGGCATACCAGCGGTTGACCGAGCCGACCGCGACGCTGTTGGCCGACAGGAAGCCCAGCAGCAGGATCGCCGGCACCGTGACCACGGCCGTGCGCAGAAACGCCATCCGCAATTGCTGTATGGAGGCGATTTCCCTGACCAAGCCGCTATTCCCCTGTACGAGTCGATGCCACCCCCCGCTTAGTCGATTGCCGCCCCGTTCCGAAAGCGCGAATGTTACCGCGCCACGCGCGCCGCGGCGAGCAGGAACTCCACATTGCCCTCCGGTCCCGTGATCGGGCTGGGGGTGACGCCGGCAACCGCCCAGCCAAGCCCGGTGAACCAGTCAGCCACCGCCGCGCAGACGCGGGCATGGATGGCGGGGTCGCGCACCACCCCGCCCTTGCCCACTTCCTCCCGCCCCGCCTCGAACTGGGGCTTCACCAGCACCAGCGCGCGGGCAGCGGGTGCGGCAAAGCCCAGCGGCCGTTCCAGCACCTTGGCAAGCGCGATGAAGCTGGCGTCGCAGACGATCAGGTCGACGGGCTCGGGAATATGGGCCGGGGTCAGCAGTCGCGCGCTGGTCTGCTCATGCACGATCACGCGCGGGTCCTGGCGCAGCTTCCACGCCAGCTGGTTGGTGCCGCTGTCCACCGCATAGACCCGCGCTGCGCCCCGGCTGAGCAGCACGTCGGTAAAGCCCCCGGTCGAGCTGCCGACATCGATGGCGACCGCGCCGTCCACCGCCCAACCGAAATGATCAAGCCCATGCGCCAGCTTCACCCCGCCGCGCGAGACCCAGGGATGGTCACGCCCGCGCACGTCGATGGCGGCGTCTTCGGCAACGGGCTGGCCGGGCTTGTCGACGCGGCGGTCGCCGATGAACACCAGTCCGGCCATCACCAGCGCCTGCGCCCGCGCGCGGCTTTCCGCCAGGCCACGCGCGACGAGCAGCTGGTCGATCCGTGTTCTGGCCAATCAGCTCAGCCGCAGGTGGCGCATTTGCCGCGCACTTCGATCACCGGCCGCTCGGGCGAGAAGCCGGCGGCCATGGCGGCGGAGCGCACCCCGCTGGTCAGCCGGTCATCATCGATATGCACCGTCTGCCCGCACGCATCGCACACCAGGAAGATGCAGTCGTGCAGGCAATCGGGGTGGGCATTGGCGACATAGGCGTTCGCGCTTTCCACCCGGCGGGCGAGATTGGCGCCGACGAACAGATCGAGGATGCGATAGATGCTGTTGGCGGCCACCCGCCGCCCCTCCATCCGCGACACCGCCTCGGCAATGTCATAGGCGGAGGCCGGCTTGTCGAAGCTTTGCAGCGCCTCGAAGATGCGGGCGCGCATCGCCGTCCATTGCTCGCCCGACTTTTCCAGCCGCGCCTGCGCCGCATCGATCAGCGCGGCGCCCGAATGTTCGTGGTGATGATGCGCGCTCATGGCTGTCAGGTTACGCCCGCACCGCCGGCACGGCAAGCGATGTCAGGCGCCGGCGCGCCGGTTGAGGTCGTGCCCGAGCGCGAGGAGCGCGACGCCGATCAGCGTCCAGAAGGTTTCCGCATTGCCATCATGCGGCAGGGTGAGCGCGCCGGCCATGATGCCCAGCCCCAGCCCGCCCATCGCCGCCGGCTGCAGAAAGCCGTGCCGCGCCGCGCCCGCAACCAGCGCCACCGCGCCGAGCGCAATGGCAATGCACAGGCCCACTTCGTGGATCACCGGGCTGAGCAGCAGGCCACCCGCCGTCGACGCCAGCGCCACCAGCACGGCGCTGGCAATGCAATGCACCGCGCACAGGCCGGACAGGCCGATCGCCAGACGATCAACCGCTGCCCGGTCTGGCAGGCGCAGGGATCTGGGGAGGGACAATTGGCCAATCACGAGCGGGCATATGGCACTTCTGGGCACAAGTGACAATATAACATTCACATGAAATTTTCGCATCGAACCGCCGCGCCGGATGACGCCGCGCCTGCCATGCGCTATGGCCGCGCCCATGTTGATGCAATCGTCCGCTTCGCTGCGCGCGCGGCCCCGCGCTCTGATGCTGTGGCTGTTCGCGGTCGCCGCACTGGTGCTGCTGATGGTGGCGGTGGGCGGCATCACCCGGCTGACCGAGTCGGGCCTGTCGATCACCCAGTGGAAGCCGCTGAGCGGCACCCTGCCCCCGCTGACCGAGGCGCAGTGGCAGGCGGAATTCGACAATTACAAGCAGATCCCCGAATATAAGGTCGTGAACCCCAATATGACGCTCGCGGGGTTCAAGGGCATTTTCTTCTGGGAATATGTTCACCGCCTGCTGGGCCGTGTGATCGGCCTGGCCTTTGCGGTGCCGCTATTGTGGTTTGCGGTCCGGCGGCGGATTCCGGCCGGCTATGGCTGGCGGCTAACGGCGATCCTGGCGCTGGGCGGGCTGCAGGGCGCGATCGGCTGGTGGATGGTCGCCTCGGGCCTCGTCAACCGCACCGATGTCAGCCATGTGCGGCTGGCGGTGCATCTGACGACGGCGCTGGTGCTGCTCGCCGGGCTGGTCTGGACCGCGCTCGACCTGCGCCAGCTGGCGGCGGTGCCGTTTTCGCGCGGCGCCCGGCTGGCCCCGCTGGCGGCGGCGGCGCTGCTGCTGCTGTTCGTGCAGATCGTGTTCGGCGCCTTCACCGCCGGGCTGGACGCCGGCTATGCCTTTGCCAGCTGGCCGCTGATGGGCGACGCCTGGTTCCCGGCCAATGCGCCGATGGTCGAGCCGCTGTGGCGCAACGCGGTCGACAATCCGATTGCGGTTCAGTTCATCCACCGCTGGCTGGCCTTTGCCGCGGCCGCCGGCCTGTGCCTGCTCGGCTGGCGGGCCTGGACCAGCGGCGCGTGGCGCGCCGGGATAGCGGTGGTCGCGCTGGTTGCGCTCCAGATCGGGCTTGGCATTGCCACGCTGCTGAGCGGCGTCGCCATCGAAATCGCGGTGGCGCATCAGGTGAACGCCGCGATCACGCTGATTGCGGCGGTGTTCGCCGCACATGCCATTGGGCGCCGTGCCCCTGCCGCTTAGGGCGCTGGCCGCGACCGCTTTGTGCTGGCCTGCGGTTGCGCAGGCCGCCTTTGCGCCACCGCTTGACCAGCCGCTGCGCCATCAACTGGTCGAGGAACGCACCACCGCCGGCACAATCCAGCGCTTCACCAGCACGCGGATGCTGCGCTTTTCGCGCATCGCGGACGGCTATCGGGTGCAGGTGGAGATCGTCGCCAATGATACGGCCGCCGGAGCGGCGGGCGATCTGTTCGGCTGGATGATGTCGGCCTTTGCTGGCCGCACGTTGAACTTCCGGCTGGACGCGAATGGCGCACTCGTCGCGGTGGACGATGCCGACGCGCACTGGAACCGGCTGTGCGACACGATCGCGGCCATCCCGGGCCAGTCGCGCGACCGGACGGAAAAGCTGCGCGCGCTGGCCGCTCAGCTGCGCGCTGCCCCCGCTGCCAGCCGCCTGCGCATGCTCGGGTCGATCGTGACCGGCGTGATCGCGGCCGATGCTGCCGAGATGGCCGCTGGCACCCGGGCAGTGCAAGTTCCGGTGGCGGGCGCGGTGCCGCTGCCCGGCGTGCAGCGCGTACTGCGCGCGGGCAACCGCATCCGCGTCGAGGTGAGTGCAGAGGGCGACCTGTCGCTTGGCGACGCTGCCGGGCGCATCGCCTGGCACCCGACGCGCGAGGCCGATGCCGCAACCGGCATGCTGCTGAACGAGCGCAGCGAACGGCGGATCACGCTGGCCGGCCGGCCCGGCGCAGCCGCCCCCACAACGACCGTGGTGGTTACGGCAACGCTCGATAGGGTATCATAATACCCGTCAGCAACCGCGCCCTTTTGCTTGACTTTCGCCCGCCATTTCACGATAGGGCGCGCATCAGCGCCGCTCCATGCCGGGGCGGCGCTTGCATTTTCAACGATGAAGGTCCTGCCCCATGAAGGCGCTGATGAAGACCACCAAGGCGATCAAGCCGCATGAGGTGGAAAAGAAGTGGCACATCGTCGATGCCGACGGCCTGGTCGTGGGCCGCGCCGCGACGATCATTGCGAACATCCTGCGCGGCAAGCACAAGCCCAGCTTCACCCCGCATGTCGATTGCGGTGACAATGTCATCGTCATCAACGCCGACAAGATCCGCTTCACCGGCAAGAAGCTGGCCGACAAGGTCTATTACAAGCACACCGGCTATGCCGGCGGCATCAAGGGCATCACTGCCGGCAAGGTGCTGGAAGGCCGCTTCCCCGAGCGCGTGCTGGAAAAGGCCGTCGAGCGGATGATCCCGCGCGGGCCGCTGGGCCGTGAGCAGATGCGCAACCTGCGCGTCTATGCCGGCCCCGAGCATCCGCACGCGGCGCAGAACCCCGAAGTCCTCGATATCGCGGGCATGAACCGCAAGAACAAGGTGGGCCAGTAATGTCCGACAATCGCCAGTCGCTTTCCGATCTCGCCGCCATCGCCGGCGCCCCGCGCCCGGCGGCGCCCGCTGCGGCACCGGTGTCGGCCGATGCCCCCGCCCCGGTGGCGGTGGAGCCCACGCCGCTGCGCCCGCAGATCCTCGACAAGCAGGGCCGCGCCTATGCCACCGGCCGCCGCAAGGATGCCGTTGCCCGCGTGTGGCTGAAGCCCGGCACCGGCAAGATCACCATCAACGGCCGCGATCAGGAAACCTATTTCGCGCGCCCCACGCTGCGCCTGGTGATCAACCAGCCGTTCGGCGTGGCCGAGCGTGAAGGCCAGTATGACGTGGTCTGCACCGTGAAGGGTGGCGGCCTGTCGGGCCAGGCGGGTGCCGTGAAGCACGGCATCGCGCAGGCGCTGACCCGCTATGAGCCGGTGCTGCGCAGCCCGGTGAAGCAGGCCGGCTTCCTGACCCGCGACAGCCGCACCGTGGAGCGCAAGAAGTATGGCCGCGCCAAGGCGCGTCGCAGCTTCCAGTTCTCGAAGCGCTGATCCCGCGTCACGCGGTTACGGAAAACGGGCGGCCTGCACCTGCAGCGCCGCCCTTTTTCTTGGGCCGGCTTCAGCCGAAGGCGGGGTTCAGCTGAACGACCGCCATGTTGAACAGCGCAAGGAAGCTCAGCCAGCCCAGATAGGGCACCAGCATCACTACCGCGACCAGCGATCGCCGCGCGCAATAAGCGATCAGCAGCACCGCCATCAGGCACAGCGCGCCGATCGCATAGAGCGCCCAGTCGGGCCGGTGATAATAAAAGAACAGATGGCTCCACCCGATGGTTAGGAGCCCGGCGCCGGCGAACAGGCCCAGCAGCCCCTCCCCCTCGCCCGCCGGCATCGCCCGCCAGGCAGTCAGCAGCGCCATCGCGCCCAGGCCATAGGCCAGCGTCCAGCCCATCGCATAAAGCTGGTCCCCCGGTGCCCAGGCGGGCAATGCCAGCCGGTCATACCAACCGCCGGTGACGCTGGTGGTCGCGCCCATCGCCACCACGAGCGCGGAAAACAGCGCCGCCGCCGTGATCGGGAACAGCCACGCGCGCGGGCGGGCGAGATCAGGCCGCGAGACCAAGGAGATGCCCCATATCCTTGAAGAAGATCCGAACATGCGCGAACGGTTTGGCACGAACCAGCTCCTTGTTCATATAGGCTTGCCAGGTCAGCCGCTGGACATCCTTGTCCTCGCAGATCTTCACGAACCGCTCGCGCCGCTTGTCGCTGCGGTACCAGAAATGCTGCATCATCCCCAGCACCCAGAACACGCGGCCATGCGCGCGCATGAAGCGACGACGCGCGGTGGCAAGCTGGCGCGCGTCGCCGGTTTTCAGGAAGGCCGCCACCGCATCTGCGGCGAACCGGCCGCAGGTCATTGCGTAATAAATGCCCTCGCCCGATGCCGGGGCGACGACCCCGGCGGCATCCCCCGCCACCACCACGTCGCGGCCATTGTCCCACCGCTTCAGCGGCTTGAGCGGAATCGGTGCGCCTTCGCGGCGAACCGTCTCGCAGTCGCTCAGCCCTGAATCGTCGCGCAGGCGCCCGACCGAGTCGCGCAGGGCAAAGCCCTTGTTGGCGCTGCCCACGCCCACGCTGGTGTGCGGCCCGTGCGGGAAGACCCAGCCATAGAAATCGGGCGAGATGCGCCCCTGATAGACCACGTCGCACCGTTCCGGCCGGAAATTGGCGCCGGCGGGCGGCGACTTGATCACCTCATGATAGGCAAAGACGCAGGGCACACGCTCCGCCCCTTTCAGCGCCTGGCGCGCGACGCCCGACCGTGCGCCATCCGCGCCGATGATGGCGCGCGTCGCCACGCGCTGCTCGGCGCCGCCGCGTTCCTCGGTATAGACGACCACCGCGCCGCCATCGGCATTGCGTTCGATCCGTTCGAACGTGCCGGTGCGGCGTTCAGCGCCCGCCAGCACCGCGCGCCCACGCAGCCATTCGTCAAACACCTCGCGGTCAACCATGCCGACAAAGCCATCGCCCACCGGCATGTCCACCGAACGCTGCGACGGCGCGATCATCCGCGCGGCGGTGGCGCGGGCGACGATCAGATGGTCGGGAATGTCGAAATCCTTGATCAGCCGGGGCGGAATGGCGCCGCCGCACGGCTTGATCCGCCCGGCCCGGTCGAGCAGCAGCACGCGGAACCCCGCGCGCGCCAGATCGGTCGCCGCCGTCGCGCCCGACGGGCCGCCGCCCACCACCACTGCGTCATAGCTGGTCATGCGGGAACCTCCCTGCTTCGGGGGCTGCGGCCCATGCCCGCCGCCAGCCAGGCAGCGGCCAGGAACAGCCCCCCTTCAAAGACGAAAACGATGCTGAATGCGCCAGCGGCGAGCCCGGTCAGGCCGCGCAGCAGATCAACCGCCACCGCGCCGGACAGGCCGCCAAGGCCGAACGCAACCGCCTGTGCCGCGCCCCACACGCCCATGCGCATCCCCTCGCGCTGCGGCCCGGCGGCGCCCGCCAGCCCCATCATCGCGCCGATTGCCGCCACCGCGAACACGCCATTGGCAAAGCCCAGCAGCCAGACATTGAGCGCGAGCGGCCAGCCGCTGCCGATCCGCGCGGCGAGACTCAGCCCCAGCAGCGCCAGTGCCGAGCCCAGGCAGCCGCCAACGATCCAGCGCCGCATCGCCTGCGGCGTACCACCACCAAAGGCCGACCCGCCGACGCCGGCCAGGATCATGCCCAGCAGCACACCACCATGCTGCACGCTGGAGAGCGAGGTGGACTGGCCCGCCGTATAGCCGAAATAGAGCCCGGCAAACGGCTCCAGGATCAGGTCCTGCATCGAATAGGCAAGCATCGACAGGAACACGAAGATGGTGAACTGGCGCGCGACCGGCTCGGCCAGCATCGCCGCCAGCGCCTCGGCAAAGCCGGGTGCCCCAATGCCATTTGCTTGCGCCGCAACGGGGGCGTCGGCCGGCGCCTGCTCCACCCGCCATACGCCGATGAGCGCGGCAAGGAAGGCCGCAGCGCCCACGCCCGCCACCACCTGCGCCAGCCGCAACGGCGTGAAGGGATCGAGCAGCCGCCCGGCTACGCCAGCCGCCACCACAATGCCCAGGATCATCATCACCCAGGTGATCGCCGCTGCTGATGCACGCCGCGCGGGCGCCACCCGGGTCGCCAGCAGCGCGAGCAGCGATGTGCCCGCCGCGCCGACGCCGGCGCCGATCAGCGTGAAGCCCGCTATGGCCAGGCCCATGCCCTCGACGCCGCGCATGCCGAACCAGGCGAGCGCCGCCACCGCGCACATCAGCCCGGCATAGAGCACTGCCATGCCGCCCACGATCCAGGGCGTGCGCCGCGCGCCGCGGTCGGAGCCATGCCCCCAGGCCGGGCGCGACAGCTGCACCGCATAATGCCAGGCGACCAGCCCGGCGGGGAGCGCGGCGGGCAGCGCATATTCCACCACCATCACGCGGTTGAGCAGCGAGGTTGCCATCGCCACCATTGCGCCGATGGCGCTCTGCACCAGCGCAAGGCGGGCGATGCCGGGCCAGCCGAGCGTGCTCATATCGGCAGCGCCCCGCCGAGACCCAGCGCCGCCACCAGCATGCCCAGCACCGACAACGTGGTGCCGGTGCCGTTATACCAGGGCGCGCGCGCCACCGGATTGGCGATCAGCCGGGGCATCAGCGCCAGCTGCACCGCCAGCAGCGCGGCAATGATCAGCGCCGCCCAGCCATGCTGCCCCGCCGCCAGGATCGCGATGACGGCCAGTTGCGGCACCGCCATCACCACACAGGCAATGATCGCCGCGCGCCGCACGCCCAGCACCGCCGGCAGCGAGCGGATGCCCATCGCGCGGTCGCCCTCGATCGCCTTGAAATCATTGAGTGTCATGATCCCGTGCGCGCCCAGGCTGTAGAGCAGCAGCACTGCCAGCACCGGCGCCGGCGGCAGGCCGCCCGCCATCACGCTCGCGCCGGTGAACCAGGTCAGCCCCTCATAGCTGAGCGCGACGATGCCCGGCCCCCACAGGCCGCTGATCTTCAGCCGGAAGGGCGGCGCGCTATACGCCCAGGCACAGGCCAGCGCGAGGCAGGTCGCACCGAACACCCAGGCCCCGGCCAGGGTCGCCACCGCCAGCGACAGCGCCGAGCCGATGATGGCGATCCACAGCCCCCAATGGCCGGCGATCCGGCCCGAGGGGATCGGCCGGCCGGGCTCGTTGATCGCATCGACATGCCGGTCGAACCAGTCATTCACGGCCTGGCTGGTGCCGCACACCAGCGGGCCGGTCAGCAGCAGGCCGATCACCACCAGCCCCCAGCGCGGCCCCAGCGGCTGGCCGGCGGAGACGACACCGCACATGAACGCCCAGATCGGCGGAAACCAGGTAATGGGTTTCAACAGTTCGAGCACGTCGCGCGGCCGGGGCCACGGCTGCCGGGCGATCAGAGGAGTCGGTCGCGCCATGCCAAGCAGGCTATGCTTGACACTAAAAATCGTCAATCAGGATTGTCAGCTATTGATCGTCGCCATCGACCAGATTGCCCAGCCCGTGCCGATGCAGCTTCGAATACAGGCTCTGGCGGCTGACTCCCAATATTTCAGCGGCCGAGCCGCGATTGTCGGAGGTGTAGGTCAGCGCCGCCTCGATGCACAGCCGCTCGATCAGATCGGTCGATTCGCGCACGATTTCCTTCAGCGACATGCGGCCAACCAGCTCGGTAAGCTGTTCCACCGAGCGCGGCAGCTGGTTTTCGCCCGGCGGCAGGTCGCGCAGCCGCCGCCCGACCGAGCGGATGGTGAAGCCATAGCATTCGCCCTCGCCATGCGGCGCGGCGACGCCCGAAATCTCGATCTCTTCCTGCCCGCCATCATTGCCGCGCAGTACCGAGGCGACGTTGCGCACCGCGCCATGCTCGCGCAGCTGGCCGGCGATCAGGTCGACATCGACGCCGGGCCGCCCCACCCACTGGTCGAGCCGGGCACCGCTCGCCCGGTCGAGCGAGGGCAGCTGGGCGAGTTCGACGAACGCGGCATTCGCGGTCAGGATGTTGAGCGCGCGGTCGGTGAGCACGAAGGCATCGGGCATCCGTTCTACCACGTCGATCCACGGAGAGGTCACGCCGGCCTCGCGCGCTTCGTCGCCGGTCGCGATCCGTACCAGCAACAGCGCGGTGCGCGCCTGGCGGAACAGCCGCGCCGAAAGCTGCGCCACGCCGCGCCCGCCGCGCAGCCGCAGCTCGACGACACCGGCATCGTCCGCCGCCTCGGCCGCACCCAGATAGGCAATGAACGCCTCGCGGTCATCGGCATCGACGATCGCGCTCACCGGCTGGTCGACCAGTGCGCCCGCCTTTGCACCCAGCACCCGGTTGGCCGCCGGGTTCGCCTCGCGGATGCGGCGGGTGGCAGCGTCGATGATCAGCACCGGCTCGGTCGCCATGTCGAACAACAGGCGATAGCGCGCCTCCGCCTGGCGCAGGCGCAGATAGTCGCGCTCCAGCGATTGCTGCGCCTGCAGCAGGCGCTGCTGCAGCGCCGCCGCCTCACGCAGGTCGCGCCCGATCGCGACCAGCCGGCCACCGCCCAGACCCATGATGAGATAGCGCACCGGCAGGTCGCCGATCACCGTCGGGTGCGTCACCTGCCGCCAGCGTGCGGGGGCACCCATTGCCGCCTCGCCCAGCATTTCGATCACCTTGCCGCGCGACTCGATGGTCACCGTGTCGAGAAAGGGGTGGCCGACGCAAAGCTCGAGCGAATGCGCCGTCAGCTGCGGTTCCGACACGGCAAAGTCGATGATGACACCGCGATCGTCGATGATGAACGCCAGGTCGCCGACCGCGCCGAGCAGCCGCGCGACCGTCTGCGCCTCCAGCGGCCCCAACGACTCCGGGTCGCGGAACGCTTGCGCTTCGGTCGGCAATTCAGCTCTGTTCACGTCCACCTAGCCTCTCGTTCCGACAGAGGCTCAGGCGCCGGCCGTCACGCCCTGCGCCTTTGCACCGACGAGCTTGCTGGCCAGTTTCACGGCCTTGCGGGCGTCGGATGCTGTCCCGTCGGCGCCAACTTCGGCGGCGCGCGCGGGATCCTCCAGAAACACTCTTCCCCCCACCATCACCGCGATCCGCGCATTGGCGGAAACATTGCGGATGGCCCGAATAAGCGAAGGGAGCGCCGAAATATGAGAATCGCAACTGACCGTCAACCCGATGACATCAAACCATTCCGGGGCGATCCGCGCGAGCAGTTCGGGCGTGGTCGGCTCGGTCAGCCAGCCTTCGCGCATGAAGATGTCATCCAGCACCACCGCACCGAAACTATGCTGCTCGCCGGGCACCGCACAGAAGGGCGCGCGGCGCTTGTTGCTGGGCCGCTTCACCGCCGGCACCCGGCCAGACAGCTCGTGCACCACTTCCTGCAGCCGCCAAAGGCCCATCGTCACATCGACAAAGTCGCAGCGATCATCTTCCCAGAAATCGCCCAGCCGGCGCGCCGCCGGCGCTAGCAGTTCCACCAGCACGGTTTCCACCGGCACCCCGCGCCCGATCAGCCGTTCGACGAAATCGAGCAGCACATCGGCCTCAGCCGTTACCGTCAGCGGCGTGAAGGCGGCAATGTCTTCAGCAGTAATCTGCTTAGGCGGTTCAACAAGCGTGACCACCGAGTCGTGCGGGTGCGCCGCCACCAGGCGCGGAATGATCTCGCGTTCCACCAGCGCGGACAGATTGCCCTGCCGGACCGCAGTGTCGCCCGCGCGATTGTCCGCGCCCCAAGGCCAGATCACGCGGCTCAACCCCCGGCGGCGCCCACCTGCGCCCGGATTGGAACGTGGAAAAGAGAACAACGAAGCCATGCTCGGCTCTCCCCGGCTGGATCGGTTTTTCGGACGGAACACAGGTGGTGTTCCAAGCAGCCGGACCCGACCCAGCACCTAGAGGCGAAACTACGCCAATCGCCCGGGCGTGACAATGGCCGAAATGTGACACAAGGCCCCTTTCGTCAATTTTGTTGGACGTAACGCCTTATTGACACATTGCGGGTCGATCCATACTCTCGGCATCAGTCAGTCCAGCAGGGACTCTCCGATGCGTGAGTGGTTACCGAGTACGGACACATCATCACCGCGTCGAACGGCGCCACTTTACTCGCCCGAGGAACGCCGCCGCCGCGACGAAAGCGTGTGGACTCTGGTGCAGGGCATCCTGGCCCCGCTGCAGTTTCTGGTGTTCCTGGTCAGCCTGGGTCTGGTGCTTCGCTATCTCGCAACCGGTGAAGGGGCTGCTGCTGCCACTATCTCGGTCGTGGTGAAGACCGCCGTTCTCTACCTCATCATGATCACCGGCTCGGTGTGGGAAAAGGTGGTGTTCGGCCATTGGCTGTTCGTGCCGGCCTTCTTCTGGGAAGATGTCTTCTCCATGCTCGTGCTGGCGCTGCACACGGCCTATCTGGTCGCGCTGGGCTGGCATCTGCTCGACGCGCGCGGCCTGATGCTGCTCGCGCTCGCCGCCTATGCGACCTATGTCATCAATGCCGGACAGTTTGTGCTGAAGCTGCGCGCGGCCCGGCTGCAGGCGGCGGATGAGCGCACCACCGGGGCGGTGGCGGCATGAGCGGGCAGTTGATCCTCGACCCCGTCCCCAAGAGCGTCGATTGCGCCCCGGTGCTGCGCGAACGCGGCCAGCGCGAGGTGTTCTGCGGCCTGACCGGCATCATCTGGCTGCATCGCAAGCTGCAGGATGCATTCTTCCTGGTGGTCGGCTCGCGCACCTGTGCGCACCTGCTGCAATCGGCCGCCGGGGTGATGATCTTTGCCGAACCGCGCTTTGCCACTGCGATCGTCGAGGAGCGCGATCTGGCCGGCATGGCCGATGCGCAGGAAGAGCTGGATCAGGTGGTCGACAAGCTGCTGGCGCGGCGGCCCGACATCAGGCTGCTGTTCCTGGTCGGCTCGTGCCCGTCCGAAGTCATCAAGCTCGATCTGGCCAAGGCGGCCAGCCGGCTGTCGGCCAAGCACGCGCCGGCGGTGCGCATTTTGAACTATTCGGGCAGCGGGATCGAGACGACCTTTACCGAGGGCGAGGATGCCTGCCTGGCCGCGCTGGTGCCCGAACTGCCGCGGGCGGACAGCGCCACGCAGCTGCTCGTCGTCGGCACCCTGCCCGACATTGTCGAGGATCAGTTCACCCGCCTCTTTGCCGCGCTCGGCATCGCGCCGGTGCGCTGGCTGCCGGCGCGCCGCGCGGACGACCTGCCCCCAGTCGGCCCGGGTACGCGCTATCTGCTTGCCCAGCCCTTTCTGGGGGAGACCGCGCGCGCGCTGGAGGATCGCGGCGCGACGCGGATCGACGCGTTGTTCCCGTTCGGCGCGGAAGGCACAGCGGACTGGCTCCACGCCGCCGCCCAAGCCTTTGGCGTGGACGAGATGCATTTCCGCGCGGTGATCGCGCCGATGCGCGAACGCGCCAAGCGCGCGCTCGCCGGCCTGCGCGAGCAGCTGGCCGGCAAAAGCGTGTTCTTCCTGCCCGACTCGCAGCTGGAAGTGCCGCTTGCGCGCTTTCTGGCGACCGAGCTTGGCATGGTGCCGATCGAGGTGGGCACGCCTTACCTCCACCGCCGCCATCTGGCGCGCGAACTGGCGCTGCTGCCGCCGGCGACGGTGCTGAGCGAGGGCCAGGATGTGGAGCGTCAGCTGGACCGGGTGCGCGCCGCGCGGCCCGACCTCACCATCTGTGGCCTGGGGCTTGCCAACCCGCTGGAGGCGGAAGGCTTCACCACCAAATGGGCGATCGAGCTGGTGTTCTCGCCCATCCACGGCTTTGAACAGGCCGGCGATCTGGCCGGGCTGTTCGCCCGCCCTTTGCGCCGGCGCGACGTGCTGAGGGTGCCATGCAGCTGACGGTGTGGACCTATGAAGGCCCGCCGCATGTCGGCGCGATGCGGGTGGCGACCGCGATGGAGGGCGTGCATTATGTCCTCCACGCGCCGCAGGGCGACACCTATGCCGACCTGCTGTTCACCATGATCGAGCGCGCGCGGCGGCGGCCGCCGGTGACCTATACGACGTTTCAGGCGCGCGATCTTGGCAAAGACACCGCCGAGCTTTTCCAACAGGCCGCGCGCGACGCCTATGCCCGCTTCCAGCCGCAAGCGATGCTGGTCGGCGCGTCGTGCACCGCCGAACTGATCCAGGACGATCCCGGCGGCCTCGTCAGCGCGCTCGATCTGCCGGTGCCGGTTGTGGCACTCGACCTGCCAAGTTACACCCGGAAAGAGAATTGGGGTGTATGCGAGACGTTCTACCAAATCGTCCGCCAGCTTGCCGACCGCGATATCCGCCCCGCCCCACGCGAGGGGCGCCGCCCCCGCGCCAACCTGCTGGGGCCGACGGCTTTGGGCTTCCGCCACCGCGACGACGTGACCGAGGTCAGCCGGATTCTGGCGGCGATGGGGATCGACGTTCACCTGGTCGCCCCGCGCGGCGCGACACCGGCCGACATTGCCGGCATTGGTGCGGCCGATTTCAACATCCTGCTCTACCCCGAAGCGGGGGACAGCGCGGCACGCTGGCTGGAGCGGACCTTTGGTCAGAAGACAGTGCGCACCGTCCCCATCGGCCATGGCGCGACGCTCGACTTCATCAACGAAGTGGCGGCGATCGCCGGAGTCGACCCTACGCCCGCCCTGCCCAGCAACCTGCCCTGGTGGAGCCGCTCGGTCGACTCGACCTATCTCACCGGCAAGCGCGTCTTCATCTTTGGCGACGCGACCCACGCGATTGCCGCCGCCCGCGTCGCCCGCGACGAGCTGGGCTTCGAGGTGGTGGGCCTGGGCTGCTACAACCGCGAATTCGCCCGCGAACTGAAGGCGGCCGCCCGAGCCCATGGGCTGGAGCCGCTCGTCACCGACGATTATCTGGCGGTGGAAGCGGCGATCCAGGCTGCCCAGCCCGAACTGGTGCTGGGCACGCAGATGGAGCGCCACATCGCCAAGCGGCTGCGCATTCCGTGCGCGGTGATCTCCGCCCCGGTCCATGTGCAGGACTTCCCGGCCCGCTACAGCCCGCAAATGGGGTTTGAGGGCGCCAATGTGCTGTTCGACACCTGGGTCCACCCGCTGGTGATGGGGCTGGAGGAACATCTGCTGACGATGTTCCGCGACGATTTCGAGTTTTCAGACGCGGCCGGCGCCAGCCATCTGGGCGCCGGGCTCGCCGAACCGGCGCTGGCCCCAGAGCAAAGCGCGGCAGAGGCCGCGATCCACAGCTGGACGCAGGAAGCCGAGCGCGAACTGAAGAAGATCCCGTTCTTCGTGCGCGGCAAGGCGCGCCGCAACACCGAGGCGTTCGCCACCGCGCAGGGCCTGTCGCTGATCACCATCGACACGCTGTACGAGGCAAAGGCGCATTATGCCCGCTAGCGCCCCCCATACCCGCGTGGTCATCGTCACGCTCGACAACCATCTGGCCGGTGCCGTGGAACGGGCCGGCGCGCGGCTGGCGGCGCAAGGCACCGGCATCAGCATCGGCCTGCATGCCGCCGCCGACTGGGGCGATGGCGGCGAGCCGCTCGCCCGGTGCCTGGCAGACATTGCCCGCGCCGACATCATCATCGCGACGATGCTGTTCGTCGAAGACCATATCCGCGCGGTGCTGCCGGCAATCGAGGCGCGGCGCGAGGCGTGCGACGCGGTGGTCGCGCTGATGTCTGCCGCCGATGTGGTGAAGCTCACCCGGATGGGCGGCTATCGCATGGATGCGCCCGCCAAGGGGCCGCTCGCGCTGCTGAAGAAGCTGCGCGGCTCGTCGCGCAACAGTGCGGCCGGCGCTGGGCAGATGCGGATGCTGCGCCGCCTGCCGAAGATCCTGCGCTTCATCCCCGGCACCGCGCAGGATGTGCGCGCCTATTTCGTCACGCTGCAATATTGGCTGGCGGGATCGGACGACAATGTCGTCAACATGGTCCGCGCGCTGGTGGACCGTTATGCGAGCAACGGCCTGAAGGGGCGCTGCCCGGCCGAGCCGCCGCGCGATTATCCCGAGATCGGCGTCTATCATCCGCGGCTGCCCACCCGGCTGGTGGAGGATGCGCGCGCACTGCCCGCGCCGAAGCCGGTGCAGGGCACGGTCGGCCTGTTGCTGCTGCGCTCCTATCTGCTCGGCCGCGACACCGCGCATTATGACGGCGTGATCGCGGCGCTGGAGGCGCGCGGGCTGCGGGTGATCCCGGCCTTTGCCAGCGGGCTCGACTCGCGCCCGGCGATCGAGCGCTATTTCCTGAACGACGGCGCGCCGGTGGTGGATGCGGTCGTCTCGCTGACCGGCTTCTCGCTGGTCGGCGGCCCGGCCTATAATGACGCCGAGGCGGCCGAGGCGATGCTGGCGCGGCTCGACGTGCCCTATATCGCCGCCCACCCGATCGAGTTCCAGACGCTGCAGCAATGGGGCGCCGGGGCGCAGGGGCTGCTGCCGCTGGAAGCGACGATGATGGTCGCCATTCCCGAGCTGGACGGCGCGATCCAGCCCAGCGTGTTCGGCGGCCGCGCGGGCGCCGGGGGCGATTGCTGCGACGGCTGCGACCGGCATTGCAGCTTCCCCGATGACGGGCTTGCCCGCCAGATGCTGAGCTGCCCCGAGCGGGCCGAAGCGCTCGCCGAGCGCGTGGCGCGCCTTACCCGCCTGCGCCACAAGCCGCGCGCCGAACGCAATCTGGCGATCGTGCTGTTCAACTTCCCGCCCAATGCCGGCGCGACCGGCACGGCGGCGCATCTGGCCGTGTTCGAATCGCTTCACGAGACGATCACGCGGCTGGCGCGCGAGGGTTATGATGTCACGCCACCGGCCAGTGTCGACGCGCTGCGCGACGCTTTGCTGCACGGCAATGCTGCGCAGCATGGTGCCGATGCCAATGTCGCCGCGCGCATCTTGGCCGACGACCATGTCCGCCGCGAACGCCATCTGCGCGCGATCGAGGATGTGTGGGGGCCCGCCCCCGGCAAGCAGCAGAGCGACGGTGCCGCGATCCAGATTCTGGGCGCGCGCTTCGGCAAGCTGTTCGTCGGCATCCAGCCCGCCTTTGGCTATGAAGGCGATCCGATGCGCCTGCTGTTCGAGCGCCGCTTTGCGCCGACGCACGCATTCAGTGCCTTTTACCGTTGGATTGCCGAGGATTTCGGCGCGGACGCGGTGCTGCATTTCGGCACGCATGGCGCGCTGGAATTCATGCCCGGCAAGCAGACCGGCATGAGTGCGGCCTGCTGGCCCGAGCGGCTGATCGGCGCGCTGCCCAATTTCTATCTCTACGCCGCCAACAATCCCTCCGAGGGGTTGATCGCCAAGCGCCGCTCGGGCGCGACGCTGATCAGCTATCTGACGCCGCCGCTTGCCGAAAGCGGGCTGTATAAAGGGCTTTCCGAGCTGAAGGCGCTGCTCGAACGCTGGCGTGCCTCGGCGCAGGAAGAGGAGCGCGCACGGCTGGAGCCGATGATCCGCGCCGCTGCCGCCGCTGTCGATCTGGAGGAGGACGATCTGGGCGCGCTGTCGGCCCGGCTCTATGAGGTCGAGCGCGAACTGATCCCGCACGGCCTCCACGTGCTGGGCCGCGCGCCAGATGCCGATACGGGTGCAGCCTGGGCCGGTGCGATTGCCGCCGCCAGCCCCGAGCGCGATTCCGCAGCGCTTGCCGCCGCGCTTGCCCATAATGACGAGCTGGGCGCGCTGGTCCATGCGCTGGACGGCGGCTTTGTGCGGCCGGCACCGGGTGGCGACCTGATCCGCACGCCGGACATTCTGCCGACGGGGCGCAACCTGCACGGGTTCGACCCGTTCCGCATCCCCGGCAGCTTTGCGCTGGCGGAAGGCAGGCGCCAGGCCGAGGCACTGATCGCGCGCCACACCGAAAGCGGCGCCCCGCTGCCCAAGAGCCTCGCCATGATCCTGTGGGGCACGGACAATCTGAAGAGCGAAGGCAGCCAGATCGCGCAGGTGCTGGCGCTGATCGGCGCGCGGCCGCATTTTGACAGCTATGGCCGTCTGTCGGGCGCCGAGCTCATTCCGCTCGAAGAGCTGGGCCGCGCCCGGATCGACGTGGTGGTGACGCTGTCCGGCATTTTCCGCGACCTGCTGCCCTTGCAGACGCGGGTGCTGGCCGAGGCGGCCCTGCTCGCCGCCAGCGCCGACGAGCCGCTGGAGCTGAACCCGGTGCGCGCCCATGCACTGGCCTATCAGCAAGCGCATGGCTGCGATCTGGAAACCGCATCGCTGCGCGTCTTTTCCAATGCGGAAGGGTCTTATGGCGCCAACGTCAACCTGCTGATCGACAATGGCGCCTGGACCGACCCGGACGAGATTGCCGATGTGTTCGAGCGGCAAAAGGGCTTTGCCTATCGCGCATCGGGCAAGGCGGAACGCCAGGCCGAGCTGCTGCAGTCAGCACTCGCCGATGTCGAGCTGACCTATCAGAATCTCGACTCGGCCGAACTCGGGGTGACCGATATCGATCATTATGTCGATGCGCTGGGCGGGGTGAGCCGGTCGGTCGCACGCGCTCGCGGCGGCGCGGCGGCGCCGACCTATATCGTCGATGCAACGCAAGGCGCAGCAAAGGTCCGCACGCTTGGCGAACAGGTGGCGCTGGAAACCCGCACCCGGCTGCTCAACCCCGTCTGGCACGAGGGCATGTTGCGCCACGGTTATGAAGGCGTGCGCGCCATCGAAACGCATGTGACGACGACGATGGGCTGGTCCGCCACCACCGGCGATGTCGCGCCGTGGATCTATCAGCGCACGGCGGAAACCTTCGTGCTCGACGCGGAGATGCGCGAGCGGCTGGCGTCGCTCAATCCAAAATCGGCGGCGCGCGTCGCCCAGCGTCTGCTGGAGGCCCACGACCGTAACTACTGGCAACCGGACGAGGCAACACTGACGGCGCTGCAGGCCGCCAGCGATGCCCTGGAAGATGCACTCGAAGGCGTAACCGCGCGTGCCGCGGCATGAGGAGATAGTATGGCGTTGCTCGATCCCCCCACCCGCCGCGAAGATGGCGAAGGCAGCGTTCAGGTCCGGCTCGACCCGAGCGACCGCATCAGCACGGCCAAGGTATTTGCGATCTATGGCAAGGGCGGCATCGGCAAGTCGACGACCTCGTCGAACCTCTCCGCTGCCTTCTCGCTGCTCGGCAAGCGCGTGCTGCAGATCGGCTGCGACCCCAAGCATGACAGCACCTTCACGCTCACCAAGAAGCTGATGCCGACGGTGATCGACGTGCTCGAACAGGTCGAGTTCCACCATGAGGAACTCCGCCCCGAGGACTATATGTTCGAAGGGTTTAACGGTGTGATGTGCGTGGAGGCGGGCGGCCCGCCGGCGGGCACCGGCTGTGGCGGCTATGTGGTGGGGCAGACGGTCAAGCTCCTGAAGCAGCACCATCTGCTGGAGGATACCGACGTCGTCCTGTTCGACGTGCTGGGCGATGTGGTGTGCGGCGGCTTTGCGGCCCCACTGCAGCATGCCGAACGCGCGGTGGTCGTCACTGCGAACGACTTTGACAGCATCTTCGCGATGAACCGCATCATGGCGGCGATCGGGGCGAAGGCGAAGAATTACGAAGTACGGCTGGCCGGCTGCATCGCCAATCGCTCCGCCGGCACCAACGAGATCGACCGATTCTGCGACGCGACCGGCATTTCGCGGCTTGCCCATCTGCCCGATCTGGACGCGATCCGCCGTAGCCGGCTGAAGAAATGCACCATCTTCGAAATGGAGGACACGCCCGAGATCGAGGCGGCACGCAACGAGTATAAGCGGCTGGCCGCCCTGCTCTGGGCCGGCGTCGAGCCGTGCCAAGCGAACCCGATGAAGGATCGCGACATCTTCGAATTTCTGGGGTTCGAGTGATGGTGAGCACCACCTACTCCCAGCATCGCGGCCGGCTCGAAACCTATTTCGACAAGACGGCGGCGAAGACGTGGGAGACGCTGACCTCCGACGCGCCGGTTTCGGGCATCCGGGCCACCGTGCGCGCCGGGCGCGACGCGATGCGCGACACGCTGCTCTCCTGGCTGCCGCAGGACATGCACGGCATGCGGTTGCTGGATGCCGGTTGCGGCACGGGCGCGCTGGCGGTGGCAGCGGCCGAACGTGGCGCCGACGTGGTGGCGGTGGACGTGGCCGGCAGCCTGGTCGACATCGCCCGCCGCCGGGCACCCGAAGGGCTGGCCATCGACTGGCGCGTGGGTGACATGCTGAGCCACGAGCTGGGCCGGTTCGACCATGTCGTCGCGATGGACTCGCTCATTCATTATCCCGCGCGCGACATTGTGCGCGTGGTCGAGCTGCTCGCGGCGCGGACGGAGCGGTCGATTGCCTTCACCATCGCGCCGCGCACGCCGGCACTTTCCGCGATGCACGCGATCGGTGGCCTGTTCCCGCGCGCCGACCGGGCACCGGCGATTGCGCCGGTCAGCCCGGCAAAGCTCGAACGGATGCTGGGCGACAGCCTGCCCGGTGGCCATGTCGGCCGGCGCGCTCGGATCTCGAAGGGTTTCTACATCAGTCAGGCGGTGGAGGTGCTGCCGTGAAAGGCACCGCCCTTCCCCTCTGGGCAAGGCTCGGCACGCGCTTCCTTCCCTTTGCGGATGCGGCGAGCACCGATCTGCCCTTGGGGCGGCTGTTGCGGCTGGGGCTGTTCCAGGTGTCAGTGGGAATGGCGTTCGTGCTGATCAACTTCACCCTCAACCGGGTGATGATCGTGGAGATCGGCGTCTCGGCCAGCCTGGTGGGGGCAATGGTGGCGCTGCCGCTGCTGTTCGCGCCGGCGCGGGCGCTGATTGGCTACAAGTCCGACAATCACGTGTCGGTGCTGGGCTGGCGCCGGGTGCCCTATATCTGGTTCGGCACGGTGATGCAGTTCAGCGGCCTGTCGATCATGCCGTTCGCGCTGCTGCTGATGACCGGTCACGGCGCGCTGGGCGGTGCCTGGATCGGCGTTGCCGGTGCCTGTCTCGCCTTCCTGCTGGTGGGGGCGGGAATGGCGACCGCGCAGACGGCCGGCCTCGCGCTTGCCACCGATCTGGCGCCGGAGGCAAAGCGCCCGCGCGTGGTGGCGCTGCTCTATGTCATGCTGCTGATCGGCATGTTCTTTTCGTCGCTCCTCTTCGGGCGGCTGCTGGGCGCGTTCAACCCGACCCGGCTGGTCGAGGTGATCCAGGGCACTGCACTTGCCACGATGGTGCTCAACGTCATCGCGCTGTGGAAGCAGGAAGCCCGCGTGGTCGGTGGCACCAGCCGCGTCGATACGGTCGACTTTTCCAGCCAGTGGCGCGATTTCGTGAAGGTGCGCCGCACCCGCCGGCTGCTGATCTCGCTGGCGCTGGGCGCGGCCGGCTTTTCGATGCAGGACATCCTGCTGGAGCCCTATGCCGGTCATGTGCTGGGGCTGAATGTGGGGCAGACGACGGCGCTGTCGGCGCTGTGGTCGGCCGGGATGATCGCCGGCTTTGCCTATGCCGCGCGCGCACTGGGCCGGCAGATGGACCCCAACCGGCTGGCCGGGATGGGCGCACTGATCGGGGTCGCCGCCTTTGCAGTGGTGGTGCTGTCGGCGCCGCTCGTCTCCGTCAGCATGCTGTGCCTGGGCGCCTTTGGCATCGGCCTGGGCGGCGGGCTGTTCGCGGTGTGCACGCTCATTGCCATGATGGATCAGGCCGAGCCCGGCAAATCCGGCCTCGCGCTCGGCGCCTGGGGCGCGGTGCAGGCCTCGGCGGCGGGCGTTGCCATTCTGGTGTCGGGCGCTTTGCGCGACGGCTTTGGCGCGCTTGCCATGTCGGGCGCGCTGGGTGCCGGCCTGGTCGATCCGGCCAGCGGCTACAGCTTTGTCTGGCACATCGAAATTGCCCTGTTGTTCGCGACCCTGGTCGCCATCGGTCCGCTGGCGCGGCGCCCCGATGTTTTGCCCGAGCGCCCCGTTACAGATTTCGGCCGAGGACTGGTCTGACGAGACTACCGAGAAGGATAGGGTTATGAACTTGCAGCTCACCCAACACATCGACGTCGCACTGTTGGTGCTCGACGCCTTTTTCCTCTTCTTCCTTGGGTTGATCATCTATCTGCGCCGCGAGGACCGGCGCGAAGGCTATCCGCTGGAAGACAATGTGTCTGGCGCGCCCGAAAGCTATGGCTCGGCGTTCCTGATGGCGCCGCCCAAGAGCTTCAAGCTGCCCTTCGGCCATGGCACCGTGACCACACCGACCAAGGACCGCGAACCGGTGGCCATCGCCGCGCGGCGCTGGGATGCATCGCCGGGCTCTGGCCTGGTGCCGACCGGGGATCCGCTGGTCGATGGCATCGGCCCGGCTGCCTATGCTCAGCGTGCCAAGCGGCCTGACGTCGACTGGGAAGGCCATCCGCGCATCGTGCCGATCAGCACCGCCGGCGACTTCACCGTCGAGCGGCGCGATGCCGACCCGCGCGGCTATGCCGTGGTCGCCGCAGACGGCCGCAAGGCCGGCGTGGTGACCGACCTGTGGATCGACAAGGCCGACCGGCTGATCCGCTATCTGGAGGTGGAGATTGATGGCGGTCGCCGCGTGCTGACGCCGATGTTCATGGCCAGCATCAGTCGGTCGCGCAGCCAGGTGACGGTGACCGCGGTCACGGCGGCCCAATTCGCCAATGTCCCCGCGATCGAGGGCAGCGGCGTCATCACGCTGTACGAGGAAGAACGCGTCCAGGCCTATTATGGCGGCGGCTTCCTCTACGCGACACCGGAACGGGCGGAGCCGCTGATATGATCACTGAGTATGAGAATGAGCCGATCCCCGGCCTGCCGGGGCTGCTGCCGCCAGGGGAGCGCATCCTGTGGCAGGGGCGCCCCGACTGGCAGGTGCTGGCGCGCACCGCGTTCCACACCGGCGCCGTCGCCGTCTACTTCGCGGTGCTGACGCTGTGGGCGGCGATTGCCGGCACCGCGCAGGGCGCGCTGATGACGGCGACCGCGGGAGTGGCAGGGGTCGGGATCCTGTATCTGCTGGCCTGGGTCTGCGCGCGCACGACCTATTACACGCTGACCAACAAGCGGATTGTGCTGCGCATCGGCATGGCGCTGCCCAAGTGCATCAACCTGCCGCTCGGCGCGATTGGCTCGGTCGATCTGCGCCGCCGCGCGCGGGGCACTGGTGACCTGATCGTGAAGCTCACCGGGCGCCAGCGGCTGGGCTATGCCGCGCTCTGGCCGCATGCCCGTGCGTGGCACTATGCGACGCCGCAGCCGATGCTGCGCGCACTGCCCGAGGTTGAGCGGGCCGGCGCCCTTATCGCGCGGACGATCCAGGCGGCGCAGGGCGGCGGCGTGGTGCCCGCCGGCGCGACGGCGGGGCCGGTGCTGGTCGGCGGACAGGCGGTGGCGGCATGAGCCACAGCCACGCCGAACAGCTGCCCCGGGGCGCGCTGATCATCTCGGCGGCGCTGGTCATTACCGCGCTGACGGCGACCAGCATCGCCCGGCTGATCGGCCTGCCGCCCGCCGCCCAACCGGCGGCCGTGCGCGAAGCCGATCATGCCGGGCTCGTCAGCCAGCGCAGCCTGACCTTCGTTGATCGCGCCGATGGCGCGGTGGTGATTGCCGACCGCAGCACCGGTGCGATTGCGCAGACGATCGCCCCCGGCACGAATAGCGGCTTCATCCGCGGCGTACTGCGCGGCTTTGCCCGCGACCGGCGGCTGCGCGGCCTGGGCGGCGACCAGCCCTTCACGCTGTCGCTGTGGCAGGACGGGCAGCTGACGCTGACCGACAGCGCCACCGGCCGCACGGTGGAGCTGGGCGCCTTTGGCGTCACCAACCGCGATGCCTTCATCAACTTGCTGAACAGGCAGGAGAACAAATGACCTTGCTGCGCCGCACCCGGTTCGAAACGCCGTGCCGGATCGAGATCGACAATAGCGACACTGCATGCCACGCCCATGTCGAGCTGGCCGGCAATGTGCCGATTACTGCCGGCGACCGGGTCTGCGTGCAGGGTGAGCCGATCACCGTCCGCTTCGGCCAGCGCGCGGTCATCGAGCGGATGGCCGTGGTCGAACGCGCCGGCCTGATCGAGCGGCTGTGGACCAAGTTCACCGCCCATTTCGAAATGAGTGAATTGTACGAAGTCAGCTTTACGCCCGGGAGGATTGCATGAGCACCACGGCACCCGTTATCGAAACCGGCGAAGACGCGCTGAAGGTTGCGCAGCAGGACACGATGCTGACGCCGCGCTTCTACACCACCGATTTCGACGCGCTGGACCGGATCGACGTGTCGAGCGTGCGCCGCGAATGGGACGCGCTGATCGCCGAAATGGAAGCCGACCCGAACAAGCGCCACTTCCGCCGCACCGAGAAGTTCGACGGCGTCATTGAAAGCCTGCCCGACAATCTGCGCGCCGAGTTTGTCGACTTTCTGGTGAGTTCGATGACGGCCGAATTTTCCGGCTGCATCCTCTATGCCGAAATCGCCAAGCGGGTGAAGAACCCGGACATCAAGCAGCTGTTCAGGCTGATGAGCCGCGACGAAAGCCGCCATGCCGGCTTCATCAACGACACGCTGAAAGATGCCGGGATCGGCGTGAACCTAGCCTTCCTCACCAAGACCAAGAAATACACTTATTTCCAGCCGAAATTCATCTTCTACGCGGTCTATCTGTCTGAAAAGATAGGGTATTCGCGCTACATCACCATCTATCGCCATCTGGCGCGCCACCCGGAGCTGCGCTTCCACCCGATCTTCGAATGGTTCGAGGAATGGTGCAATGACGAGTTCCGCCATGGCGAGGCGTTCGCGCTGCTGATGCGCAACCAGCCCGAGCTGCTGAAGGGCCATAACCGGCTGTGGATCAAGTTCTTCCTGCTCTCGGTCTATGCGACCATGTATGTGCGCGACCACAACCGGCCGTCCTTCCACGCCGCACTCGGCATGGCACCGACCGATTATGACTATCGCGTGTTCAACACCTGCTCGCAGATTAGCCGGCAGGTCTTCCCGCTGACGCTGGATATCGACAACCCCGCCTTCCGGCGCGGGATGGAGCGGCTGCGGCGCATTTGCGAGGCGATGGACGCGGCCAAGGCGCAGGGCGGCGTGATCGGCTGGGCGAAGAAGAACGCGCTGGCAGTGGCGGCCGGGGTCAGCTTCCTGCGGCTGATGTTCGTGCCGTCCGAAAGCAATGCGCTTCCCGCAACCGTTCGTCTGCAACCCGCATGGTGAGCATCGCGGTCCCGCCGCTGCTGTTCGCGCTGGCCTGCTGGTTCTTCGGCACGGCGGCAATCGTGTGGCTCGACAGTCGGCCGCGCGCGACCTTTGCGACCAGTTTCCGCCTGGCCGGGCTGGTCGCGCTGGCGGCGCTGGTGGCGATCGTCGCGCTGCGCGGCGACGGCAGCACGGCGGCGGCCTATGCCAGCTTTGCCGGCGCGATCGCGCTGTGGGGCTGGCATGAAATGGGGTTCCTGATGGGCTTTGTCGCCGGCCCGCGCCGCACCCCCTGCCCGCCCGGGCTTTCCGGCTGGACGCGGTTCCGCGCGGCGAGCGAGACGGTGATCCACCATGAAATCGCGCTGGCCGCGACCGCGCTGGCGCTGTTCGCCTTGTGCTGGGGTGCGGCCAATCAGGCCGGGCCGCTCGCCTTTGCGCTGCTGTTCGTGCTGCGGCTCTCGGCCAAGCTGAACCTGTTCCTGGGCGTGCCGAGCCTGTCGGACGAGGTGTTTCCGCCCCATCTCGACTATCTGAAAAGCTATTTCCGCAAGGCGCGGTGCAACTGGCTGTTCCCGCTGTCGATCCTGGGCGGCGGCGCGGTCACCTGGCTGGCGTGGAATGCCGCGGCGACCGCGGCGACCCCCGGCACCGCTGCCGCTGCGATGATGCTCGCCGGCCTCGCCTTCCTCGGCGTGGTCGAACATCTGTTGCTCGTCCTGCCGCTTCGCGATGCCGCGCTGTGGCTGTGGGCGGGCGATCCGCGCCGCGTAACACCTCAGGCGATTCCTGCCCCATCCCCCGCGGCGAAGACCGCCCCGAAGAGCGAAAGGTGAGCTCGATGAACTACGATGCATATTTTGCCGACCAGCTGGATGCACTGAAGGCCGATGGCCGCTATCGCATCTTTGCCGAGCTGGAACGCAAGGCGGGCGCCTTTCCCCAGGCTGCGCATTATCGGGGCGACGGGGTCGGCGAAGTCACCGTGTGGTGCTCCAACGACTATCTCGGCATGGGCCAGCACCCGGTGGTGACGACTGCGATGCACGACGTGATCGACCAGTGCGGCGCCGGGGCCGGCGGCACGCGCAACATCTCCGGCACCTGCCACGCGCATGTCGAGCTGGAGCGCGAGCTTGCCGACCTGCACCAGAAGGAAGCGGCGCTGCTGTTCACCAGCGGCTATGTCTCCAACTGGGCGGCGCTCTCCACGCTCGCGGCCAGGCTGCCCGATTGCGTGGTGCTGTCCGACGCGCTGAACCATGCCTCGATGATCGAGGGCATTCGCCACAGCCGCGCCGAATGCCAGCGCTTCGCCCATAACGACCCAGAGGATCTGGACCGGCGGCTGGCGGCGATCGCGCCGGGCCGGGCCAAACTGGTCGCGTTCGAAAGCGTTTACTCGATGGACGGCGACATCGCCCCGATCGAGGAAATCATCGAGGTGTGCGAGAAGCACGGCGCGCTGTCATACATCGACGAGGTGCACGCGGTCGGCCTCTACGGCCCGCGCGGCGGCGGCGTGGCCGAGGCGCGCGGCCTGATGGACCGGATCGACGTGATCGAGGGCACGCTGGGCAAGGCGTTCGGCGTGATGGGCGGTTACATTACCGGGTCGGCGGCGCTCGTCGATTTCGTGCGCAGCTTTGCCAGCGGGTTCATCTTCACCACCGCGCTGCCGCCCGCGCTCGCGGCCGGCGCCACCGCCAGCATCCGCCATCTGAAGACCAGCCAGATGGAACGCGCCCGCCATCAGGAGCGCGTGGCAACGGTGCGGCGGCGGCTGCACGCGATCGGCATTCCGACGCTGGAGAACCCCAGCCACATCATCCCGGTGATGGTTGGCGATGCCAAGAAGTGCAAGATGATCAGCGACTGGCTGCTCGACCATCACGGCATCTATGTGCAGCCGATCAACTACCCCACGGTGCCGGTGGGGACGGAGCGGCTGCGCATCACCCCCTCGCCCGTCCATTCCGACGCCGATATCGACCGGTTGGTGACGGCGCTCAGCGAAATCTGGTCGATGTGCGAACTCGCCCGGGGATCGATGGCGGCTTGACCTTGGCGGGCCGGGGCCGTCAGGCCCCGACCGTCTCGCCGGCGAGCACTGCCTTGACGGCGGCAATCGCTTCGGCGCCCTTTGCCCCGTCCGGCCCGCCGCCCTGCGCCATGTCGGGCCGGCCACCGCCGCCCTGGCCGCCGAGCGCTGCGACCGCTGCCTTGAGCAGGGTCACCGCGTTGTGCGCGGCCGTCAGATCGTCGGTCACGCCGACCGCGACCGAGGCGCGGCCGTCATTGACCGCCACGATCATGGCGATGCCCGATCCCAGCCGCGCCTTCATCTCATCCACCGCACCGCGCAGGCCCTTGGGGTCCAGCCCGTCGACCACCTGGCCCAGAAAGGCGATGCCCGCCACCTGATCCGGCCCGGCGGGCGCCGCGCCCGCGCCGCCGCCCAGCGCCAGCGCCTTTTTCGCCTCGGCCAGCTCGCGCTCCAGCCGGCGGCGCTCCTCCACCAGCGCGGCAACGCGGGCGGGCACCTCATCGGGTGCTGCGCGCAGTACGCCGGCCGCCTCGCGCAGCCGCTCGTCGCGATCGGCAAGCCACAGCCGCGCCGCCTCTCCGGTCAGCGCCTCGATCCGCCGGATGCCGCTCGAAACCGCGCCCTCGGCAATGATCTTGAACAGCGCGATATCGCCCAGCGCGCCCACATGCGTGCCGCCGCACAGTTCCACCGAATAGGCATGGTCATCCTCATGCCCCATGCTCAGCACGCGCACCTCATCGCCATATTTCTCGCCGAACAGCGCCATCGCGCCGGCGGCAATCGCGTCGTCGGGCGTCATCAGCCGGGTGGAAACCGCCGCATTGCCCCGGATCTGGCGATTGACGTCTGCCTCAATGAGCGCGATTTCCTCGGGCGCCACCGGCTTGGGATGCGAAAAGTCGAAGCGCAGCCGGTCGGGCGCGACGAGGCTCCCTTTCTGCGTCACATGGGTGCCCAGCCGGGTCCGCAGGGCGGCATGCAGCAGGTGCGTCGCCGAATGGTTGGCCCGCACCTGCGCGCGGCGCGCGGTGTCGATCGCCAGATGCACCGTGTCACCCAGCTTCACGCCGCCCGCCTCGACCACAGCATGATGGACGTGCAACCGGCCGAGTGCCTTGGCGGTATCGTCAACCCGCGCGGCAAGGCCCGCATCGCCGCCGATCCGGCCGGCATCGCCCATCTGGCCGCCGCTTTCGGCATAAAAGGGCGTCTGGTTGGTTAGGATCGCCACCGTATCGCCGGCCGCTGCCGCATCGACGCGCGCACCGCCCTTGACGAGGGCAACCACCTGCCCCTCGCCCGCATCGGCGGTATAGCCGGTGAATTCGGTGCCGCCGAACTCCTCGGCAATGTCGAACCACACATCGTCCGACGCCTTTTCGCCCGACCCTTTCCATGCGGCCCGCGCGGCGCGCTTCTGCTCGGCCATCGCGGCGTCGAACCCGGCGCGGTCCACGGCAAAACCCTGCGCGCGCAGCGCATCCTCGGTCAGGTCATAGGGAAAGCCATAGGTGTCGTAGAGCTTGAACGCGGTCGCCCCGGGCAGCGTGCCGCCGGCCGCCAGCGTCGCGGTCGCCTCGTCGAGCAGCTTCAGCCCCTTGTCCAGCGTCTGGCGGAAGCGGGTTTCCTCCTGCTCCAGCGTCGCCTCGATCAGCGGCTGCGCGCGCACCAGTTCGGGATAGGCAGCGCCCATTTCGGCGACCAGCGCCGGCACCAGCCGGTGCATCAGCGGGTCCTTCGCGCCCAGCAGATGGGCGTGGCGCATTGCCCGCCGCATGATCCGCCGCAGCACATAGCCGCGCCCTTCATTCGCCGGCAGCACGCCATCCGCCACCAGCATAGAGGTGGAGCGCAGATGGTCGGCAATCACCCGGTGGCTGGCGCGCGCCGCACCATCGGCGGGCGTCGCAGTGAGCGCGGTGGAGGCGGCGATCAGCGCCTTGAACGTGTCGGTATCATAATTGTCGTGCACGCCCTGCAGCACGGCGGCCACGCGCTCGATCCCCATGCCGGTATCGATCGAGGGGCTGGGCAGCGGGGTGCGTACGCCCCCGGCCGCCTGCTCAAACTGCATGAACACCAGGTTCCAGATTTCAACGAAACGGTCGCCATCCTCATCCGGGCTGCCGGGCGGGCCGCCGGGAATATGGTCGCCATGGTCATAGAAGATTTCCGAGCACGGCCCGCATGGGCCGGTATCGCCCATCGACCAGAAATTGTCGCTGGTCGGGATGCGGATGATACGCGCCTCGGGCAGGCCGGCAATCCGGCGCCACAGGTCGAAGGCTTCGTCGTCGGTGTGATAGACCGTTACCGTCAGCCGGTTGGGGTCGATGCCCCATTCGCGGGTGACGAGGTTCCACGCCAGGCTGATCGCGCGTTCCTTGAAATAATCGCCGAACGAAAAATTGCCCAGCATTTCAAAGAAAGTGTGGTGCCGCGCGGTATAACCCACATTGTCCAGGTCGTTGTGTTTGCCGCCCGCGCGCACGCATTTCTGCGCGCTGGCCGCCGTCACATAGGGCCGCGTTTCCAGGCCGGTGAACACGTTCTTGAACGGCACCATGCCGGCGTTGACGAACATCAGCGTCGGGTCGTTGTGCGGCACCAGCGGGGCGGAGGCGACGCGGGCATGGCCCTGGCTTTCGAAATAGCCCAGGAACGAGCGGCGAATGTCGTTGGTCGAGGTCATGCGCGCTGATCTAGGGCGCGTCGCCGCCGCGCTCAAGCAAAAGCGCTCACTGCGCTCCCTGTTCCATCAGTAGCGGCACCAGCACTTGCTGCTCCTGGTCGGTCATTGCCGCCAGCCGCGCGCGCTTGTCAGCAAAGGCGGCGCGATATCCCGCCCAGTCAGCCTGCATCGCTTCGGGCGACCATTTCCAGACATAGTCACGCAGATAGGCCTCGGTATCGCGGCGCTGCTGGGCAAGCGCGTCGACCGCTCCCGCCGGGTCAGGCGGCAGCGCCTCGATCACTGCGTCAACGATCGCGCGGCGTTTGCGCTCGATCCGGCTCAACTGCCAGCGATTGCGTATGGTAAGATCGAGCGCAGGGCTCGATTCACTTAGCGCCAGCTCGACCATTTCGATCGCCTCGCGCATCCATTGGTGGCTCTGGGTCAGATCGACCAGCAACGACTGCGCGCGGGCCACGGCCTGCGGCTGCCTCGATGCCGGCGTCGACCGCTTTGCGTTAGCTTCATCCACAGTGCTGACCGTTATGCCCCGCCTCTATTGCCGTTCAACAATAATGTATCGTTTCGTGCCAAGCGCTTAATCGGGATGGCGGTAATTATACCGGCCGCGACTCAGCCGATCGGGCTGTCGAGCGTCGCGGGCGGCGTGCTGAACCAGCGGGGGCCAGCCGCCGTCATGTAGAAGCAATCTTCCAGCCGCACGCCGAACTTGCCCGGCAGGTAAAGCCCGGGTTCGTTCGAAAAACACATGCCGGGGGCAAGCGGCGTTGCCTCGCCATGGACCAGATTGACCGGTTCATGCCCGTCCAGCCCGATGCCATGGCCGGTGCGGTGCGAGAGGCCCGGCAGGCGATAGCCAGGGCCATAGCCCCAATCCTGATAGGCGCGGCGCACCGCATCATCCACGCTGCCCGCCGCCGCGCCGGGTTGGGCCGCGCGCATCGCGATGTGCTGGCCGTCGCGCACCTGGTTCCACACGCGGCGCTGCTCGGCGCTCGCGGCACCGAAGACGAAGGTGCGCGAAATGTCGGACTGATAGCCCTCCACGGTGCAGCCACAGTCCATCAGCACGATCTCGCCCGGCGCTACCCGCTGCGGCGCGCGGCTGCCATGCGGATAGGCGGCTGCCTCGCCGATCAGCACCAGCGCAAAGCCCGGGCGGCCGCCCAGTTTCGCGGTCGCGGCATTCATCAGCGCGCCGATCTGCGCCGGCGTCATGCCCGGCTCGATGCGCGGATGCGTCCAGCGATAGGCCGCCATGGTGATGTCGGCGGCCTTCTGCATCAGCGCGATCTCGGCCGCGCTCTTGATCATCCGGCAGCCGCGCACCACCGGATTGGCGGAGACCACCGGCATATCGGGCACCAGCCGCGCGACGCCATCCGCCGCAAAGAAGCGCGCGGTTTCCTCGATCGCCAGCTTGCCCTTCAGCCGGCGCTCCTTCAGCCAGTCGGCGATCAGCTTCAGCGGGCTTTCATCCTCCTGCCACACCCGCACCTCAGCGGGCACCGCCAGCGTCTGACGGACGGAGGGTTCTTCAAAGAATGGCGTCACCACCAGCGGCTCGCCCTCCACCGGCAGCACGGCGGCGGTGATCCGCTCGCTACGGCTCCATTCGACGCCGGTGAAGTAGATCAGGCTCGCCCCGGGTTCGATCAGCACCGCGCCGATGCCGGCCGCGCGCATCAGCGCCTGCGCGCGTGCGATCCGGCCCGCGCGCTCGGCCGGGGTGATCGGCACCACGTCACCCGTCATCGGCGCCAGCGTCGCCAGATCCGGCTCGGCGGCGCGCACCACCGCATGCCACAGCGGAAGCGTGAGCGCCCCGGCAATCACGGCGCGGCGGTGCATCTTCATTTCTGCCCCTTTCGTAGCTGCTGTCGCGCGCCAAGCGATAGGGTGCTTGACCCGGGCGCGGCAATCCCCTTGGACTGGCCGCCGGCAAACAAAGGAAAACAAGGCGCGATGGGCCGCAAGCTGACTTTCTACATCATGATCGGTCTGGGGCTTGGCCTGGTGACCGGCTGGGCACTGCATGCGGCGATCCTAGCGGCCGATCCGGCGACCGCGGAAACGCTGAAAGGGGTGGCACAGGTTTTTCCGATCATCACCACGCTGTTCCTGCGGCTGATCAAGATGATCATCGCGCCGCTGGTGCTCTCCACTCTCGTCGTCGGCATCGCCCATATGGGCGATACCAGCGCGCTGGGGCGCATCGGCCTGCGCGCGCTGGGCTGGTTCGTGTGCGCCAGCCTGCTGTCGCTGACGCTTGGCATGGTGCTGGTGCATGTGCTGCAGCCCGGCGTCGGGCTGGGCCTCGCTTTGCCGGCGGCAGCCGAGGCGAGCGGCATCGACAAGGCGGCCTTCAACCTGAAGGACTTCATCACCCACGTCGTGCCCTCCTCGATCATCGACGCGATGGCGAAGAACGAGATCATCCAGATCGTCGTCTTTTCGATCTTTGCCGGCGTCGCCATCACCGCCATCGGCAAGCAGGCGCAGCCGCTGGTCGATGCGGCCGAAGCGCTGGCGGCGGTGATGCTGCGGATCACCAATTATGTGATGCTGTTCGCGCCCGTCGCGGTGTTTGCCGCCGTTGCCAACAGCCTGGCCGAACGCGGGCCGGAAGTGATTGGCGACCTGGGCTATTTCATGCTCAGCTTCTATCTGGCGCTGATCATCCTGTGGGCGCTGCTGGCCGGCATCGGCTTTGTGTTTCTGGGCAGCCGCATCGTGCCGCTGGTGCGGGTGGTGCGCGATCCGCTGATCCTGGCCTTTTCGACCGCATCGTCGGAGGCCGCCTATCCGCGCACGCTGGAAGCGCTGGAGAAGTTCGGCGTGCCGCCCAAGATCGCCAGCTTCATGCTGCCACTCGGCTATTCGTTCAATCTCGACGGGTCGATGATGTACATGACCTTTGCCTCGCTGTTCGTGGCGCAGGCCTATGGCATCCATCTGTCGCTCAGCGCCCAGATCACCATGCTGCTGGTGCTGATGGTGACGTCGAAGGGCATTGCCGGCGTGCCGCGCGCCAGCCTTGTGGTGGTGGCGGCCACACTGCCGCTGTTCAAGATTCCCGAGGCCGGGCTGCTGCTGATCCTGGCGGTTGACCATTTCCTCGATATGGGGCGCTCTGCAACGAACGTGGTGGGCAATGCGGTTGCCACCGCGATCATCGCCAAATGGGAGGGCACGCTGGAAACGCCGGGCGAGGAAGCACCAAGGCCAGCCTAAAGCCGCGATGCGACGAACGGCGCGGCATGCCGGTGGACGCCGGCGGCCGGCAAGCGCATGATACCGGGCAGGAGGCGATGCGATGGCCTGGCTTCTGTCTCTCTGCCGCGCGACGATGTTGCTGCTCGCAGCCGCATTGCTGGCGAGTTGTGCTTCCATCCGCCTGGTGCCCGCTTATGACGAGCAGATCGATGCCGGGCTGACCACGCTCTATGGCGACACCAGCGCCTTCGTCGAGCGGATGATCGAAAGCGCGGGCACGCCGGTTGGAAGCTATGACGCGAATCGCAGTTTTTACGATAGCGCCGATGCCCGCGTTGCCGCGCTGGTGGTGCGCGCCGAGGCGCACCGGGTGCTGAAGGACTGCCCGTCGCCCGCGATCATCACCCGCGCACTGGACAATGCGCAGATCCCGGCCGAAGTGCGCGGCGCGATCGGCAGCCTGCCGCGCGACGATTGCCAGGTGGTGCTGATGCGGCTGATCGGCACCGGCTTTCAGACGATGCGCAAGATCCACGAGCTGCGCGGGGCGCGCGGGCTGCCGCCGGAAGCGCGTGACCAGTTTCTGACCGGCGGCGTTGGCGCCCAGTTGCGCGCGGCAATCACCGTCGAGATCGCCAAACGCGCGCGATAGGAGAAGGGCAATGGGCATCGATCTCGACGGGCTCGTCGGCCAGATGGTGGACGCCGGCCGCACCGCCGCCAGCGACATCTGGGGTCAGATTCAGGGGTTCGCGATTCCCGAGCTGAAGAAGATCGCCGTCCAGATCGAGGCGCTGGCCGACCCTGACAGCCCCTGGAGCAAGGCCGAGAAGAAGCTGCTGTTCAAAATGCAGTGCGACGCCGCGATCAGCGTGATCGTCGCAATGACCAGCCTGACGATGCTGGCGGTGGAACGCGCGATCAATGCGATCCTGGCGGCGGTGCGCGGCGTCATCAACGGCGCGGTCGGCTTCGCGCTGGTGTAAGTGCGTGGGCATCGTGATTGCTGCGGCACTCGGCGCCGAGGTCAAGATTGCCGCAGCTGACCGCGAGGCCGACGCGACATGCGTCAGCCGTGCGGCGCCTCCTCAGGCATAGGCATAGGGCCCGCCCTTTTCGAGCGCGGTGCGATAGGCGGGGCGAGCATGGATGCGCGCGAGCCATGCCAGCGTCGCCGGGCGCGCGCCATTATCGAGCCCCGCGCGGCTGTGCGCGGCCTCCAGCGGGAAGCTCATCATGATGTCGGCGGCTGTCATCTCGTCGCCGGCAAACCAGGGCCGGCTGGCAAGTTCCGCCTCGATGAAATCGAGATGCGTGTCGATCATCGGCTGGATACGCTTCTGCGCGGACTTGCCGAACAGCGGCACGCGGCTGAGCACCAGCTTCACCAGCAGCGGCGGCATCACCGACCCTTCGGCATAATGCAGGAAATAGCGATAGCGCAGCACCGCAGCCCGGTGCGCGGGCGGGCCGAGCCGGCCATCGGCCTTGTCCACCAGATACTCGACGATCGCGCCGGTCTCCGCGACGACGCAGCCCTCATCCTCGATCACCGGCGACTTGCCGAGCGGATGAACCTTGCGCAGCTCCGGCGGTGCCAACATCGTGGCCTTGTTCCGCTCATAGCGGCGGATTTCATAGGGCAGCGCCAGTTCCTCCAGCATCCATAGCACGCGCTGGGACCGGGAATTTTCAAGATGATGGACAATGACCATGATGTCTCGCTGCTGCTAATGGGCCGTTCAGCCGCCATCCTATCGCTTGGCCGGGCGATGTCGAGCGGCACCGGCCGCCCGACATGCTTTCACCGGAACAGCATGGGTCACCCCAGCGACGCCGAGCCGCCTCACAGCGCGGCGTCGGCGTCCTCATCCTCGGCATCGGGGCCGACCATCATTTCCTCGGCGACCCGGTCCATGCTCGCGCGGATCGCCTTTTCGAGCTTTGCCGCCAGCTCGGGATTTTCGAGCAGATAGGTTTTCGCATTCTCGCGGCCCTGGCCGATGCGAATGCTGTCATAGGAGAACCACGCGCCGGATTTCTCGACCAGCCCGGCCTTCACGCCCAGATCGAGAATCTCGCCGATCTTGGAAATGCCCTGGCCATACATGATGTCGAACTCGACCTGCTTGAACGGCGGCGACACCTTGTTCTTCACCACTTTCACGCGGGTGGTGTTGCCGATAATGTCGTCGCGGTCCTTGATCTGGCCGGTGCGCCGGATGTCGAGGCGGACGCTGGCATAGAATTTCAGCGCATTGCCGCCCGTCGTGGTTTCCGGGTTGCCATACATCACGCCGATCTTCTGGCGCAGCTGGTTGATGAAGATCACCATGCAGCGCGAGCGGCTGATCGACCCGGTCAGCTTGCGCAGGGATTGCGACATCAGCCGGGCCTGAAGGCCGACATGGCTGTCGCCCATTTCGCCCTCGATTTCCGCGCGCGGTACCAGCGCGGCGACCGAGTCGACCACCAGCACGTCGATCGCGTTTGAGCGCACCAGCGTGTCGGTGATTTCGAGCGCCTGCTCGCCGGTGTCGGGCTGCGACACGATCAGCTGGTCGATATCGACCCCGAGCTTCTTGGCATAAACCGGGTCGAGCGCATGTTCGGCATCGACAAAGGCCGCCGTGCCGCCGCTGCGCTGGGCTTCGGCGATCACATGCAGCGCGAGCGTGGTCTTGCCCGAGCTTTCGGGGCCGTAAATCTCGATCACGCGGCCGCGCGGCAGGCCGCCCACGCCCAGCGCGATGTCGAGGCCGAGCGAGCCGGTCGAGATCGTCTCGACCTGCATCGTCGCCTTGTCGCCCAGCCGCATCGCGGAGCCCTTACCGAACGCGCGATCGATCTGCGCGAGTGCTGCCTCCAGCGCTTTCTGCCGGTCGCCGGCCATCTTGTCGGTCGTTGCCATCTCGTTCTCGATCACCTTCAGCTTTGCCGTCATGGCCGTCTCCCTCGATCGCTATACCGAAGCTTGCCGCACTTCAACGACTCGCTTCGTATCGCATTTGTTCCGTGAGAACAAGATGGGAACTTGAGTTTGCTCAGACGAGTGCGTCGAGCGCCTCGGCAACCGCGTCGATGGTGAAGGGTTTGCCCAGCATCGGGTATTCGGCATAGTCGGGCGCGACATTTTCGATGCCGCCGCCACTGGCGAAGACGAAGGGGATGCCCGCCTCCTCCAGCGCCTGCGCTACGGCAATGCTCGTTTCGCCGCCGCGCAGCCGCAGGTCGAGGATCGCCGCATCAATGCCGCCCGCCGCGACCAGCGCCAGCCCCTCGGCCACGCTGTCGGCCGGGCCGACCATGGTCTTGCCGATGCTGTCGAGCACGTCGCCCAGCAGCAGCACGATCAGCGGCTCATCCTCCACCACCAGAATGCGGCGCGGCCCGGTCATTTCGTCGTCACTTGTGCCGCGAGCGCGGCCTGCGCCGCCTCGGTCAATTGCTGCACCGAAAAGGGTTTGGGAAGGAAGGACACATTGTCCAGATCGATCGACTTGCGCAATTGTTCCTCAGCATAGCCCGACATGAACAAAATCGGCAGGTCGGGATAACGGTTGCGCACCTGCCGCACCATGGTGGGCCCGTCCATGGTCGGCATCACCACATCGGTAATCAACAGGTCCGGCCGCTCCATCTGCGCCAGCAGTTCGAGCGCCGCCTCACCATGTTCGGCGGTGCGCACGCCATAGCCCTGGCGCGACAGCGCACGCTCGGCAACGGCGCGGACCATGTCCTCATCCTCCACCAGCAAGATGGTGCCGCTGCCCCAGCTGGGTGCGGGCTCGGCGCGTTTCGGCTTAGGCGCCGCGCGGCCCGGCGCGCCGGCGCGGTGGACGGGCAGATAGATGGTGAACTCTGCCCCCTGCCCCGGCTTTGAATCGGCAAAGATATAGCCGCCCGACTGTTTGACGATGCCATAGACGGTGGAGAGCCCCAGCCCCGTTCCCTTGCCCACTTCCTTGGTGGTGAAGAACGGCTCGAAAATCTTGGGCAGTATATCGGGCGGAATGCCGGTGCCGGTGTCGCTGACGCGCAGCGCCGTATAATCGGCAACCGGCAGGATTTCGGACTCCATCCGCCGCACATCGGCGGCAGTTACCGACAGCGTCTGGATGGTCAGTGTGCCGCCGCCGCGCGGGCTCTTCGCCACCATCGCGTCGCGCGCGTTGACGGCCAGGTTCATCACCACCTGCTCCAGCTGCCCCGGATCGGCGCGCACCGGGCCCAGATTGCGGCCGTGCTTCACCTCCAGCATCACCGTCTCGCCCAGCAGGCGCTTGAGCAGGTTGGACACTTCGGAAATCACGTCGGGCAGCTGCAGCACCTGCGGGCGCAGCGTCTGCTGGCGGGAGAAAGCGAGCAGCTGGCGGGTCAGGCTGGCGGCGCGGTTCGAATTGGCGCGGATCTGCTGGATATCGTCATAATCACTGTCACCGGGCGCGTGGCGCATCAGCATCAGGTCGCAATGGCCCAGAATGGCGGTCAGGATGTTGTTGAAATCATGCGCCACGCCCCCGGCGAGCTGGCCCACCGCCTGCATCTTGGTGGCCTGCGCTACCTCGCGCTTCAGCCGGCTTTCCTCGCCGCTGTCCTTCACCGCGATCAGCACCGCCGCCTCGCCCAGCCCGCGCGCGCCGGTGATGCTGAGCGCGACCGGCTCGTCGGGGCGGGCGGAGAGGCGCACGGCAATCTCGGCCGCCTGCGCCGCACCGCCCGTGAAGCGGCGCACCGCGTCGGCAATCGCGGTCTTGTCCTCGCGCACCACCAGATCGCCGGGGTAAAGCGGGGGCGCGGCCGGATCGGCACCGGCAACGCGGCCGAACGCCTCGTTGAAGTGCAGCAGCCGCCCTTCGCGGTCGATCAGCGCAACGCCGAACGGCATCAGCGCGACCAGCGCGCGCGCAGCCTCTGCCCCGCCGGGGTTGAGCGCCGGCGCGGGTGCCGCCTCGTCGAGCAGCGCGACCAGCAGCGGCGCGCCGTCACCCTCCAGATGCGGCACCGGCACCAGCCGCAGCGGCGTGCCGCCCACGCCTTCGCGCGCGAAGCGGAGTGCACCGTCCGCGCCGGTATGGAACAGTGCGGCAAAGTCGCGGCCGGCAAGCACCGCTTCCTCATGCCCGCCGGCGCGCAACCGCAAGCCGCGATTGGCGCTCAGCACCCGGCCATCGGGCGCCACGATCGCCGCCATGATGCCGGCCGTGGTCAGCCGGTTGCCGAGCGTATCGGCCAGCGCCGCCTCCAGCGGCTGGCCGGCACCCAGCGCCCCCGGCCTCCCGAATCGCCAGATCAGCAGATTCTGCGCTGCGCCCGCGCGGGTAACGGTTACGTCCACGCTGCCTTCGGCCAGCGACAGCGCCGGCACCTGCGCCGCACCATCGCGCCACGCCGCGCGGCCGGCGGCGGCCAGCGCCTCCACACCGCCCACCGCGCAGGGCAGGTTGGGCGGGGTCGGCAGCCCGGCAAACGCCTCCTCATAGGCGCGGTTGGCGCAGACCAGCTTGCCGCCATGGTCGGTGATTGCCACCGCTTCCACCGCCGCATCAGCCAGCGCCCGGGCGATCGACCAGTCTACATCCGCCTCGGGCGCGCTGGCGGCAGGCGCCATCCGGCGCACCAGCATCACCGCGGCCACCGCCAGCACGCCCGCCGCCAGAAAGCCCGCCGCCAGCCGCAGATCGGCGACCGCCCACAGCACCAGCCCCCCCGCCACCGCGCAGGCGACAAGCGCGATGAACGCCGCACCGCTGCGGTCGGCAGCGGCGATGGGGGGTGAGCGACTGGCCATAAAGCTAGTCATGGCGCGGCGGCGCGGCGCGTCAAGCCGGCAACGGGCGGTTCAGCTTACCAGATGCGCACCCGGTCCTGCGGCGCCAGATACAGCGTCTCGCCGGGCTTTGCGCCGAATGCCGCATACCAGGCGTCGATGTTGCGCAGCGTCCAGATGCGCTGTTCGGCCGGCGCGTGCGGATCGGTGAGCAGCCGGTTGCGCAGATCGCCCTCGCGGTGCCGCCGCCGCCATACCTGCGCAAAGGCCAGATAGAAGCGCTGGTCGCCGGTAAAGCCGTCGATCACCGGCGCCGGCCGCCCTTTGAGCGACAGGTGATAGGCGTCATAGGCGGCCGCCAGCCCGGCCAGATCGGCGGTGTTCTCGCCCAGCGTCAGCGCGCCCTTCACATGAAAGCCGGGCAGCGGCTCGTAGGCATCATATTGCGCGACCAGCCTGGCGGTGCGCGCCTTGAAGGCGGCCACGTCCTGCGGCGTCCACCAGGTCGCCAGCCGCCCCTGCGCGTCGAACTTCGATCCCTGATCGTCGAAATGGTGGCTGATCTCGTGGCCGATCACCGCGCCGATCGCGCCGTAATTCACGGCCGGATCGGCCTTGGGGTCGAAAAAGGGCGGCTGCAGGATGGCGGCCGGGAAGGTGATGGCAACGAGGGTCGGGTTGGCCTGTGCATTCACCGTCATCGGGGCCAGCCCCCATTCCCAGCGATAAACGGGCTTGCCGAGCTTGGCGATGTTATACTCATGCGCCCATTGGTTGGCGCGCAGCGCATTGCCGAACGCGTCGCCCGGCTTGATGACCAGCGCCGAATAATCGCGCCACTTGCTGGGATAGCCGATGCGCGGGGTGAAGGCGGCAAGCTTGGCGTGCGTCTTCGCCTTGGTTTCGGGCGTCATCCAGTCGAGCCGGTCGATGCGCCGGTCCATCGCCGCCAGAATATTCTTCACCAGCTGGTCGACCGCTGCCTTGGTCGCCGGCGGGAAATAGCGCGCGACATAGATTTTGGAGACTTCGTCGGTAATCGCGCCCGAGGTCCAGTTGACCGCGCGCTTCCAGCGTTCGGCCTGTTGCGGCGTGCCGCGCAGCGCGGTACCGAAAAAGGCGAAATTCTCCTGATCGAACGCGCTCGGCAGGACGGCGGCGAACTCGTCGAGCGAGCGGATCAGCAGCTGGTCCTTGAGCACCTCCAGTGGCGCCGCGTCGATCAGCCTGGCGATGCCCGCCACCGCGCTTGGCTGGCCCACCACCAGATTCTGCGGATTGAGGCCGACCCCGTTCAGATAGGCGGCAAAGTCAAAACCCGGCGCCATCGCCTGCAATTCAGCGACAGTCATCTTGTTATAGGTCTTGTCGGCGTCGCGGCTCTGCACATTGTCCCAGTGCGCCTGCGCGATCTGGGTTTCGAAGGCGACCACGGCCTTGGCGCGGGCGGCGGCATTGTCCTCGCCCGCCAGCGTGAACATGCGCGCGATATGCGCCTCATACGCGCCGCGCAGCGCGGTGAGCTTGGTGTCGTTGCTCAAATAATAATCGCGGTTGGGCATGCCGAGCCCGGCCTGCCGCATTGCCACGACATAGTTGTTCGGGTCCTTCGCGTCGGTGGAGACACCCACCGCAAAGGGCACGCCCACGCCGTTGCGATCGGCCGCCGCCGCCAGCGCGACATAATCGGCCTTGGCGGTCAGCCCCTTGATCTTGGCCAGCCACGGCTGAATGGGGGCAAGCCCGGCGGCATTGATGCGCGCGACATCGAGATAGGCGGCATAGGCCGCGCCGATCTTCGACCCCGGCTGTTTGGCGGCCGCCTCCAGCAGGCCGCGCGTGCGCTTCTGCGACAGGTCCTGCAGCGTGTCGAACGCGCCGAAGCTGGGCTTGTCGGCGGGGATTTCGGTGCGCTTGGTCCAGCCGCCATTGGCGAAATCGCCAAAATTGTCGCCGGGCTTCGCGGCGCGGTCCATGCCGCTTTCGTCAAAGCCGAAGCGGCCGATGCTCGCCTTTGCCGCCGGGCCGGCGCGCTTGGCCGGCGCCGCCAGCGCGATGCTCCCGGCAATTCCCGCAAGCGCCACGCCGGCGGCCAGCAAAGTCTTCACATCACGCATCGAAATCCCCCCATATCATTTTGTTTTTGGATTTATTTTCGGCGGCGCAGTTACCAGATGCGCACCCGGTCCCCATCGGCCAGATACAGCTTCTGCCCCGGCTGCGCGCCGAACGCACCGTACCATGCGTCCAGATTGCGGACGACGGCGGTGCGCTGCTCGCCAGGCGAATGCGGGTCGGTCAGCAGCTGCTGGCGCAGTGCCGCTTCGCGATATTTGCTGCGCCACACCTGCGCCCAGCCCAGGTAGAAGCGCTGGTCGCCAGTATAGCCGCCGATCACCGGCGCCGGCTTGCCACCCAGCGAGCGGTGATAGGCATCCAGCGCCACCGAAAGCCCGGCAAGGTCGGCAATATTCTCGCCCAGCGTCAGCGCGCCCTGCACATGCTGGCCGGGCAGCGGCTCATAAGCATCATATTGCTTCACCAATTGCCCGGTCAGCTTGTCGAACGCGGCGACGTCCGCTGCGGTCCACCAGTCGGTCAGCTTGCCGGTCTGGTCATATTTGCGGCCCTGGTCGTCGAAATGGTGGCTGATCTCGTGCCCGATCACCGCACCGATGCCGCCATAATTCACGGCCGGGTCCGCCTTGGCATCAAAGAAGGGCGGCTGCAGGATCGCGGCGGGGAAGACGATCTCGTTCAGCACCGGATTGGCATAGGCGTTGATCGTCATCGGCGTCATGAACCATTCGCCGCGGTCGATCGGCTTGCCCAGCTTGGCGAGGCCCCGGTCATATTCGAACGCATTGGCCCTGGCGACATTGCCGACCAGATCGCCGCGCACGATGCTGAGCGTCGAATAATCGCGCCACTGGCTGGGATAGCCGATCTTGGGCGTGAACGACGCGAGCTTGGCCAGCGCCTTCTGCTTGGTCTCGGGCGTCATCCAGCTCAGGTTGCGGATGCGTTCGCCCATCGCGGCGATGACATTCTGCACCAGCGCATCGGCCGCCTTCTTCGTGGCCGGCGGGAAATAGCGCGCGACATAAACCTTGCCGATTTCCTCGCCCATTGCCGCGGAAACCACGTTCACCGCGCGCTTCCAGCGGTCGCGCTGCTGCGGCTGGCCGGTCAGCACCTTGCCGTAAAAGTCGAAATTCGCGTCATCGATCGGCTTGGCGAGATAGGCGGCAAAGCTGCGCACCGACCGCAGCATGGCATAGTCGCGCAGCACCTCGACCGGGGTTTCGCTGAACACCTTGGCTTCACCGGTAATCGCGCTGGGCTGGGCAACGATGAATTCCTGCTCGCCGGCCACGCCCAGCGCCGCGCGCAGCTTTTCCCACGGCATGCCGGGCGCCTTGGCGGCGAAGTCGGCAGCGGTCCATTTGTTATAGGTCTTGTCCGAATCGCGCGATTCGATCCGTGTCCAGTGGACGGCGGCCAGCTTCTTCTCGAACTCGAACACCGCCTGCACCCGCGCCTGGGCATTGGCGCCCTCGCCGATCAGGTTGAGCATCTGCGCCGAATTGGCGAGATAGGCCTCGCGCACCTTGGCGAGCTTGGCATCGTCCTTCAGATAATAATCGCGGTCGGGCAGGCCCAGGCCGCTCTGGGTGATGTTGGTGATGTAGCGGTCGGGCTGCTTGTCATCCTGGCCGACATAGACGCCGATCAGGCCGTTCACGCCCTGGCGCTGCAACCCGGCCAGCACGACGGCCAGCGCGTCGCGGTCGCCCGCGCCCTTGATCTGCGCAAACCACGGGGCAAGCGGCGTCGCGCCCTTGGCATCGATCGCGGCCTGGTCGAGATAGCTGGCATAGAAATCGCCGATCTTGCTGCCGCGCTGCTTGGTCGCTTCGTCAAGGATGGTGCGAGTCTGCGCCAGCGAACGCTCCTGCAGCACATGGAACATGCCGAAGCTCGACCGGTCGAGCGGGATTTCGGTGGTCTTCGCCCAGGTGCCGCCGGCGAACTGCGCGAAATTGTCGCCGGCGGCGACGGTGCGGTCCATGCCGGCCTCGTCAAAGCCGAAGCTGCCGATCTCCGGCTTGCCGGCAGCGGGGGCGGCGGGACGGGCAGCGTCCTTGGCGATGGCCACCCCGGCCAGCGCGGCGCCGGCCAGCAATGCGGAAACAAAAATCGAGTTGCGCATGGAACATCCTTAAAGGCTGACGGAGTGAGCGTGTTCTATCCAAACGACACGCGCCGTCAAACCCGGATTGCGCGTCAGCCTCGCTCGCGCAGGATGCGGGCGGCGTCACGCTTCCACTCGCGCTCCTTGATATGCTCGCGCTTGTCGTGCGCCTTGCGCCCCTTGGCGAGCGCCAGCTCCACCTTGGCCCGCCCGCGCCCGTTGAAATAAATGGCAAGCGGCACCAGCGTCATCCCCTCGCGCGCGACGGCACCGTGCAGCTTGTTGATCTCGCGCTCGTGCAGCAGCAGCTTGCGCGCGCGCTTGGGCTCGTGGTTGAAGCGGTTGCCATGGCTGAATTCGGGGATGTTCGAATTGACCAGCCACACCTGCCCGTCGCTGACCTCGGCATAGCTTTCGCTGATCGAGCCTTCACCGAAGCGCAGCGACTTCACCTCGGTGCCGGTCAGCGCGATGCCCGCCTCATACACCGTCTCGATCGCATAATCGAAGCGCGCGCGCCGGTTCTCGGCGACGATCTTCTTCTTGTCGAAGGTGGCAGGCTTGGGGCGCGACATAAGGGTGCGGCATGTAGGCGCTGGGCGCCACAAAGAAAAGCGTCAGCCAGCGCCCGCCAGCGCCACCGCCAGTGCCGCATCCACCGCCGCCTGGCTCGCCGCACCTGGCCAGGTCATCGGCAGGCGCAGGCCGGTGGGGAAATCAGGGCGAACCTTGCTCAGCGCATATTTCACCGGGCCGGGAGACGCATCGGTGAACATCGCCAGATGCAGCGGGAACAGCCGGTCGTGCAGCGCGCGCGCGCCCACATAATCGCCCGCCGCGCACGCCGCCTGAAAATCGGCGCACAGCCGCGGCGCGACATTGGCGCTGACCGAGATGCACCCCACCCCGCCCGTCGCATTGAAGGCGAGCGCGGTTTCGTCATTGCCGGACAGCTGGATGAAACCCGCGCCACAGGCCAGCCGCTGCTGCGTCACCCGCTGCAGCGCGCCGGTTGCATCCTTCAGCGCGACGAAGCTCTGCGGGTAGGCCGCCACGAGCCGCGCCATCGTCTCCACCGCGATATCGGTCACCGTGCGGCCGGGCACGTTATAGAGCATCACCGGCAGGTCACAGCTTTCGGCAACGGCGCGGAAATGCTGGAAAATGCCTTCCTGCGACGGGCGGTTATAATAAGGCGGCACCATCAGCGCGGCGTCCGCGCCAGCCGCCTTTGCCGCCTGAATATTGGTGATCGCCACCCGGGTGTCGTTCGATCCCGCCCCCGCGATCACCGGCACGCGGCCCGCCGCCTGCTCCACGCACACGCGCACGATGGCGAAATGCTCATCTGCGGCCAGTGTCGCTGCCTCGCCGGTCGTGCCGCAGGGCACCAGCGCCGACGATCCCTCCGCGATCTGCCACTCGATCAGATCACGATAGGCGGCCTCCACGAAGCGGCCATCGGCGTCGAACGGCGTCACCAGGGCGGGGATCGATCCGGAAAACATGCTGGCTTCCCTCATGGAGACAGAAATTTGCGCCAGATGGTGGCGACAGAGTGATAATGCAGCGCGACAGATAGAGCGGAATCGCTTATCCTGTCCACATGATCGCCAGTTTGTACAAAGCGGTTCTGTTGATTACCGGCGCGCTGGGCGCGGTGCTGACGACCGGCGCCGCGCAGGACCAGCTGGGCGATGTCCGCCAGCAGATGAAGGCGATGCCGGCCGATCCCGCGAAGATCAACGCGATGTCGGCCGCGATCGCCGAATGGAAACAGCTGCAACAGTCGGACAGCTATTCTTTCGATACCTATGCCCGCTTCCTGCTCGCGCACCCCGGCTGGCCGGGCGAGGCCGGGCGGCGCCGCGCCGCCGAACGCGCGCTCGACACCAGCAGCTGGTCACCGGGCGCGGCCGTCTCTTTCTTCCGCCGCTTTCCGCCGCTGACCGGCACCGGCCAGCTGCGTTATGCGCAGGCGCTGCTGGCCACCGGCGTGACTGGCGACGCGAACGCCGCCGCGCGCGCCGCCTGGCGCCAGGGTACCCTGCCCCCCAGCGACGAAGCAGCGTTGCTCGCAAGCTTTGCCGGCGCGCTCTCCCCGGCTGACCATGACGCCCGGATGGAGGCGCTGCTGTGGGCGGGCGCGACCAGCTCGGCCCAGCGCCAGTTGCCGCTGGTCTCGGCCGAGCGGCGCGAGGGGTTCGAGATCCGTCTGGCGCTACGCACCAATGCCCCCGGCGCGGGCGATCTGGCGACGGCCGCGGCGGCGCGCTTTGCCGGCGATCCCGGCTTTCTCGCCGATCGCGCCGCCTGGCTGAAGAACAACACCCGCTGGGTGGAGGCGCGCAGCCTGCTGGCCCAGTCGCACGCCTTCACCACCCGCCCGGCCGACGCCGAAAGCTGGTTTGAACTGCTCTATGCCAATGCCCGGGCAGCGGCGGCCGATGCGCAATATCAGACGGCGTTCGACATCGCGCGGCAGGTCGATGATGCCTATGCGCCCGGCACCGACGTGTCACAGCGCCCCTATGGCGAGCGCGACGAATACACCAATCTCGTCTGGCTGGCCGGCCGCACCGCGCTGCAGACGCTGGGCCGCCCGGGCGACGCGATGGGCCTGTTCGAGCGTTATGCGCGCGCAACCGTCTCTCCGCAGAGCCGCGCCAAGGGCCTCTACTGGGCGGGCCGCGCCGCGCTGGCCGCCGGGCGCGCCGACCAGGCCGGCAGCTATTTCGACCAGGCCGCGCGCTTTGGCGGGCAATTCTATGGCCAGTTGGCGACCGAAAAGCTGGGCCGCGCCATGGCACCCCCGCCGGATGCTGCGGCGCGCCCGGTCGATCCGGCCACGCGCGACGCCTTCTACGCCCGCGAAACAGTGGCGGTGGCGCGTTATCTCGGCACAGTCGGCGCGTATCAGGACCAGACCGCCTTTGTCCGCCAGATCGCGCTCGACGCGAAGAGCGATGCCGATCATGTGCTGGCGACCGAATTGTCGCGCACGCTCAGCCGGCCCGATCTGGGCGTGATGGTGGGGCGCAGCGCGCTGCAGAACGGCCTGGCTGACTATGCCGCAACCGGCTATCCCAGCGTGCGCGTGCCGGAGGGGCAGGCCGACCGGTGGACGATGATCCACGCCATTGCCCGGCAGGAAAGCCAGTTTGACCGTGCCGCCGTCAGCCGCGCCGGTGCGCGCGGGCTGATGCAGCTGATGCCCGCCACCGCGCGCCAGATTTCCGGCAGACTGGGGCTGGCCTATAGCGGCGACGCGCTGACCACCGATACCGACTATAACATCCAGCTCGGCTCGGCCTATTTCGACCTGCTGTTCAACCAATATGGCAGCTATCCGCTCGCCGTCGCCGCCTATAATGCCGGCGGCGGCAATGTGAACAAATGGCTCGCCGCCAATGGCGACCCCCGCACCGGCCAGATCGACATGATCGACTGGATCGAGGCGATCCCGTTTTCCGAAACGCGCAACTATGTGCAGCGCGTGCTGGAAAATGCCGTGGTCTATGACCTGATCAATCCGCAGCGCGCCCGCTCGCAGGGCAAGGCGCGGCTGAGCTGGTATCTGGGCCGTCGGCCGGACTGACTTTTTTCCGCGCGCCGCGCTATCACCGCGCGATGGATCGGCCCAACTACATCACGCCCGAAGGCTTTGCCGCGCTGCGCCGCGAATATGACCAGCTGCTGGGGGAGGAGCGGCCCCGGCTGGTCGATGTCATCGCCTGGGCCGCCGGCAATGGCGACCGGTCCGAAAATGGCGACTATATCTATGGCCGCAAACGCCTGCGCGAGATTGACCGGCGGCTGGGCTGGCTCGCCCGGCGGATGAAGGCGGCGAAGGTAGTGGACCCGGCCCAGGCGCCCGACAAGGCGCGCATCTGGTTTGGCGCCAGCGTCACCATCGTCGATGAGGACGACAATGAGCGCACGCTGACGCTGGTGGGCGATGACGAGACCGACGCGGCAAAGGGCCGGATCGGCTGGAGCGCGCCCATTGCCCGCGCCCTGCGCGGCGCGGGCGTGGGCGATGTCCGCCGGGTCACGCTGCCCGCCGGCGAGCGCGACTATGAAGTGCTGTCGATCCGCTACCCCGACTAGAGTTTGTACAATTCAACCTCAATCCGTTCGTCCCGAGCGCAGTCGAGGGACGTAATGGCGGGCGTAGCGCCAGACCATGTGTCTCGACTTCGGCCCATCAGGCCGAAGCCTGTCCTGAGCGGCTGGCTTGCCAGCCAGCCTAAGGGCTCGACACGAACGGGGGTTCAATCAAATCAGGACGGACTCTAGCGGCTCTTGATGAACGCACGGATATCGGCGGCCAGCTGGCCCAGATCCGCCTCGCGCACATACATCATGTGGCCGGCGCCATAATAATGGAACTGCAGCCGGTCGGCCGGAATGCCGGTTCGGCTGAGCGAATATTCGGCGCCGAAAAAGGGCGTGGCGAAATCATAATAGCCCTGCCCCACGAACACGCGCAGCCCCGAATTCTCGCGCAGCGCCCGCCCCAGATAGGGCGCCACGTTGAAATAGAATTCGTCGCCGCGGTCACCGCCATCCAGCTTCCACTCCCAGCCGCTGACGCCGCCGATGGTCACATATTCACGGTCGGGCGAGAATTTCAGCGTGTCGCGCAGATAGCTGTTGATCGCGGCGGTATAGCTTGCGTCGATGCCATAGAAGCTGGGGTCGTTGTCGGGCGTCTCACCCGCGCGGTCATAATCGCGGCCGGTGTAGCGCGCGTCGAGCCGGCCGATGGTCAGCCCCCGGTCGCGCAGCAATTCCTTGTAAAAGCGCCCCGGCAGCACGCGCAGATCGGCATTTTCCAGATAGGTTTCGGATAGGCCCGTAAAGCGCGCCAGCTGGCGGCGGATCGCGGCGCGCTCTTCGCCCTGCAGCCTGTTACCCTTGACCAGCGCGCTCAGATAGGCGCCCGACGCGAATTGCCGCGCCTGCTCCACCCAGGTGGCGATATCGGGGGCGTCGGCAACCTTGCCATGGAAATGCGCCGCCGCCGCCATCGACGGCAGGTTGACGACATAGGCCATCTCGTTGCCCGGCACTTCCGCCTGCAACCCGAAGTCTAGAATGGTGGAGATCAGGATGACGCCGTTCAGCGCGACATCGTTGTAGCGCCCTTCCAGCTCGTTCACGACCGCTGCCGACCGGGTGGTGCCATAGCTTTCGCCGCCCAGGAATTTGGGGCTGTTCCAGCGGCCATTGTCGCGCAGCCAGGTGCGGATGAACGCGGCAATCGCGCGCGCATCCTTGGCGACGCCGTAAAAATCCTTCGGATCGGTCTTGCCCAGCGCGCGGCTGAAGCCGGTGCCGACGGGGTCGATGAAGACGACGTCGGTCGCGTCGAGCAGGCTCGCCGGATTGTCGACGATCCGATAGGGCGGCGCGCCATCGTCGCGCGCGTCGGACGGGATCGCCACCCGCTTCGGCCCGAACGCGCCCATGTGCAGCCACAGCGAGCCGGAGCCGGGGCCGCCGTTGAACAGGAACGTCACCGGCCGGCTGGTCGGGTCGGTCACCCCTTCCTTCAGATAGGCGATCGAGAAGATCGCCGCCGTCGGCTTGCCGTCCTTGTCCTTCAGATGGGTCTCGCCGGCCACCGCGCGATAGGACACCGCCTGGCCGCCAAAGGTGCCGCTGGCGCGCGTGGTGGACACGACGGGCGCAGGTGTCGCAGGCTCGGCCGCTTCCTTGGCGTCTGGCTTTTTATCCTGTGCCGCGCTCGGCAGCGCCGTCAGTGCTGCCGCCAGTGCCAGACTCCATCCCCAACCGCGCGCCATAGTGTCTCCCCTCATTTCCCGCTTTGCTGCCACATCGGCAGTGTCAACGAAAGTGTCCACGGAACGCGCGTTACGCCGGCGCGTTGAAGGCGGCATGCGGCGCATATTGGTGAGCGGGAAGGTTCAGAAGGTTGGCTACCGCGATTTCATCGTCCGGTGCGCGCGCGATCTGCGCGTGGCGGGCTGGGTGCGCAACCTGAGCGACGGGCGGGTCGAGCTGCTGGTCGCCGGCGAAGGCGATGCGCCCGACGCGCTGATCGAGGCGGCACGCGAGGGGCCGCTGCAGGCGCAGGTCACGCATGTCGAGGTGCTGCCCGCCACCGGCCAGCAGCCCAAGGGCTTCACCAAGCGCTTTACGGTTTAGCGGCCGGCGCAGCGCACGGCCCGTAACCGTCGATCGCCGCCAGCAGCAGCGGCTTCACCGCTGCCGGCCGCAATTTGGCGAGCCTTTGCAACGGGATTTTCTCGCCCAGCTTCTGAGCCAGCACATAGCCGACATAATAGCCATAGCGCGGCGGAAACGGTCCGTTGCCGCCAAAGCTGAACAGCGGCGCATAATCACCGGGCGCGGTTGAGTAGAATTTTGCGCGCACCGCGCACATCGCTTCCGCCAGGCGCGGCTCCACTGCGGGGCGGATCGGGCGCGGAACGGTGAGCAGCAACGCGCGGTCGCTCACGCCCGGATTCAGCCGGCTGGCGGCATAGGTCGCCAGCCCCTCCTGCCACAGCGAGCACCAGATTTGCGGGCAATCGCCAAAGGCGCGCTGGTGATAGACGTGGAAAAGCTCATGATCGAGGAACGCGCCGATCGTCGTTTCGTCGTGCAGGGTGGCGATCATGTCGGCCCCGAACATCAGCACCGTCCGCCCCGCGATCGTCCGCGTGCCGCCATCCTGCTGGCTCATCGAATGGACGAGATAGACCGGCACGGTCAGCCGGTAATCGGGAAAGGTGGCACGGAAATGCTGCTGCCCGCGCGCAAAGGCCGCAGCAAAGCTGGTGGCCGTTGTCGAGAATTTCGCGCGGATGGCGGGAAAGCTTTTCAGGCCAAAGGCAATCATCGTGTCGAACCGGGCCTGGGACGCACCCTTGTCATTATAATAGCCCGGCAGCAGCGGATCGAAGCGGTCATGGAACGCGGTCACGCGCGCCGCATCGGGCATGGCGGCGGTCTCGTCGGCAAAGGCGATGAACGCCGGCGTCAGGTCGGTCAGCGTGCCGGGCTTGGCCGCGTTCGCTGCCAGCTCTGCTGCGGCTGGAGCCGGTGTTGCCCCGGCAATGGCGGTGATCAGCGCCCCCGCGAACAACGACAGGATCATGCGGCTCTCTCCCCACCCCACCTGTATTATCCTTACTATACAGCGCCGAGTGCAGGCAATTGTCTACAGGGTCCGGCGCGGGCGATAGGGGCTTGCGCTGAACGCCCGCTTTGCCACACCATATCGCCCTGAAATTCCGACGCTTGACGTCGCCAGTTGAGACGCAAAGAGGCCTTTATGCGCACGTCCCTCGCCCCGCTTTGCCTGTTCGTCGCGATCGCCGCCGGCGCGCCTGTGCCCGCTATCGCCCAGCAGGGCGCACCCGCCCCCACCGCCGCCGCCGCCGCGCAGCCGATTACACCCGAGGAGCGGCAACAAGGAGCGGCGGCGAACAAGGACATCATCAACGAATATGGCGGCGCCTATCAGGGGCCGCAGGTGCCCTATGTCGAACGGATCGGGCGGCGCATTGCACTCCAATCGGGTCTGTCGGCCGATCCGGGCGCGTTCACCGTCACCGTGCTCGACAGCCCGATCGAAAACGCCTTCGCCATCCCTGGTGGCTATATCTATGTCACGCGCGGGCTGCTGGCGCTGATGAACGACGAGGCGGAACTGGCCGGGGTGCTGGGGCACGAAGTCGGCCATGTCGCCGCGCGCCACAGCCGCAGCCGCCAGCGCGTGGCGCAGCGCAACGCCATATTGGGCATGCTGGGCCAGGTGCTGGTGGGTGCCGCCACCAACAATAGCGGCCTTGGGCAATTGCTCGGCCAGGGCCTCAACACGGGCTCGCAGCTGCTGACGCTGGGCTATTCGCGCGGGCAGGAAACCGAGGCCGACAATCTGGGCATCCGCTATCTGAACAGCGCGCGGTATGACACCGACGCGCTCAGCTCGATGCTGGCCGATCTGGCGGCCTCGACCCGCCTTAGCCAGCAGCTGAGCGGGCAGACGCGATCGGTACCGGCCTGGGCCAGCACTCACCCCGACCCCGACAAGCGCGTGCGCGCCGCCCTCACCCAGGCGCAGGCGACCGGCGGCACCGACTTTCCCCGCAACCGCGATGCCTATCTGAACGCGATCAACGGCATGATCTATGGCGACAATCCCGAGCAGGGGGTGGTCGACGGGCAGAATTTCCTGCATCCCGGCTTCCGCTTGGCGTTCACCGCGCCGCCGGGTTTCCGCATGACCAATGGCGCGCGGGCGGTGTCGATCACCGGCCAGGGCGGACAGGCGGAATTCTCGACCGCCGCCTATTCGGGCAGCCTGCCAGCCTATATCGACACGGTGCTGCGCCAGCTGGCCGGAGACGGCAACAGCGGCCTGCCCCCCGGCGACGTGGTGCGTGGCACCGTCAATGGCTTCCAGACGGCCAGCCGCACGGTGCGCGCCAATACCAGCCAGGGCCAGGTGGACATCACCGTCATCGCCTATGCCACCGCGCCGGACCGGGCGTTTCACTTCACGATCATCACCGCGCCGGGGCAGGGGCTGGGGCCGTTTGGCGGCATGGTGCAGTCGCTGCGTCCGCTGACCGCCGCCCAGGCCGCCGCCGTCAAGCCGCGCTATCTGCGCGTCGTCACCGTCCGCGCCGGCGACACGGTGCAGAGCCTCAGCCAGCGCATGGCGTTCAGCGATTTCCAGCTCGACCGGTTCATGACCATCAACGGGCTGGAACCCGGCGCCACGGTGAAGCCCGGCGACCGGGTGAAGATCGTGACCTATTGAGGGGGGCGGGGCGGCAGCCGCCCACCCACTCACCGCGTCAGCTTCTTGTAAGCCAGTCGCGTAGGCCGGTCCGCCGCGTCGCCTAGGCGGCGCCTTTTGTCTTCCTCATAGCTTTCGAAGTTCCCCTCGAACCACTCCACGTGGCTGTTCCCCTCGAACGCAAGGATATGAGTCGCCAAGCGATCGAGGAAGAAGCGGTCGTGGCTGATCACCACCGCGCAGCCGGCGAAGCTTTCCAGTGCTTCTTCCAGCGCGCGCAGGGTTTCCACGTCAAGATCGTTGGTCGGTTCGTCGAGCAGCAGCACATTGCCGCCCTCTTTCAGCATCTTGGCCATGTGGACGCGGTTGCGTTCGCCGCCCGATAGCTGGCCGACCTTTTTCTGCTGGTCCTGCCCCTTGAAGTTGAACGCGCCGACATAGGCGCGCGTGCCCAGTTCCTGCTTGCCGAAGCGGAACACATCGAGCCCGTCCGAAATTTCTTCCCAGACATTCTTGTTCGGGTCGAGATCGTCGCGCGACTGGTCGACATAGCCCAGCTTCACCGTCTGGCCGATCTCGATGGTGCCGGCATCGGGCTGTTCCTGGCCGGTGATGAGCTTGAACAAGGTCGATTTGCCGGCGCCATTGGGGCCGATCACGCCCACGATGCCGCCCGGCGGCAGAGTGAAGTTCAGATCTTCGAACAGCAGCTTGTCGCCATAGGATTTGGTCAGGCCCTTGGCCTCGATCACGCGGCCGCCCAGCCGTTCGGGCAGCTGGATGAGGATCTGCGCCTTGCCGACGGTGCGGTTTTCCTGCGCCGCGACGAGTTCATCGAACGCCTTGATGCGCGCCTTGGACTTGGTCTGGCGGGCCTTGGGCGTCTGGCGGATCCAGGCCAGTTCGTCCTGAATCGCCTTTTGCCGGCCGGCTTCCTCGCGCTCTTCCTGCTCCAGCCGCTTGGCCTTCTTTTCAAGATAGCCCGAATAATTCGATTCATAGGTGTAGTAACGGCCGCGGTCGAGCTCCAGCACCCAGTTGACGACATTGTCCAGGAAGTAACGGTCGTGCGTCACCAGAATGACGTTGCCGGTATATTCCTTCAGATAATTTTCCAGCCAGGCCACGCTTTCGGCGTCCAGGTGGTTGGTGGGTTCGTCGAGCAGCAGGATGTCGGGCTTTTCGAGCAGCAGCTTGCACAAAGCGACGCGGCGCTTTTCACCGCCGGACAGATTTTCGACCGACGCATCGCCCGGCGGGCAGCGCAGCGCTTCCATCGCCTGTTCGAGTTGGCTGTCGAGCGCCCAGCCATCGACCGCGTCGATCTTGGTCTGAAGCTCGCCCATTTCCTCCATCAGCGCGTCGAAATCGGTGTCTTCCTGCGGATCGCCCATTTCGGCCGAAATCGCGTTGAACCGCTCGACCATCGCGGCGACCGGGCCGGCGCCGTCGCGCACATTGCCCATCACGTCCTTGGTCGGGTCCAGCTGCGGCTCCTGCGGCAGATAGCCCACCTTGATGCCGTCCGCCGCCCACGCCTCGCCGGTGAAATCCTTGTCGATGCCGCCCATGATCTTCATCAGCGTCGACTTGCCCGAGCCGTTGGGGCCGATGATCGCGATCTTCGCGCTGGGCAGGAACTGCAGGTGGATGTTGTTCAGCACCGGCTTGGCGGCGCCGGGGAAGGTCTTGGTCAGGCCCTTCATCACATAGGTGTATTGGACGGCCATCGCCGGTGAACTCCGTTGGCAACAGGGAAAGCGCGCTGCGCATAGCCGCGCCGCCCGCCCTTGGCAACGAGAACGGGTTCAGTCCGTCCAGACGGTGATGCGGCTGCGATCGTGCATGCCGTGCACGCGAACCGGCTGGCCCGGCCGGGTGTTGATGGGCGCAGCGAAGCGGTGATGAATTGCCGCCCAGTTCGACGGGGCGTGCCCAGGAAGGTTCTCATAGACCACCCCGCCGCCCAGATCGAGCTGCAGCCATTGCAGCACCCCGGTCGCGCGGCCGCCAGACGCGGTCAGCGTCACTGTTGCCCGGCCGGGTGCGGCATAGTTTGCGCTGGCCAGGTCGAAGCAGAACAAGTCGGCCACGTCGCTCCGCTGCATCAGCATGTCACTGTCCACACGCAGGCGGCGCTGCCAGGGCACGAAACGGTTGAAGGCGGACAGGTCAAATCCGTCGACATGGCCAAGCGACGAGCGGTCCCTGCTTGTGTCCTCAACCAGCGCAACCCGCGCCACGCCGGCAACCGGAATGACGATCGCATCATCGGCAACCAGCGCGCCCATCGCATGTTCGTGCGCGGGCAGCACCTGTTCGGACAGCAGATCGTTGGCGATGATCTCGGAAACCAGAATATCCGCCCGCCAGCCCATGTCGCGCGCGGCATCAAGTTTGGTCGAATGCTCAGCGATCACCCGCACCTTGTGCGACCAGCCATTCGCCGCAATCACCTCTGCGGCGGCGCGCGCGATCAGCGGGTTCGCCTCGCACGTTACCACTTCCACTGCACCTGCCTCTGCCGCGTAGAGCGCGAGCAGGCCGGTGCCGGTGCCGATTTCCAGCACGCGCGCGCCCGGGCGCCGGGTAAGCGCGGCCTTGATCGCCGCGCGATAGGCCGCATTGCGGGGCCGGTCGCGCACCAGCAGAAAATGCCACGCCGGCACCTGTGCCGCGATCAGATCATGCAGCCGGCATGCCGTGGGCGCATCGGCCAGCGGCAATGCCTGCTCGGCGAGCGCGGCAGCCTCCTCCTTGCGGCCGGCGTCCACCATCATCTCGGCGATGCGCAGCATGGCGGCTGGATTGCCCATTGCCTGGGGCAGCAGTGCGTCGATCGCAGCTTTCGTGTTCAACGCCATGGGCTCGTGCTAGCCTGCCCGGACGGCCAGCGCCAGCGCGGCAATTGTTGCATCTTCGTGCCGGTCGGTTAGGCAGGGGGAATGATCACCCGCTCTGCTCTTGCCGCCGCCCTTCTGCCCTTGCTCGCGGCACCCGCCCTCGCCCAGACCGCGCCCGATGTGGCCCAGGCACGCGACGCCGCGCTGAACGACACGCTGGGCTATGAGATTGTGTCTGGCCTCACCACCGAAGTCGGCCCTCGCCCGGCCGGCAGCGCGGCGGAAGCGCGCGCGCGCGACTGGGCCAAGGCGCGGCTGACGGCGCTGGGCTTCAAGAATGTGCGCATCGAAACCTATCAGATGGCGGTGTGGGAACGCGGCGCGGAAACGGCCGAAGTCATCGCCCCCTTCCCGCAGAAGCTGCGGGTAACGGCGCTGGGCCAATCGGGCGCGACGCCCGCTGAGGGCATCACCGCGCCCGTCGTGCTGTTCAGGAGCATGGCAGAGCTGAACGCGGCGCCGGCGGGCAGCCTGGCCGGCAAGATCGCCTTCGTCACCCACGCGATGGCGCGGGCGCAGGACGGGTCGGGCTATCGCCAGTTCGGCGCGGTGCGGTTCGTCGGCCCCGGCATTGCGGCAAAAAAGGGCGCGATCGCCATCGTCATCAAGTCGGTCGGCACCGATCAGGGGCGCGGACCCCATACCGGGCAGACCAATTTCGGAAAGGATGTGACCCCCATCCCGGCGGGCGCGCTCTCCGTCTCCGACGCGGCCAATCTGGAGCGGATGCTGGCGCGCGGCGCGGTAACGCTGAAGCTGGTGCTGACGCCGCGCCAGATCGGCATGCGCGAATCGGGCAATGTGATTGCAGAGGTGCCCGGCACCGACCCGGCCGCCGGCATCGTGCTGATCGGCGGCCATCTGGACAGCTGGGACCTGGGCACCGGTGCGATTGACGATGGCGCCGGGCTGGCGATCACTACGGCGGCGGCCAAGCGCCTGCTCGACGGCCCGGCGCCGCGCCGCACCATCCGCGTCGTGTGGTTCGGGGCGGAGGAAGTGGGCGGCCCCGGCGCCGCCGATTATTTCAAGCGCCATGGCGGTGAGCGGCACGCGCTGGTGGCGGAAAGCGATACCGGCGCCGACCGCGTCTGGCGCTGGCAGGCAACGCTGCCCGACGAAGCAAAGCCGATCGCGGCACGGCTGACCGATGCGCTTGCCCCGCTCGGCATCACGCGGGGCGATGGCGCAGCCGGTGGCGGGGCGGATGTCGGCCCGGTTGCGCGCGCGGGGGCAGCGGTGATCGACCTCAATCAGGATGCGAGCCGCTATTTCGACTATCACCACACGCCCGAGGACACGCTGGAGCGGATCGACCCGGCCCAGCTGCGCCAGAACATCGCCGCGTGGACGGCAATGCTGACGATCGTCGCCAATGCGCCCGAGGATATCGGCCCGGTGCCACCAGCCAAGCGGGGCGCCGAGTGACGCGGCGCGCCTTTGCCCCGCTGCTGCTGGCGGCGCTGCTTGCCGGATGTGGCGGGGCGCGCGATGCCGGCAAGGGCGCCAATGCCGAGGCGGCCATCGAAAACCAGGCCGCGGCAATGGAAGCCAGCGTCGAACGGTCGAGCAACCAAACCATGCACGACATGATCGGGGCTGGTGAAAATTCGATGGTCGACCCGGTGCCGGACAACACCACCGCGCCCGCCAACAGCCAGTAACGGGGCGGCGGTTTACCGGCCGAAAAAGGCGTCGATCACCGAGGCCGCCAGCCGCGCCGGGCGCAGCGTAACCGCATCGACGCAGCACCAGCTCGATCGCACCTCGGCCAGCACTTCCTCGCCGCGCTTGATCACCGTCTGATAGAAAGCGCGGGTGCCGTGGAAATGCTCCAGCAGCACGGTGGCGACCACGTCATCGGCCAGAAAGGCCGGCTTGCGATAGGTGATCTCGTGCTTCAGCGCGACCCACAGATGTTTGGTGATCGCATCGGCCGGCGCCAGTTGCCGCCAGTGCGACAGCACCGCTTCCTGCACCCATTTCAGATAGCTGGCATTGTTCACATGCCCCATGAAGTCGATATCCTGGGGATCGATGGCAATGCGATAGCTATGTGGTTGGGTGGCCTCCATGCGCACAGCCTAGCCGCGAAGCCTTAACGAAGCGACCCCAATCTGCGTGTCATCCGTGAATCTGCGTACCCGGTGCAGGCAGGCGCAGCGTCGCGGCAAGGCCCGGTGCATTGTCCCCGATGATCAGTTTGCCGCCATGGACATGGGCAATGGCGGAAACGAGGTTCAGCCCCAGCCCATGCCCGCCCTCCCCCCGGCTGGGGTCGAGCCGGACGAAGCGGCGCACCACGCGCTCGCGGTCCTTCTCGGGCACGCCCGGGCCATTGTCCGCCACCACCAGCTCGACATCGCCGTTGCGGCCGCGCGTGGCGCTGAGCGCGATATGCGTGCCCAGCGGGGTGTGGCGCTGGGCATTGTCGAGCAGGTTGATCAGTGCCTGGGCGATCAGCTCGCGGTCGCCCACCACGATCAGGTCGTCGGCGACCTGGCTTTCCATGCTGCGCCCCTCGTCAGTGACGGCAGGGGCATAGGCGTCGTAGAGATCGGCGACTAGGCTGCTGACATCGACATTGGTGAAGCTGCGCTTCAGCGCGCCGCCCTCAACTTCCGATATCCGCAGAATGGCGGCGAACAGCCGCAGCAGATCGTCGCTCTGGCGAAGCGCACGTTCAAGCGCGGCGCGCTGCACCACGGGGTCAGCCGGCCCCTCCCCCGTGCCGAGCGCCAGCTCAACCTCGCCGCGCAGCCGGGCAAGCGGCGTGCGCAGATCATGCGCGACATCGCTCGACACCTGGCGCAGATTCTCCAGCAATTGCGCAATGCGGTCGAGCATTGCGTTCAGGCCGCGCCCCAGCCGGTCAAACTCGTCGCCGCGCGACGACACCGGGATGCGCCGCGTCAGGTCACCGCTCGCAATCGCCTGCGCGGTCTCGCCCACCGTCTCCAGCCGGGCGCGCAGATAGCCCCCCAGGAAGATCGCGCCCGCAATCCCCACGATCAGCGCGATGCCGATTGCCGCCAGCGTCAACTCCAGGATGATCTGCTGGATTTCGGCCACGGCATCGCCGTCCACCGCAACCGCCAGCCGCCACCCTTTGCCGATGTCGCTCACCAGCAGCCGGGTCTGGCCGGTCGGCAGCATGATCCAGCGCCAGCCGAGCGGCGGCGACGGCGCGGGCAAGGTGCCGGCGCGGCGGCTGCCGCCGGGCGCGTAAATACCATAGAGAAACGCGTTCAACCCGCCCATATTCTGCCGCGCCGTGATCGTGGTCAGCAGCTCGTTCAGGCTCTTGCGATGGATTTCGTCCATCAGTTCGGCGGTTTCGATGCGGATATTCTCGTCCTGCTGGCGGCCGATCTCGCGGTCGGCGGCCAGATAGACCGCCGCCCCCAGCACCGAAATCGTCAGTGCAAAGATGGCGGCATAAACAAAGGCGATTCGATAGGCGGCGCTCGCGAACAGCCTAGTCATCCGACCTCATGCGATAGCCGACGCCGCGCAGGGTCTGGATCGGATCGCTGTCGAACCCCTCATTGATCTTGGACCGCAGCCGGCTCAGATGGCTCTCGACGATGTTGGTCTGCGGGTCGAAGTGAAAGCCCCAGACCAGCTCAAGGAACATCGTGCGCGTCACCACCTTGCCGGCGTGGCGCATCAGCTGTTCCAGCAGCGAGAATTCGCGCGGCTGCAGGTGGATTTCCCGGCCCTCGCGCCGCACCTCGCGCTTGATCAGATCCATCTCGATCCCGGCAACCGCAAGCCGTGTCAGCGATTCGCTGATCGGCGGGCGGCGCATCAGCGCGGAAAGCCGCGCGGTCAGCTCGGGAAAGGCGAAGGGCTTGACCAGATAATCATCGGCGCCCGCCTCCAGCCCGGAAACCCGGTCCATAATGCCGCCCAGCGCGGTCAGCATCAGCACCGGGGTGGACATGCCAGCGGCGCGCCAGCGGGTGAGCACTTCGACGCCATCGATGCCCGGCAGCATCCGGTCGAGCACCACCACGTCATAGCTTTCGGTGCCGCCTGATTTCAGCGCATCGTCGCCGGTGCCGACCCGCGTTACCTGATGGCCCAGATCGACCAGCCCCTGCTCCACCAGCCGGGCGGTGACTTCATCATCTTCAGCCAGAAGCACTCGCATGGTGCTTGTCTAGCATAGCGTACGAAAATCGCCCGCTAAATTGCCCCAATGTAGATGAACGAACACGCCCAAGCGCTCAGGCCGCCTTGGCCCGCACCTCGCGCGCGATCTGCGCCTGATAGACACTGGCACCCAGATAATCGCGGAATTCCAGCGCCAGTGTGTCACGCGTCAGGCTGAACGCGCCAAAGCCCGAGCGGGCGAGCGCAAACCGCGTGCCCGCCACCTGCGCCACCGGCCGCACTTCGGACCCGGCGCCGCACAGCACATAATCGACGCCATTGTCGACGATGTGCTGCAGGTCATGGTCGTGCCCGGCGATATAGGCCTGCACGCCGTGGCGCTCCAATATCGGCTTCACCATCGCCACCATTTCCGGCGTATCGCCATGGCCGCTGCCGCCGGAGCGGATGGTGTGATGGCCCATCACGATCTTCCAGGCCGCGCGCGACTTGCTGAGCGCGGCATCGAGCCAGGCGAGCTGGTGGCGGACATCCTGCTGCGCGACATTCTGCGCGATGCGGCTTTTCACATTGTCGCGATATTTGTTCACCATCGGCGAGGTGTCGATGAAGAAAAAGTCCGCCTCGGGCAGCCCCAGGCTGGCGCCCGGCACCGTGTAATAGCGTGCCGGCAGCCGCCAGCGCTTGCTGACTCGCGCATAATCGAGCTGCGCCTGCGGATTGCCGCGATAGTCATGATTACCGAGCGTCACAAACCACGGCACCTGCAGCGACGGGTCGGTATAGACGCGCTCGAACGAGCTGGCCCATTGCGGATCGGTGATCGAATCGACCCCGTCATCGTAGAAATTGTCGCCCACCGAGGCGACGAAGCGCGCGCGGCTGGCGCTGGCGGTCTTGCCCATCTGCACGGCCACATCGCGCTGATGCTCGGCGCCGTCACGCCCCCAATCGCCCACCACCAGGAAATTCAGCGGCTTGCCCGCCGCCTGCGCCGGCACTAGCGGCGCGACCGCCCCAGCCGCCAGCCCGCCCATCACTGCCCGACGATCGATCCGCATCCTTGGCGCTCCCCAATTCTTGATGCCAACCCCTGACACGCAATTTGTTGCGCGGCAATGACGGTGATCCCCCGCCCACCGTCGCCGATGCACGGCCAATAAAGTGCGCGGCCTGTAACCGCCGCACCCGCGCCACCGTATCCGCCGCGAACCAACAAGCGGAGTTTACCATCATGCGCCATTCCCACCTTCTTGCCGCCATCGCCGCCATCGCCGCACCCATTGCCATTGTCGCCCCGGCGCAGGCAGGCACGGTGCGCAGCTACAACGCCGCTGAATTCAACGCGTTGCAGGCGCAGGGCAAGCCCGTGCTGATCTTCGTCCACGCCCCCTGGTGCCCGGTGTGCCGCGCCCAGACCAAGACCATCGACGAAGTGCTGCAGGACCCGGCCTATCGCGACCTGACCGTGATGAAGATCGACTTCGACACCGGCAAGGCCGACTGGCAGCGTTTCGGCGCGACGCAGCAATCGACGCTGATCGGCTTTCATGGCCGCCGCGAGACCAGCCGGCTGGCGCATGATACCGACCCGGCCAAGGTGAAGGCAGTGCTCGCCTCGACGCTGCGCTGATCGACATGGCCGCCGACGTTCTCAATCCGGCGCTGGGCTTTGGCGCCGGCGTCTTGACCATCCTGTCGCCGTGCGTGCTGCCGCTGGTGCCCGTCGTGCTGAGCGCGGCGGCCCAGCGCCACCGCTATGGCCCGCTGGCGCTCGCGGCGGGGCTGGTGACCAGCTTCACGCTGATCGGCTTCCTCGTCGCCGTGTTCGGCGCCAGCATCGGGCTGGATACGGGCACACTGCGGCTGGCCGGTGCCGGCATTCTGGTGCTGGCGGGTCTGTTGCTGGTGATGCCCCAGGCACAGACCGCGCTGGCCAGCGCCGCCGGGCCGCTCGCCAACTGGGCAAGCCAGCGCCAGGATGCGCTGGAACGTTATGGCTTGCTCGGCCAGGCCGGGATTGGCGCGCTGCTCGGCCTGGTGTGGAGCCCGTGCGTCGGCCCCACGCTGGGCGCGGCCACGGCGCTGGCGGCACAGGGGCAGCAGCTGCCGCAGGTGGCGCTGACCATGGCGGCCTTTGGCGCCGGCATTGCCAGCGTGCTGCTGGTGCTGGGCTTTGCCGGCCGCAGCCTGATCGCGCGCTGGCGCGGCCGGCTGATGAACACCGGCAAGAACGGCAAGCTGGTGCTGGGTGCTATGCTGCTCGTCATCGGCGCGGCCATCCTAACCGGGATCGACCGCCAGGTCGAAGGCGTGCTCGTCGCCGCCTCGCCCGACTGGCTGGTGGAATGGTCGACCAAGCTGTAACCGTGCCCCCGCCTAGGTGGGGCCGGCCAGCCGCTTGCGCTGGGTGACGACGGGATTGCCGGCCGCATCAATCTCGAAGCCGCGCACCTCGAACCCCGAGCGCAGGTTGAGGATGATCATCGCGTTGTTGTTAGCGCGCGTTCGCGTTTCGACGGTGGCATAGCCCAGCGCCATCAGCCGGTCGTGCTGGATTATGGTCAATTGCTCGGCAATGCCGCGCCGGCGCCAGTCGGGGTCGACCCCGCCCAGCCAGCTGTAGAACAGCGTCGCACCGCGCCGATAGCCGAGCTTGAAGCCGATCGGCGCGTCGCCGTGCAGCGCCTGCACCAGAACGGGGTCAACCACGCTCGCCAGCCGGTCGAGATAGCCAGGATCGAAGGCGCCGAACACCCGGCCGCACAAGGTCGCCAGCGGCGCCTGATCCCGCGCCGCGTCATCCACTATGATGCGATAGCTGATATCGTCCACCACCATGTCCCTGATCCGGCATGGCCATAAGCGGGAAAGCGGCGCGGCGGCAATGGTCGGGGAGACAGGATTCGAACCTGCGACCCTCTGCTCCCAAAGCAGATGCGCTACCAGGCTGCGCTACTCCC
>NZ_JAIESM010000041.1 GCF_019746015.1 Sphingomonas sp. | reverse complement strand
CGGCGGCGGCGGGCGCGGGCTCGGCGGCCTTGGGCTCGGGCTCGGGCTTGCGCACCGGCTGCGGGCGCTGAACGGGCGTGAAGCGGCGCGGCGCGGGCAGGCTGGGGTCCGGCTGCAGCAGCATGGGTGCTGCGCCATCGGCGGCGTCGGCCATGTCCGCCGGGGCAGCGGCGGCCGCCACCGGCTCCTCTACCGGCTCCGGGGCGGCATCGGCGGCGTGCGCGGCTTCGGCGGCGCGCGCTTCCTCGGCGCGGCGGCGCTCTTCCTCGGCCTCGGCACGCTCGCGCTCCTCGCGGCGGCGCGCTTCCTCCAGCGCGGTCATGCGTGCTTCTTCGGCTTCGCGCAGCAGCTTGGCCTGCATTTCCTGGCGCGAGAGCAGGCTGTCACCGGCCGGGCGCGGCGGCGCGGCGGGCGCGGGCGCCGGGGTGCGGGCTTCGGCCGGGGCGGGTGCGGGCGCGGGTGCCGGCTCGGGGGCGACCTCCACCTCGCCGGGGCGACCCAGCACGCGGCGGCGCTTCACTTCCACCACCACAGTGTTCGAGCGGCCATGGCTGAAGCTCTGCTTCACCTTGCCGGTCTCGACCGTGCGCTTCAGGCCCAGCGGCTGGCGCATCCCCAGTTTCGGCTTGTCGTTGTCGTCGCTCATCTAGTCGCTCAAAATCCTTCAGCGGCAGGCTTACTGCCTGCCATTGCCCCGTCGGGGGTTTCTCCGGCAAAGCGCGATGCGCCCTGCGAGACGGTTTCGCAAGGCGCAAGCGCCAAGTCAGGGCCGATAAAGTGCTGCCAGCGATCCAGCGCGTCGCGCAGGCGCCGGGCAGCCCCAGGGTCGGTAATGCCGACATGTACCACATTTTCGCGGCCCAATGCCACCGACAATGTGGCGCGCGACAGCGGCAGGACAAGGCCGGCCAGCCCGCTGCCCTCTTCCCCGCGCCCCACGCGCCATGCCTGGGCAAGCCGCCTTGTGCCGTCTGCGCCCGCATCCGCCGCGTGGAGCAGCAGCTTCAGCCGCCCCTCGCGCGCTGCCTGCTCGATCCGATCGCCGCCGGCCAGCAGCATGCCCGCCTTCGCCGCCAGCCCCAGCCGGTCGCGCACCGCGCGTTCCAGCTGCTCGGCGATCAGCGCGGGCAGATCGGCAGGGATAGCAAAGGCCTGGGTCTTGAACGCACGGGCGAGCGCCCCCTTCAATTTCCCCTTGGCAATCGCCGTCTCCAGCGCGGCGCGCGGTACGCCGATCCACGCGCCGCGCCCGGGCGCCTTGGCGCGCACATCGGGCAGCACCTGACCATCCGGCGCCAGCGCCAGCCGCACCAGCGCCTGGCACGGCGCCCGCTCGCCCGACAGGATGCAGCGGCGGATGGGGTCATCCGCCGGTTCTGCCGCGTCGGTAGTTACCTCGCGCGTCTCATTGTTCGGAGTCCGCATGCGCGTCCTCCTCGTCGGCGAACCAGTGGGCGCGGGCCGCCATGATGATCTCGTTGCCCTGATCCTCGCTCAGGCCATAATCGGCGAGGATGCCGCCCTTGTCTTCGCTGCGGCCCTCGCCGCGCTTGGCGTCGCTGTCGGCGCGACGGCGGGGTTCGCTGCGCTTCTTCTGAATGAGCTCGTCGGTGGCCAGATCGGCCAGATCGTCGAGCGTCTTGATGCCCGCCTTGCCCAGCGTCACCAGCATCGCCTCGGTCAGGTGGGGGATGTCGGCCAGCGCGTCCTCCACGCCCAGCGCACGGCGTTCCTCGCGTGCGGCTTCCTCGCGCCGTTCGAGCGCTTCCTGCGCGCGGCTCTGCAGTTCGGCAGCGATTTCCTCGTCCAGCCCCTCGATGGTGGCGATTTCGTCGGCCTCGACATAGGCGACTTCTTCCAGGCTGCCAAAGCCCTCCGCCACCAGCAGCTGGGCGAGCGTTTCGTCCACGTCCAGCTCGTTTTGGAACATTTCGGAGCGTTCGATGAACTCGCGCTGGCGCTTCTCGCTCGCATCCGCCTCGGTCAGGATGTCGATTGCCTTGCCGGTCAGCTGGCTGGCCAGGCGCACATTCTGCCCGCGCCGGCCGATGGCGAGGCTCAGCTGATCATCGGGCACCACCACCTCGATCCGGTCTTCCTCCTCGTCGAGCACGACGCGGCTGACGCTGGCCGGCTGCAGCGCGTTGACGACGAAGGTGGCGGTGTCGGGCGACCAGGGAATGATGTCGATCTTCTCGCCCTGCATTTCCTGCACCACCGCCTGCACGCGGCTGCCCTTCATGCCCACGCACGCGCCGACCGGGTCGATCGACGAATCATGGCTGATCACGCCGATCTTGGCGCGGCTGCCGGGGTCGCGCGCGGCGGCCTTGATCTCGATGATGCCGTCGTAAATCTCGGGCACTTCCTGCGCGAACAGCTTCTTCATGAAATCGGGATGGGCGCGCGACAGGAAGATCTGCGGCCCCCGGTTTTCGCGGCGCACCGACAGGATGAGCGAGCGCACCCGGTCGTTCACGCGCACCACTTCGCGCGGGATCTGCTGGTCGCGGCGAATGACGCCCTCGGCGCGGCCCAGATCGACCACGACATGGCCGAACTCGACGCGCTTCACCACGCCGGTGATGATCTCGCCGACGCGGTCCTTGAATTCCTCATGCTGGCGCTCGCGCTCGGCGTCGCGCACCTTCTGGAAGATCACCTGCTTGGCGGCTTGCGCTGCGATGCGGCCGAATTCGATGGGCGGCAGCGGATCGACGATGAAGTCGCCCACCACGGCGCCGGCCTGCAGCTTCTGCGCGTCGGCGACCGACACCTGTTTGAAATAATCATCGACCGCGTCGACCACTTCAACGACGCGCCACAGCCGCAGGTCGCCGCTGTGCGGATCAAGCTTCGCACGAATATCGTTCTCGGCGCCATAGCGGGCGCGGGCGGCGCGCTGGATGGCGTCCTCCATCGCCTCGATCACGATCATGCGATCGATCAGCTTTTCCTTGGCAACGGCGTCCGCAATCGCGATCAGCTCGGCCTTGTTGGCGGAAATGGCGGTGGCCATCAGTCTTCGTCCTCGGTTATTGGGTCGGTGGGGGAAGCGCCCGCAAGCGCGGTTTCAAATTCCTCGGCGCCGTCGGTCGAGAGCGGCGCGGTGGCGGCGATCAGCCGGTCGGTGAGCAGCAGCTTGGCATCCTCGATCGCGGCGAGCGGCAGCGTGTGGCGCACCCCGTGCGCGTCGTCGATCAGCACCGCCTCGCCCTCAATGCCCGCCAGCACGCCCTTGAACTGCTTGCGCCCGTCGCGCTTTTCGGCAAGCGACACCCGCGCCTCGTGCCCGGCCCAGTCGGCATAATCGGCCGGGCGGGTCAGCGGCCGGTCGATGCCGGGCGAGCTGACCTCCAGGCGATAGGCATGCTCGATGGGGTCTTCGCGGTCGAGCAGGTCCGACAGGCGGTGCGACAGCGCGGTGCAGTCATCGATGGTCAGCTGGCGGGTGTCGGGGCGCTCGGCCATCACCTGCAGCGTGGCGTCATCCGCGCCGCCGAACAGCTTGACGCGCACCAGCGCAAACCCCAGCGCGCGGCATTCGGGTTCGATCAGGGCAGTCAAAGCGGCAATCTCGGCCAAGCCGGCGTCTCCCATAGCGTTCCGCGCCGCCAGACCCCGTGTGGGCCGGCCTCCGCAGCGTTGCCGATGTAGAGAAAGCGCATTGGCTTTATAGGCGCGCCGGCGCCACTTGGCAAGCGGGGGGCGGCACCAGCAAGGTGCCGCCCCCAATTCCAACCTCATCGCATTGCGTGTTGCCCGGGTCTAACCGGCACGCGCGTCACGGATAATTTGCGGCGGGGCGCCAATCGACACCCAGCACATGCGACGTGCCCGTTGTCAGCCGCCGCCAACCCATTGGCTGGCCACTCGCGCCGCTGCTATTCTCGACATAATCGCCCTCCGCATAGTGCCCCAGCGTGGGCATCGCCGTGCCGAAGGTGCGGACGATATCGCCATTTGCGCCGGCCAAAATCTCACCCAGGCGTATCGCACCCACTGTGCGCGTACCGGGCGACGCACTCGGCGTGCCTGTGAAACGTGCGTTGGTATATATGATCGGCGCCTTGCTCATATCTCCATTCAGGTCGCATGCGCCATAAACGCAATCAATAAAGCTCAACTCATCGCGCACTTTGTTCAACTCTCTATTTCCACTGATTATTTCATCACATGCGCCGAAATAAAAATTCCTAATCAGGACATTATTAGCGCGAACATTTCCTTGCATCAAAAGGCCCCTGTTCCAGCCTTCCGCAATTGCGTTATTTCGGCCTGTAATTTCAACGTCTTCTATAGTTACAGCGAACTTGACTGGCGGCGGCGGCGGAGGTGGAGGAGGTGGAGGTGCGGGCTCCGGTGGCGGCGGCGGAGGCGGCGGCGGAGGCGGCGGTGGAGGAGGCGGCGGTGGAGGCGGCTCAATTGCTGCGGCATAAACTCCGCCGCCGCGCACCTTGCCATTGGCAATCCGCACGTCGCCCATTTCGCGATCCGAGAAAGTAACTTCCATGGCCACATTCGCTTTGACGGCGTCCGCACCCCCGGGCATCGGTTACGTCGATGTCAAAATCAGCAAGGACAACACGCGCCGCATTCTCCAGCCGGACACCCACCGGGGGGAGCCCGGCCCCCAGCCCTTGGGTGGCGGCTCGTGCACCACGGACGACGAAGCCAGAAATCGTCGCCGTCCCGCCCGGGTTCGTACTCAGATTGCCATTCACCCATTTGACGAACAGCGACTGGACATAGCAATTGAGCGCGAGATTGCCCGTGGCCACAACATGCTGGCCATTCAGCAGCACAAACCCGCCACGCATCCCGCTATCGGTTCCGACCAGGCCAAAACCGCATTCCACGGCCGCATTTCCCGAAAGAACCGTCGAACCCGTCGTCGTTGTAGTGGATTCGCAAACAAAGCCGATACACGCCGTACCAATGACAATGTTATTTGCCAGAACACGTGTGCCCACATGGCCGCCGGTATAGCCGGTCATGATACCGTAATGGCGTTGTGTGTCGGCGATGGAAAGGCGCGCCGTACCCGACGGATTCATCGGGCAAACGATATTGTCACTTACAATAAAATCTGGATTGCCGCCATTCGCATTTGGCAGCACCGCCACCTTGGAGTTGCCAAGGAATAGGCAATTGGTAATCCGCAAATCGCGCGTCGGCCCAGCCGGGTTAGCGCCCCCATAGAAATCGCTCGCCGAACTGGCCGAGGTCCCACCCCCGGACGTGCTGCCGAGAAATGTCACCCGGTTGACGTGCAAGCCATGATTGCCGCCATTGTCCCAGATGCCGAAGCGCGCCGTAACGATCCGCAAGCCATCGCCAATATAGGCGCGTGGGCTGTTCGCGATCAAAATCGCAGCGCTTGGCGTTGCTGCATTTTCGGCGTTTGTACCGATCAGCTGACCGTCGCCGACTACATAGACATCGGGCATATCATTGATCGATAGGATGCCCGGACCGAGAGTCGTTTGCTTGATAGGCCCTCCCATGAAGCGTATCGGGCAGGTCACCGGCAGCACTGCGGTAATCACCCAATCACGCGTGATAATCAGCTCATCGCCAAGAGCGGTCGCCTGAGCAATTGCAGATGCCAGATTGGCAGCAGCTTTGTCATCCATAGCAATCTCCTCAACTGATGTTTAAGGACACAAATGTGGAGTCGCGATTCACAATCGTGATAGTTAGCAAAATGAACTATTGATTTTACGATTGATCGATATCTACTCACAAGTATTATTCGAGCGAGCGTCAGAATCGCCATTTTTACAAATTGCGATTAGGAGATAATATTATGAGCAGTGATCTATTATTATCATTTGAAATCCATCAAATCAACAGATTGATGGCCAGATCGTCAACCTTGCGCAGCGAGCCGGCTTCTTCCAATTCTGGCCTAACCCTGCCCGCAAGGAGAGACCGATGCGCCTGACCTATGCCCTGCCCGCGCTTGCCGCGGCCCTGTTCGCCTGTGCCGCCGCTGCGCCCGAGGCGCCGTTCAAGACGCAGGTGGTCGCCGATTTCGACTCGCCCTGGGCGATGACCTTCCTGCCCGATGGCCGCATGCTGGTTACCGAAAAGGCCGGGCAGCTGCTGCTGGTGGCCGCCGATGGCGCCAGCCGGCAGGTGGTGGCCGGCGTGCCGGCGGTGGACAGTGCCGGGCAGGGCGGGCTGATGGATGTGGTGCTGGCCCCGGATTTCGCGCGCAACCACCTGATCTATTTCAGCTATTCTGAAAAGACGGCGGCCGGCAAGGGCGTGGTGCTGGCCCGCGCCCGGCTGGACGACAAGGCGCCGGCGCTGACGGGGGTGGAAATACTCCACCGCGCCCACCCCTATGTAGAGGGGAACGGCCATTATTCGGGCCGCATCGCCTTTTCGCCCGACGGCAAATATCTGTTCTACGCCAATGGCGAGCGCCAGAAATTCACCCCGGCGCAGGACCCCAAGATGTCACTCGGCAAGGTGCTGCGGCTGACACCGGACGGCAAGCCCGCCGCCGGCAATCCGCTCGCCGCGCAAGGGTTCGATCCGGCGATCTGGAGCTATGGCCACCGCAACATCCTGGGGCTTGCCTTCGACGCGCAGGGGCGGCTGTGGGAACAGGAAATGGGCCCCGAAGGCGGCGATGAGCTCAATCTGATCGCGCCGGGCCGGAATTACGGCTGGCCGCGCGTCTCCAATGGCCGCAACTATGGCGCGCCGACGGACGACATTCCCGACCACAAGCCCGGCGACGGGTTCGAAGCGCCCAAGCTCTGGTGGAACCCGGTGATCTCGCCGGGCGGGCTGATGATCTATTCGGGCAAGCTGTTCCCGGCGTGGCGCGGCGACGCGTTCATCGGCGGCCTGTCCAGCCGGGCGCTGGTGCGGGTGCATCTGTCGGGCACCACCGCGCAAAAGGCCGATCAATGGCCGATGGGCGCGCGCATCCGCGAGGTGGAACAGGGGCCGGACGGCGCGATCTGGCTGCTGGAAGACGGCCGGCAGGGCTCGCCCGGGCGCCTGCTGAAGCTGACGCCGCGATAGGGGCGCGGCACCGCCCCGCTCCCCCACCCGGCCGCCGACAAGATACTGGCGTTGGGCGGCCGGGTGGGGGAGCGGGCTGGCGCCGACTTGAAAAAGGCGGATTCATCGCCCTTTTTCAAACAACCTCTCACGTCCACAGCGCGGATAGCGGGTAAAGCAGGATCAGCCACACCATGCAGGCCATCGCCACGCGGCGATCCTTGCTGACTATCGCGATCAGGCTAACGGGAAACAGCGACAAAAGCAGCACGGTTCCACGCATTGTCATCAACGGGGACGGGCCGACCAGCACCACCAAAAGGCCCACCAGCGCCGCATTGCAGAAGAAAATGGCGCCCAGAACCTTGCGGTAATGCTTGTCGAAATGGCCGTTCAGATCGCTCCACTCCTCGGGGTCGTCCGGGAAGATCAGCGAGGCGGCGACATAATAGATCGCGGTGACGACGAAGCCTCCAAATAGCAGCGGCCAGCTGACGACCAGCCTTTCACGAAACGACCAGCCATACATCCAGAAAGTGACGACGTCGCACGACACCAGCACGCCCAGCAGCGTGGTCGGCCAGCCGATGCGAACCTTGTGGCTTGCCTTCAGCGCGCGGGCCAGGCCGCCCAGCGCCTCGGCCAGCGCCAGCCCCAGCAGCAGCCCGAACAGCGAAAAGATGAATTCGAACCCGCTCATCCCACGGCCCCCGCCCCAATGTACGAAGCATATGGGGCACGCCCGGATTTACAAGCTGGCGCAAGAGCATGGCCGGGCACGGGGCGTTTGAGCATGTGTTGGATTTGTTGGATAAAGAGCCCGAACACCGCGTCGGCAGTATCCACGAAATAGTCTATTTAGCGCCATCCGCCGGGGAAATCGCGGTTTCGCGGCCCTTGAACCCTTGCGCGATGACATACCATTCGGACGAATCCTTGCGGCTGGCCGGCGGTTTGGCGTGTTTGACGGTGGCAAAGTCGCGTTTCAGCTGCGCGACCAGATCATGGTCGGCGCCGCCCGCCAGCACCTTGGCGACAAAGGCGCCGCCGGGGCGCAGCACCTCGGCGGCAAAGGCGGCCCCGGCCTCGACCAGCGCCATGGTGCGCAGATGGTCGGTCTGCGGATGGCCCACAGTGTTCGCCGCCATGTCCGACAGCACCAGATCGGCCGGGCCGCCCAGCGCCTCGGTCAGCAGGTCGGGCGCCTGATCGCTCAGAAAATCGAGCTGGAAGATCGTCACCCCCTCGATCGGGTCGACCGGCAACAGGTCGATGCCGACCACGGCGGCGGCCGGCACCGCGCGGCGCACCACCTGTGTCCAGCCGCCGGGCGCGATGCCCAGGTCGATCACCCGGCGCACCCCTTTCAGCAGCGCGAACCGCTCGTCGAGTTCGATCAGCTTATAGGCGGCGCGGCTGCGAAACCCTTCGGCCCTGGCCCGCTTCACATAGGGGTCGTTCAGCTGGCGTTCGAGCCAGCGGGTCGATTGCGGCGAGCGGCCGCGCGCGGTGCGCACCCGGGTGCGCCCGCCCGATCCGCCCCGGCTCATGGCCGCTGGCCGTCGCGCATCAGGCGGCGCAAGATGCCTTCGCGGATGCCGCGATCGGCAATGCCCAGCCGCTCGGCCGGCCAGATGTCCAGGATCGCCTCCAGGATGGCGCAGCCGGCGACGACCAGGTCGGCGCGCTCCTGCCCGATGCAGGGGAGCTGCGCCCGCTCGGCCACCGTCCGCCCGGCGAGATCGGCGCTGATCGCGCGCATCGATTCGGCCGGCACGATCAGGCCGTCGACCGCCGAGCGATCATAGCGTTCCAGCCCCAGATGGACGCTGGCCAGCGTCGTCACCGTGCCGCTGGTGCCCAGCAGCCGGGGCCGCGCGATGTGCTGCGGCAGGCGCGCGGCAAAGGGCGCAATGCTCTCGGCAATCAGCCCGCGCATCCGGGCATAGGTGGCCGCCAGCGCGGCCGCATCGCGCCCCGCGCCGCCGGCGCTTTCGGTGAGCGACACGACGCCCCAGGGCGCGCTGTGCCAGTCGATCACCCGGGGCACCGGCGCGCGCGTATCGACCAGCACCAGCTCGGTCGAGCCGCCGCCAATGTCGAACACCAGCGCCGGGTCGTCGCCCGGCTCGATCAGCAAATGGCAGCCCAGCACCGCCAGCCGCGCTTCTTCCTCGGCGGAGATGATGTCGAGCGCGATGCCGGTTTCGCGATAGGCCCGCTCGATGAACTGCACGCCGTTGCTCGCCCGCCGGCACGCCTCGGTCGCCACCGAGCGTGCGAGCGCCACGTTGCGGCGGCGCAGCTTGTCCGCGCAGATGGCCAGCGCCGCGATGGTGCGCTCGATCGCCGCGTCGGACAGCCGGCCGCTCGCCGCCAGCCCCTCGCCCAGCCGGACGATGCGCGAAAAGGCGTCGACCACGGTAAAGCCCTCATCGGCGGGGCGCGCGATCAGCAGACGGCAGTTGTTGGTGCCCAGATCCAGCGCGGCATAGAGCCGCTGGTCGGGCCGGGCCCGGCGCAGGGGGCGGGGGCCCATGCCCCGGGCGACACCACGCCCCGCCGATGCTTCGGCTGCTCGTTCCCCCATCACGTCACCACCACAAAAGGTGCGGCCCGGCCGCGCGCTGCGCGACCCTCCGCTGCTTGGGCGCCAGCGTAACGCAGCGGCGCCAGCGCGGCAAGGCCCGCCCCCTTGACCCGCCGATGCGCGGGACCTAAAGCGGCCGCCCATTGCCCCGTCGTCTAACGGCAAGACTACGGACTCTGACTCCGTCAATCGTGGTTCGAATCCACGCGGGGCATCCAGCCTTCAGTATTGCGCGTCATTGGGCTGGCCCGCCATGCCGCAGCCGGCCACGCCACCCTTGCCAGCCCCAACGATCAGCGTAACAAACGCGGATGGGCGGATTTTCGGAGAACTGGCGGGTCGACATCATCGCCGGGCTTTCTGTCGCCGGGCTGATGCTGCCGGAAGCAGTGGCCTATGCCGGGATTGCCGGGTTGCCGCCAGGTCGCGCCATCATCGCCGCGATTGCGGGCGGGCTGGCCTATGCGCTGATCGGGCGCAGCCGGCTGGCGATCATCGCCCCCACATCCTCCTCTGCCGCAATTCTGGCGGCGGCGCTCGCCGCGCTATCGGCGGGCGGCGCTGATCGGGCGATGCTGGCGACCGCGCTTGTCGCTGTGGCGGGGGCCGCCTTTGTCGTGATGGCGACGGTGCGGATGGGGAGCGTCGCCGCCTTCATCTCCCGCCCGGTGCTGCGCGGCTTTGCGCTGGGCCTGGCAGTGACGATCATCGCCAAGCAGTTGCCCGCATTGCTGGGGTTGGAGTTGCACGCACCCGATCTCTTCGCACTGCTGGCGGGGCTGCCGCCGCGGCTTGGGGACACCCATGTGCTCAGCCTTGCGGTGGGCGGCGGTGCATTGGCGTTGTTGCTGGTGCTGCGCCGCTGGCCGCAGGTGCCCGGCGCGCTGGTGGTGCTGATGCTGGGCATCCTGATCAGCCTGTGGGCCGATCTGCCGGCGCACGGCGTCGCGCCGGTGGGGCCGGTGGCGCTGGCGTGGGCACTGCCGCGCCTGCCCGATTACGACCTCGACCAATGGTCCCGGGTGGTGCAACTGGCGCTGCCGCTCACCCTGCTGCTGTTCGCCGAAAGCTGGGGGACGATGCGTGCGCTGGCGTTGCGGCGCGGCGATACGCTGTCGGCCGATCGCGAGTTGCTGGCGCTGGGCGGCGCCAACCTCTGCTCGGCCGCGCTTGGCGGCATGCCGGTGGGCGCAGGCTTTTCGGCCGGCTCCGCCAACGCAGCGGCCGGGGCAACCGGGCGGCTGTCTGCGCTGGCGGCGATTTGGGGCCTCGCCGCCATGGTGCTGGTCGCCAGCCCCGTGATCGCCCATCTGCCCCAGCCGGTGCTGGCAGCGGTGGTGATAGCCGCGCTCGTGCACGCGCTGAACCCGGCGCCGATCGCGCGGCTGTTCCGGCTGAGGCGCGACCCCTGGATCGCGCTTGCGGCGACCGCCGGAGTCATCGCGCTGGGCGTGTTGAACGGCATGCTGGTCGCAGTGGCGCTGTCGCTGCTGGCGCTGCTGTCACGCCTTGCCCGGCCGGTGGTGAGCGAGCTCGGCCGGCTGGGTGACGGGCATGACTTCGTCGATCTGGCCGTCCACGCCCGCGCGACGCGGGTGCCGGGCGTGGCAATCTTCCGCCCCAACGCGCCGCTCTTTTTTGCCAATGCCGATGCCGCGCTTGAAGATGTGGAGCGGCGCGCAGTGGCGCTGGCTGCGGGCACGTGCATCGTGCTGAGCTTGGAGGAGAGCGACGATCTGGACAGTTCCGCGCTAGAGGCAATCGACGAGCTTCAGCGCGGACTGGCCGAGCATGGGCAGATGTTGCGCCTGGCGCGCCTGCACGATCGTGCGCGCGCCGTGCTCAACGCAGCCGCCATGACGCAGCTTGCCGCGAGTGCCGGGTTCAGCGTTGCCGACGCGGTCGATCTCGCCCGGCGCGAGCAATCGGAGAACGTCGATGCACAATGATCCCGAACCACAGCTTCATCCGGTGCCGCTGTCCGCGCTGCGCCCGACCCAGATGACCGTCGGTATGATCGAGGTAGCGCGCAAGCGGCACGACTGGCGCGCGCGCATGGCCGAAAGCGGTGGCGATTTTCTGGGTAGCCACATGATCCCGGTGGTGATCGGCCCCAAGCGCGTGCCGTGGCTGATCGACCATCACCACCTGGCGCTGGCGTTGCTGGAGGAAGGGGTGCCGCATGTGCTCACCAGCGTGGTCGCGCGGCTCGACCATCTCGAACCCGCACAGTTCCTGACCTTCATGGACAATCGCAACTGGCTGCACATGTTCGACGCGAAGGGCGTGCGGCGTGGCTATGCCGATCTGCCGAAGAAGCTGACCAAGCTCGCCGACGACCCCTATCGGTCGCTGGCAGGGGCGGTGCGGCGTGCGGGCGGTTATGCCAAGAGCGCCACGCCCTATTCCGAATTTCTATGGGCCGATTTCCTGCGCCACCGCGTGCCGGCCAGGCTGATCGCGACCGATATGACAAAGGCCACGGGCAAAGCGCTCAAGCTCGCGCATGGCGAGAGCGCCAGTCATCTGCCCGGCTGGTGCGGGCCGAGTTGAGCCTATTGCTTCGGCGGCGGTGCCTTGGTGGTCGCGGCCTGGCCGTCGCCTTCGGGAGCGGCAACGATGTCGCGGGTGGTGGCGCCCTTGTCGACCACGGTGGTGTTGGGGTCGCCCACGTCGGAACGGACGCCGGGCGCGATGCTGTCGCCGCCGGCCTCGCTCACCACGGACTGTTCACCGGCGCTGCGCTGCACCTGCCCGCCGAACAGCGCCTCCAGCGCCAGCGCGGACGGGTTCTGGTCCTGCGGGCGCGGCGCGCCGGGCTTGGGCGGCACCAGCGCATAATCGGGCGGAATCACCAGCGGCGCCTGGCGCGCGACCAGATACTCGTCGGGCTTGGCGCGCTTCAGGCCGCTGCCCCCGCCACAGGCCGAGAGCAGGCCGACCCCGACCAGCACCACCGTGCCCAGCACCGCCTTACGCATTGTTCGTCTCCACCGTCTCTTGAGCGGGCTTTTCGCGCACCAGGAACGCGCGCGCCAGCAAAATCAGCACGCCCATCGTAATCGCCGCATCGCCCAGGTTGAACACCAGGAACGGGCTCCACTCGCCAAAGTGCAGATCGGCGAAATCGACCACATAGCCCAACCGCACCCGATCGAGAATGTTCCCCAGCGCGCCGCCCAGCACCAGCCCCAGCGCCAGCTGGTCGCCGCGGCGATGCTCGCGCCACAGCCAGGCGAACACGCCGAGCGCAATCACCCCGGTCATCGCGACCAGCAGCCAGCGCGTAAGCTCGCTGTCGGCGCGCAGCAGCCCCAGCGACACGCCTTCATTGGCGACGAAGCGGACGCGGAAGATGGGCAGCAGATCAATGGGCGCGCCGGCCAGCCGGTCGAGCCCCAGCTGGCCGGTAATCACCCATTTGCTGAGCTGGTCGAGCGCCAGCGCGACGCCAGCGGTGGCGAGGCCAATGACAGGCAGCTTCACGCGACCACCTCCGCACAACGGCCGCACAGCTCGCCATCCTCCGCCACTTCGGGCAAATGCCGCCAGCAGCGGCCGCATTTGTGGTGGGTGGTCTTGGTCACCGCCAGCGTATCGCCCATATGCACTGTGCCGGAGATGAACAGTTCGGCGAAATCCGCCTGATCGGGCTGGGGCGGGATGACAATCTCGGCCTCCAGGCTTGATCCCAGCAGCTTGTCGCGCCGAAGCGGCTCGATCGCTTCGGTAACCTGCCGGCGAAGCTCGCGCAGGCGCGCCCAGATGTGCTGCAGGTCGTCCGCCGCGCCCAGATCATGGCCATCCGCAACTTCCGGCAGCACTGGCCATTCGAGCAGATGCACGCTCTCACCCTCGGGATAGCGCGTGCCCCACACCTCTTCGGCCGTATAGACCAGCACGGGTGCTGCATAACGCACCAGCGCGTGGAACAGCATGTCGAGCACGGTGCGATAGCTGCGCCGTTTCAGGCTGGTCGCCGCGTCGCAGTAAAGGCTGTCCTTGCGGATGTCGAAGAAGAAGGCCGACAGATCGTTGTTGGCGAAATCGCACAGCAGCCGGGTATAGCTGTTGAAGTCGAAACTCTCGGCCGCCGCCTTCAGTTTCGCGTCCATCTCCGCCAGCAGAGCCAGCATATAGCGTTCCAGCTCGGGCATCTCGGCCACGGCCACCCGCTCGTCCTCGTCAAACCCCTCCAGCGCACCGAGCAGGTAGCGGAAGGTGTTCCTGAGCTTGCGATACTGGTCGGCCACGCCGGCCAGGATTTCCTTGCCGATGCGGTGGTCCTCGGTGAAATCGACCGACAGGGCCCATAGCCGCAGAATGTCGGCGCCATAGTCCTTCATCAGGTCGAGCGGGTTGACCGTGTTGCCCAGGCTCTTGGACATTTTGAGCCCCTTGGCATCCATGGTGAAGCCATGGGTCAGCACCGCCTTATAGGGCGCACGGCCGCGCGTGCCGCAGCTTTCGAGCAGGCTGGACTGGAACCAGCCGCGATGCTGGTCGCTGCCCTCCAGATAAAGGTCGGCGGGCCAGGTGAGGTCCGCCCAGCGCCCGCTTTCCAGCACAAAGGCATGGGTGCAGCCGCTGTCGAACCACACGTCCAGAATGTCGGTCACGCGCTCATAATCGGCCGCGTAGCGATTGCCCAGATAGTCCTGCGCATGTGCGTCGCACCAGGCATCGACGCCGCCCTCGCGCACTGCCGCCACGATCCGGGCGTTGACCTCCGGGTCGGCGAGATACTGGCCGGTCTTGCGGTCGACGAACAGCGTGATGGGCACGCCCCAGGCGCGCTGGCGGCTCAGCACCCAGTCGGGCCGCCCTTCCACCATCGCGCGGATGCGGTTGCGCCCCTTTTCGGGGTAGAAGCGCGTCGCATCGATGGCGCCCAGCGCGCGGGTGCGCAGCGTGTCCGCCCCACCCGCCATGGCAAAGCCGGTGCCCGCGGCGCGCGACACGTCGTCGTCATGGCACAGCGGCAGCACATCGTCGCCGCGCTGCGCGGTTGCGCCCTCGAACAAGGCGCCCTTCACCAGCTCGACCAGATCGAACGCGGCGCCGATGCGCTTCAGATAGGCGGGCGCCAGCGGTTCGCACACGATGTGGCGCGTGCCGCCCACGTTCAGCACCAGATAGTCGAGCGCGCGGTTGAACTGCACCGATGTGCCCGCCCCGCCCGGCACCACCAGCTGCGCACCGGCCAGATCGGGCGCCAGCGGCACCGCGACTAGCGGCAGCGCGACGTCCGCCGGGGGCTGCGGCGCCGGCACCGTGCCGGGCAGCGCGCGGTCCATCGGCACGAACCATTGCGGGGTGCAGCGGAAGATCAGCTTGGCCTTGGAGCGCCAGCTGTGCGGGTAGCTGTGCTTGTAATCAGCGCTCGCCGCGAGCAGCGCGCCGGCCGCCTGCAGGTCCGCGCAAATCGGCCCATCGGGCGCGTTGAACTTGGGGTTGATGACACTCCCCTGCCCGCCCAGCCACGCCCAGTCGGCGCGGTACTTGCCGTCGCCCTCCACCGCGAAGACGGGCTCGATCCCGTGCGCCTTGCACAGGTCGAAATCATCCTCGCCATGATCGGGCGCCATGTGGACGAGGCCCGTGCCCTGATCGGTGGTGACGAAATCGCCGGGGAGGAAGGGGCGTGGGCGCAAGAAGAATTCGGCAAGTGGGGAGGCAGGGTCATAGTTCAGCCCCGCACTCTCCCCACTTCCCGCGTCACCCCGGACTTGATCCGGGGTCCCGCTGCCTTCGCCGGCGCCAGAAGAAGCTGGACCCCGGCTTTCGCCGGGGTGACGGTCGAAGAATTTGGCGAGAGGATGGCGCGCCTTCGCACCGGCGAGTTTTGTCCCATCCACCACACCCGACAGTTCCATGAACATATCGGCAAACGGCACTTCGTCATTGACGATATGGCCTTCCTCTGGGTGCCAGCCCGTTCGAGCGTAAAACTGTTCTAACAACTCGGATGCGACCAGATAACGCCTAACATTAACCCGCGACATCTCTCCGGTCGGGTTTAACTCGCCATCTGCAATTTGTAGGATGCTGTACTCAACCTCTGGCCCATAAGCCAAAGCTTGGTTCACCGGGATCGTCCACGGGGTCGTCGTCCACACCACGGCATGCGCGCCGACCAGTTCTGGCGCGTTCGGTGCCTCAACAATCTCGAACGCCACGTCGATCTGGGTCGAGACGATATCCTCATATTCCACCTCGGCCTCGGCGAGCGCGGTCTTTTCCACCGGTGACCACATCACCGGCTTGGCGCCGCGATAGAGCTGGCCGCTTTCGGCAAACTTCATCAGCTCGGCAACGATGGTCGCCTCGGCGGCATAGTCCATCGTCAGATAGGGGTGGTCCCAGTCGCCCAATATTCCCAGCCGCTTCAGCTGCTCGCGCTGGGTATCGACCCATTTCTGCGCATAGGCGCGGCATTCGGCGCGGAACTCGTCGGCCGGCACCTCGTCCTTGTTCTTCTTCTTCTTGCGATATTCCTCCTCGACCTTCCACTCGATGGGCAGGCCGTGGCAATCCCAGCCGGGCACATAGGGCGCGTCTTTGCCCAGCAGATTCTGGGTGCGGCAGACCATGTCCTTCAGGATGTGGTTCAGCGCATGGCCGATATGCATGTCGCCATTGGCATAAGGCGGGCCATCGTGGAGGATGAACTTCTCCCGCCCCCGGCGGGCGTCGCGCAGCCGCTCATACAGCCCGGCCTGCTGCCATTTGGCCAGAATCGCCGGTTCCTTCTGCGGCAGGCCCGCTTTCATCGGAAAGTCGGTCTTCGGCAGGAAGACGGTGTCGCGCCAATCGCGCGTCTGGTCGGGGGCGTCGTTCATAGGCTCACGCGCTTAGAATTTCGCGCGCCCGGGCACAATCCTTGTCCATCTGCGCGGTGAGCGCGTCGAGGCTGTCAAACTTCGCCTCGGGCCGCAGATAGGCGATCACGTCGACCTCGATCATCTGGCCGTACAGGTCGCCCGACCAGTCGAACAGATAGACCTCCAGCAATTCCTTGGGCGGATCAAAGCTGGGGCGGATGCCCAGATTGGCCGCCCCGGGCACCACCCGCCCGTCGGCCAGCCGCACGCGCACCGCATAAATGCCATAGGCCGGGCGCAGATAGCTGCCCAGCGCCACATTGGCGGTGGGATAGCCGATGGTGCGGCCCAGCTTGTCGCCATGCTGCACCACGCCGGCAATCGCAAACGGGCGGGTGAGGAGCCGCGCCGCCGCCGCCGGTTCGCCCGCCTGGAGCAGCTCACGGATGCGGCTGGAGGACACCGGCGCGCCTTCTGCCATTACGGCGCCGACCGTATCGACGCTGAAGCCGTGAGCGGCCCCCAGCGCCGCCAGCACGCCGACATTGCCGCCGCGCGCGCGGCCGAAGGTGAAATCCTCGCCCGTCACCACCCCGCCGACGCCGAGCAGGCCGACCAGCCGTTCGGCAACGAACGCCTCGGCCGACAGCGCGGCGAGCCCCGCATCGAAGCCGAACACCACCATCGCATCCGCCCCGGCCGCGCCGAACAGCCGCTCGCGCTGGTCAAGCGTGGTCAGCCGGAACGGGGGCGTATCGGGGCGGAAGTGGCGCACCGGGTGCGGATCGAAGGTGGCGACCAGCGCCGGGCGCCCCTTGGCACGGGCGCGGGCGATGGCGCGCCCGACCACCGCCTGATGACCCAGGTGAAACCCGTCGAAATTGCCCAGGGCGACAATGCCACCGCGATAGCGCGCCGGCGCTGCGCTGCCCCCGTCGAGACGCTGCATCCCGGCGCCTATAGGGGCAAGCCGCCGCCCGCGCCAGCGCCCGGCGCCAGCATGACGAAGCTATAGGCGGGTCGCCCGTCCTGCGCGGCGAAATCCTGTCGCGCGATCTCGTGCCAGCCGGCAAAGGGCGGCACGATCGCGTCGCCCGGTGGCGACAGGTGCACCTCGGTCAGCTCGATGCGCGCGGCGTGCGGCAGGAACAGCGCATAGATTTGCGCGCCGCCGATCACCGCCGCATCGGGGCCGGCCAGCGCGAGAGCAGCATCGACGCTGTCCGCCACCTCCGCCCCTGGCGCGGCCCACTCGCCACGGGTCAGCACGATGTGGCGGCGGCCGGGCAGCAGGCCGGGCAGGCTTTCAAAGGTCTTGCGCCCCATGATCATCGGCCGGCCCATGGTCTGCGCCTTGAAGCGTTTCAGGTCCGCCGGCAGGCGCCACGGGATCGCGCCATCCGCGCCAATCACGCCATTGTCCGCCCGGGCAAGGTGCAGGCTGATCACACCGCGACCGGCGCGGCGATATGCGGATCGGCGACATAATCGTGGATCACGAAATCCTCATACTCATAGCCGTCGATCGCATCTGGCGTGCGGCGGATTTCAAGCCGGGGCAGCGGCCGGCCGGGATCGCGCGTCAGCTGCAGCCGCGCCTGTTCCAGGTGGTTGAGATAAAGGTGGCAGTCGCCGCCGGTCCAGATGAAGTCGCCCGGCTCAAGCCCCGCCTGCTGCGCCAGGATATGGGTGAGCAGCGCATAGCTGGCGATGTTGAACGGCACGCCCAGAAACACGTCGGCAGAGCGCTGATAGAGTTGCAGGCTCAGCCGGCCGTTCGACACATGCGTCTGGAACAGGCAGTGGCACGGCGCCAGCGCCATGGCCGGCAGGTCGGCCGGGTTCCAGGCGGAAACGATCTGCCGGCGCGAGGCGGGGTTCTCGCGAATCTGGCGGATCAGCCCGGCAATCTGGTCGATCGCCCCGCCGTCCGCCGCCCATGCCCGCCACTGCTTGCCGTAAACGGGGCCAAGGTCGCCCGCCGCATCGGCCCATTCGTCCCAGATGCTCACCTTGCGGTCCTGCAGCCAGCGCACATTGGTGTCGCCGCGCAGAAACCACAGCAGCTCGATGATGATCGAGCGCAGATGCAGCTTCTTGGTGGTGACGAGCGGAAACCCATCCGCCAGGCGGAACCGCATCTGGTGGCCGAAGACGGACAGGGTGCCGATGCCGGTGCGGTCCTCGGTCTCGACGCCCTCGTCCAGGACGCGCTGCATCAGGTCATGATAGGCTTGCATGGCGGAGAGCCTAGCGCGCGGGCACCGCGAAGCCAACCGCGCACGGCCGGCGCCGTCAGGGCAGGCGGCAGGCCTTCACCGCGCCGGGCTCGGGTCGCGGCCCTTCGGCACGGAAAGCGGCCAGATAGGCGCCGGCGGTTGCCATGTTCGACATATAGGCCAGGCGATAGCCGACCGCCTTGAACTCGCAGGTGAGCAGCGCCGGCGGCGTGCCATGGTTCTGCGTCGGCCGGTCGGCGTCGACCACGATCACCAGCCCGTCAGGCTTCAGCGATGGGCGCAGCCGCCACAGAAACTCATAGGGCGATTCGATCTCGTGATACATGTGCACCATGAACACACGGTCAAAGCTCGCCTCAGGCAGCTTCGGATCAGCCGGCGCGCCCAGGCGGACCGACACGCTCTGCAGCCGCTCGCGCGCGACGCGTTCGGCCAGCGCGTCGCGCACTTCGGGGAAGATGTCCTCGGCCAGCACGCGGCCTTGCGGCCCCACCCGCTCTGCCAGGCGGATGGTGTAATAGCCCTCGCCCGCGCCGATATCGGCAACGGTCATGCCCGGCCTGATGCCGGCCTTGTCCATCACCGTTGCCGCCTCGCGCACCCGGTCACGCGCTTCCTCGGTCGACCAGCGCGAGGAGGTGATCGGCGAGACCGGCCGGTCCGCCTTGGGAAAGCCACCACCCCCCAGCGACGCAGCGCCAGGATCGCAGCCGACGAGCAGCACCGCCGACAGCAAGGTCAGCCGGCGCTTAATCGACATCCTCCACGACCACCTTCTCGCCCGTCACCCGCTGGCTGAGCGCAGCGGCCATGAACGGGTCAAGCGCACCGTCGAGCACGTCACCCGGGCTGGTGGAGGTAACGCCGGTGCGCAGGTCCTTAACCAGCTGATAGGGCTGCAGCACATAGGAGCGGATCTGGTGGCCCCAGCCGATATCGGTCTTGGTGGCGTTGACCGCGTCGGCGGCCTCCTCACGCTTGCGCAGCTCATGCTCGTAAAGACGGGCGCGCAGCTGGTTATAGGCTTCGGCCCGGTTCTTGTGCTGGCTGCGCTGGTTCTGGCAGGCAACCACGATGCCGGTCGGCAAATGGGTGATGCGCACCGCCGAATCGGTGGTGTTGATGTGCTGGCCGCCAGCACCCGACGCGCGATAGGTGTCGATGCGCAGCTCGCTGTCGTTGATCTCGATGTCGATATTGTCGTCGATCACCGGATAGACCCAGACACTGGAAAAGCTGGTGTGCCGCCGCGCCGACGAATCATAGGGCGAAATGCGCACCAGCCGGTGCACGCCGCTTTCGGTCTTGGCATAGCCATAGGCGTTCTCGCCCTTGATCAGCAGCGTCGCGCTCTTGATGCCGGCCTGTTCACCAGCATGATAATCGACCAGTTCCACCTTATAGCCATGGCGCTCGGCCCAGCGGGTGTACATGCGCTGCAGGATTTCGGCCCAGTCCTGGCTCTCGGTGCCGCCTGCGCCTGCGTTGATTTCCAGATAGGTGTCGTTGGCATCCGCCTCGCCGGACAGCAGCGCCTTCACCTTGTCGGCGGCGGCACGCTCGGCAAGTGCGGCGAGCCCCGCCACGCCCTCATCGGCGAGTTCGGCATCGCCTTCCGCATCGGCAAGCTCGATCAGTTCGGCGGTGTCAGTCAGTTCGCGCTCGATGGCGCGGGTCGCCGAGATCGCCTCGTCCAGCCGGCGGCGTTCGCGCATCACTTCCTGCGCGGCCTTGGCATCGTTCCACAGCGTCGGGTCCTCGACCCGCGCGTTCAGCTCGTCGAGCCGGCGCAGCGCCCGATCCCAGTCCAGGAAACGGCGGAGCAGCGCGAGCGATTCGTTGATGCTGTCGACATGGGCTTGCGCTTCGGCGCGCATGGGAATGCAACCTCTCAATATCGGTGCCCTGGCGGTGGTGGCAGGTTCGCGTCCATCACCGCAGCGAGGCTCCGGCCGCACCGGAGCACGGGCGAAATAATCTCCAGCCCCGCGCGCTAGTAGATTCCGCCCTCTCTTTGCAAGAAATCGCTGTCGCGCGGCCGGCTTTCCTGCCGCTCGACGGGCTTTGCCTCGCGCGCGGCCTGGGCGGCGGCGGCCTGATCGGCGGGGCGCAGCGTGGCGCGGCGCGGCTCGCTTTCAGGCTTGAACGCTTCCCAGATCAGCCCGGCCTGCGGGTCAGTGCCCGGCCAGCCGCCGAACACCGGCTTGCCGGAGGCGCGATCGATCCGCACGAAGCGGGTGCCCGCCGGGGCTGCAAAGGGCACCACCGGCATCCCCTCGAACGCCTTTTGCGCGAACTGCTTGAAGATTGGCGCCGCCAGCGTGCCGCCCTGCGCATAGCCGCCCAGATTGCGGGGCTGGTCATAGCCGATATAGAGCCCGCCGATCAGCTGCGGCGTGCCGCCGATGAACCACACGTCGGTGGGGCCGGTGGAGGTGCCGGTCTTGCCCATCATCGGCCGGCCCAGGTCACGCAGCACGGTCGCGGTGCCGCGCTGGATGACGCCTTCGGTGATGTGCACCATCTGGAACGCGGTAATCGGGTCGATCACCTGACGCTGGCGCACCACCGGCCGCGGCATCGGCTTGCCGTTCCAGTCGGGCGCGTTGCAGCGGTCGCAGGGGCGCCAGTTTTCCGGCCAGATCACCTTGCCGTGCCGGTCCTGCACGAAATCGATGAGGGTCGACGGGTGGCCGCGGCCCTGGTTCGCCAGAATCGAGAAGGCATTGACCATGCGCTGCACCGTCGTCTCGCCCGCACCAAGCGCGATCGCCAGATAGGGCGGATATTTGCCCACGCCCATGCGGTTGATGGTGTCCACCACCTTGTCCATGCCGATGGTGCTCGCCGCACGCACCGTCATCAGGTTGCGCGACTGTTCGATGCCCCAGCGCATGGTGTGGCTGCCCGACCCCTGACCGCCGCCGAAGTTGCGGAAGCATTTCTGGCCCAGCCGCGCGCCCTGATAGACGCAGAACGGCCCATCGACGATCGGCGTCGCGGGCGTCATCCCGTTTTCGAGCGCCGCGGAATAGACGATCGGCTTGATGGTCGAGCCCGGCTGGCGCATCGCTTGGGTGGCGCGATTGAACGAATTGAGCCGCGCGTCGAACCCGCCCTGCATCGCAAGCACACGACCGCTGCCCGGCTCTTCCACCACGAAGCCACCCGAAATGCGCGGCACCGAACGCAGCGCGAAGACACCGCCTTCGGGCGCCACGGCGATGATGTCGCCGGGCTTCAGCCGGGCAAAGGCGGTGCCGCCCTCGCCACGCACCGGCATCTGCGCGGCCCAGCGCGGGAGGGTGCCGGTGCTGCCATCGGCAAAGCCCAGCTGCGCCTCGCCCGCGCCGACCGCCACTACGAGCGCCGCGCGCCAATCCTTGTAGTCGAGCCCGATATTGGTGTTGAGCAGCGGCTGCAGCCAGCCCCGCCCCGTGGCATCGCCGCCCGCCCAATCCGCCTTGCCGATCGGGCCGGACCAGCCCCGGCCGCTGTCATAGCGCAGCAGGCCGTCGCGCAGTGCCTCCTGCGCCAGCAGCTGAAGGCGCGGGTCGAACGAGGTGCGCACCCAAAGCCCGCCCGAATAGACGCTGAACGGCCCGTCGCGCTCGCTTTCGCCGAACTTGTCGATCAGCTGGCGGCGCACTTCCTCGACGAAATAACCGCCGACGCGTTCGAACTTGGGCGTCTGGCGGCGGACGGCACCGATCGGCTCGGCGCGTGCCTGGTCGAACTGGTTCTGGTCGATAAAGCCGTTCTTCAGCATCTCGCGCAGCACATAGTCGCGCCGTTCCAGCGCACGCTCGGTATTGCGGAACGGATCGAACAGCGCCGGCCCCTTGGGCAGGATGGCCAGATAGGCCATCTGGCCCAGCGTCAGCGCGTTCAGCTCCTTGTCGAAATAGGCATGGCTTGCCGCTGCCACGCCATAAGCATTGCGGCCAAGCGGGATCTGGTTGAGGTACAGTTCCAGAATCTGCTTCTTGGTCAGCGTATCTTCGATCCGATAGGCCAGGATTGCTTCCCTGATCTTGCGGGTTGGCGAATATTCGTTGCCGATGATCAGGTTCTTGGCCACCTGCTGGGTGATGGTGGAGCCGCCCCGGGCGCGCTTGCCGGTGCCAAGCTTGCTGACATAGTCGATCACCGCGCCCAGCGTGCCGGGATAATCGACGCCGTGATGCTCGAAAAAGGTCTTGTCCTCCGCTGCCAGAAAGGCGCGGACGAGCAGCGGCGGATATTCGTCATAGGCCAGCTCGACCCGGCGCTCGCGCGCATAGCTGTGGATCGGCGTGCCATCGATCGAGCGCACATTGGTGGGCAGCGGCGGCTCATAGGTGCGCAGCTTGTCGACCGAAGGCAGATCACGCGCGAACAGCAGCCAGAAAATGGCATAGGCCAGCAGCGCCAGCACACCGAGCACGGCCGCCAGCTTCACCCACCAGCGCTGCCACAGCAGCGCCAGCCGGTCGCGCCAGCCCGGCGCGTCGCGCAACAGACGAAAATTGACAGTGTCCGCATCAGCCATATGAACCGGGCTGTAGCAAGATTCGGCGGACTTGCCAGCCGCCCCCGGCGCGCCCTGCCGCAAATGCGGGCAGCGGCGCCGCCGGGGAAGGCCGGGTTGATGCCGTCAGCGCGCGGCCATCCGGCGGGCGAAATGAATGTCGACCGCGCGCCGCACTGCCTCGGCAATCGCTGCACGCCCCTCGCGCGAGGCAATGAAGGCGGCGTCGCGCGGGTTGGAGATATAGCCCGTCTCGAACAGGATCGACGGCATGTCGGGCGCCTTCAGCACGACGAGCGAGGCCATGCGGTGGAAATTGGGCTTGACCGGCATCAGGGGCTTTGCCTCGCGCCCCAGCAACCGCGCGAAACTCGCCGAGTTGTTCATCGTCTCGCGCTGCGTCAGGTCGATGAGCAGCGTCGACACGTCGGCAGACGTGCTGGCCAGATTCACGCCCTGCAGGATGTCGGCCTTGTTCTCGCGCGCAGCGAGCCGGGCCGCTTCCTTGTCGGAGGCGACTTCGGACAGGGTGTAGACGGTCGCGCCGCTCGCCTCGCCGGTGCCGACGCTGTCGCAATGGACTGAAATGAACAGGTCCGCCTTCAACCTGCGCGCGATGCCATAACGCTCCTGCAGCACCAGGAAGCGATCATCCTCGCGCGTCAGCGCCACGCGCACCCGGCCGGAGGCAAGCAACTCGTCGCGAATGGCCTTGGCGGTGGCCAGCGTCACGTCCTTCTCGCGCAGGCCGCTCGGCCCGATCGCGCCGGGATCGACCCCGCCATGGCCGGCGTCGATCACCACCAGCGGGCGGCTGTCATCGTCGCCATAAATGCGCGGCAGGCCGACCGCCCGCGCCGGCGCGGGCACCGGCACCGACACGGAATAACCCGCAGGCGTTGCCCCGCCATAGCCAAAGGGCGGCAACAGGCTCAGCCGCCCCTCAGCCGCCGCACGCGCGAAAGCCGCATCGTCCACCGTGCGCAGCGCCAGCGTCAGCGTGCGACGGTTGCTGTCAAACCGGCCTTCGGTAACCACCGCCGGCGCGGCCAGATCGAACACGATGCGCGCGCCATCCTCCTGCGCGCCCTGGCGAACCCGCGCAACCGGGCCACCAACAGCGCCCAGATCGCCGCCGGGCCGCGCGCCCGACACGTCAACCGCGATGCGCTGCGGCCCGTCCAGCATGACGGCGGAAACCGCGCCCACCCGGGCATCGAAACGAATGGTGATACGGTCGGGGCGTACATCGACACGCTCGACGCTTGACGCCCAGGCCGGTGGGCCACCCAGCAAAAAGGCGAGGAAGGTCAGCACCATTGCCATCGGCCGGTATTGCCGCGCACCGGTGCCGCCGGTCCAGTGAAAAGACATGGGAGGTTTATCCCGCTTGCTAACGCCTTGATCGAGGATGTGATTAGCCGCGCCGGCTGAAGTCGCGGCTAAAGTTTGGGGTTAACCGGCCGTTCGGCATGTTCTTGCCGCCTTTGCCGGCAAATTCATGCCGGTTGCTCAAGCATGTGGGGGATGCTACGCAGTTTGCGTCGGCACTTTGCACCCGGTGCGCTGTGCCCGACGCCAACGTGCTCCGGCGTGGCCATCTGCACCCCGCCCGGCACGGTTTAGTTCAGGTTGACGCACGCGAATGACGGCTTTTCTCACCCTTGCACACCGTCCGGCTCTGGCCGACGCGGGTGCTGGTGTGCGGATGGCGGGTCCATGGGGCCTGCCGGTCGTGGCGGCGCACATCGCTTCACACCCCACCCGGGCGACCGGGGCAAGCGGCCTGGCCGCGCCCCCTGCCCCAGACCAGAATCGCGCGCCCGGCGGCTCAATGCCCGCCCGGCGCGCTCGGAGATTTATTGATGACCATGCGCATGTTGATCGACGCACGGCACCGGGAGGAAACCCGCGTTGCCGTCGTCAAGGGAAACCGGATCGAGGAGTTTGACTTCGAATCGGCTGAGCGCAAGCAGCTCAAGGGCAATATCTACCTCGCCAAGGTGACGCGGGTCGAGCCGTCGCTCCAGGCCGCGTTCGTCGATTATGGCGGCAATCGCCACGGCTTTCTCGCCTTCAGCGAAATCCACCCCGATTATTATCAGATCCCCAAGGAAGACCGCGAGGCGCTGCTGCGCGAAGAGGCCGAGCATGCCGCCGAGGAAGCCGCGCTGCGCGACGCCGAGAGCGACGACGGCGATGACGGTGACGAGGACGAGGGCGAAGCCCCGGCCGATAGCGGCGATGACGATGGCGAACGCCCGGCCCGGCGCAGTGCCGGCGGATCGGAAGACGCGGTAGAGGCGCTGCGCCAGCGCCGCATGAACCTGCGCCGGCGCTACAAGATTCAGGACGTGATCCGCCGCCGCCAGGTGCTGCTCGTCCAGGTGGTGAAGGAAGAGCGCGGCAACAAGGGCGCGGCGCTCACCACTTATCTCAGCCTTGCCGGCCGTTACTGCGTGCTGATGCCCAACACCTCGCATGGCGGTGGCATCAGCCGGAAAATCTCGAACGCGGCCGACCGCAAGCGGCTGAAGTCGATCATGGCGGAAATGAAGCTGCCGCCGTCGATGGGCTGCATCGTGCGCACTGCCGGGCTGCAGCGCACCAAGACCGAGATCAAGCGCGACTTCGACTATCTGGCCCGGCTGTGGGACGAGATCCGCGAAAAGACGCTTGCCTCTGCAGCGCCCGCGCTGATCCATGGCGACAGCGACCTCATCAAGCGCGCCGTGCGCGATATCTACAACAAGGATATCGACGAGGTGATCGTCGAGGGCGACGAGGGTTATCGCCAGGCCAAGGACTTCATGAAGCTGCTGATGCCCAGCCATGCCCGGCGGGTGAAGCATTATTCGGACCCGGTGCCGCTGTTCCAGCGCAACCATGTCGAGGATCAGCTGGCGGCGATGTACCACCCGGTCGTTCAGCTGAAATCGGGCGGCTATCTGGTCATCAACCCGACCGAGGCGCTGGTGTCGATCGACATCAACTCCGGCCGCTCCACCCGCGAGCACAATATCGAGCAGACCGCGACCGCCACCAATCTGGAAGCGGCGCAGGAAATCGCCCGCCAGCTGCGCCTGCGCGACATGGCCGGCCTGGTCGTCATCGACTTCATCGACATGGACAATAATTCCAATGTCCGCAAAGTCGAAAAGGCGATGAAGGAGGCGCTGAAGAACGACCGCGCCCGCATCCAGGTGGGGCGGATCAGCTCGTTCGGGCTTATGGAAATGAGCCGCCAGCGGCTGCGCACCGGCGTGCTGGAAGCGTCCACCCGCCAGTGCCCGCATTGCGAGGGCACCGGGCTGGTGCGCACCGCCTCTTCCGCCGGGCTGTCGGCGCTGCGCCTGCTGGAGGATGAGGCGGCGCGCGGGCGCGGCTCGCAGCTGACCTTGCGCGCCAGCCAGGAAGCGGCCTTCTATCTCCTCAACCGCAAGCGCGCCGAACTGGCCGAGATCGAGGTGCGCTATGGCGTCGTGATCGAGGTGGCGCCCGATGGCGAGCGCGAGGGCGCGCGCATGTCGGTGGAAGCATCGGGGCCGCCGCCGGCCTATGCCCCGCGCTTCGAGCCGGCGCGGATCGAGCCGGAGGATGACGCCGATCTGGAGATCGAAGACGAGATCGAGGAAGACGAAGAAGACACACTCGTGGATACCCGCGACGAGCGTCAAGCCGGTGATGAACGCGAGGGCGGCCGCCGCAAGCGGCGCCGTCGGCGTGGTCGCCGGGGTCGTAGCGGTGCCGAGGGCGAGCGGCTGACCGAGGGCGCCGAGGGCTCTGCCGGCGACGACGAGGATGGTGACGGTGATGAAGCAGTCGCTACGGCCGATGCCGGCGAACCCGTGTCGGGCGATGACGAGGGCGGCCCGCGCCGCCGCCGGGGCCGTCGCGGCCGCCGTCGCCGGGGCGGTGAAGGTCGCAGCGACGCCGGGATGACGGCCCAGGCCGGCGACGCCGAAGAGGCGGATGCACCGGCGCCGGCAGCGGACGCGACGGCCGATGCGCCGGCAGAAGCCCCCGCCAACGAAGCGCCCGCCGCCGACGCACCCGCACCCAAGCGCCGGCGTGCCCGCAAGGCCGCCGCTGCCGATGCCGAGACTCCGACCGACGCCGCACCCGCCGAGGCGGAAACGACCGTCGAGGCGCCAGCAAAGCCCAAGCGGAGCCGGCGCAAGAAGGACGATGCCCTAGCACCGGCCGAGACGCCTGCCGAAGCGGAAGCAGCACCGGCGGACGAGGCGCCGGCCGAGGCTGCGCCGAAGCGCCGCACGACGCGCCGCAAGGCGATCGCGGCAGACGCGGCCGAGCCGGCAAGCCAGGCAGCACCCGCCGAGCCAGCCGACCCCCCAGTGGCGGCCGCCAGCGATGCGGACACCGCGACCGAGGCGGCCCCGGCCGCACCGGCCACCGCGACCGGCGACGAACCCGCCGCTGCCCCCAAGCGCGAAGGCTGGTGGCGGCGCACCTTCGGCGCCTGATCATCCGGTCCCGTCCCCAAGGCCGGCCGACAGCGTCGGCCGCAGCCCCAGGGACGGGACCAAAAAATTGTACGAAAGGCCCGGACGCGTTGAACTGGACCGGGTTTTGGCCGATATCGGCGCCATGAGAAAGTTCGTCGCAGGCCTGATGCTGGCACTGGCCGCGCTGGCGCAGCCGGTACAGGCACAGTCAATCCTGCGCGATGCGGAGACGGAGGCCTGGCTGGCCGATCTGTCGCGCCCCATCGTCATTGCCGCCGGCCTGCGCCCGCAGGATGTGCAGGTGGTGATGATCAACGATCCTTCGCTCAACGCCTTTGTCGCCGGCGGGCAGACGGTGTTCATCCATTCGGGCACCATCCAGGGCGCGGACAACGCCAACGAAGTGCAGGGCGTGATCGCGCACGAAATCGGCCATATCGTCGGCGGCCATGTGCCGCTGGGCGATCGCGGTTTTCGCCCGGCGCTGGGCATTTCGATCCTGTCGATGGTGCTGGGCGTGGCGGCGGCCCTGGCGGGCGCGGGCGAAGCGGCGGCGGCGGTGTTCGGCGCGGGTCAGCAGGCCGCCCAGCTGAACTATCTGTCCTTCTCGCGCGATCAGGAAGCATCCGCCGATGCCGCCGGCGCGCGCTTTCTGAACGACGCCGGCATCACCGGCAAAGGCTATCTCAGCTTCTTCGGCAAGCTGACCCAGCTTGAATATCGCTATGGCATCAGCCGCAAGGACAGCTTCATGCTGTCGCACCCGGTCTCCAGCGAGCGCATCGCCAACCTGACCGACAGCCTGAAAGGGGCGCCCGCCTGGAACAAGCCGTCCGATCCGCGCATCGAGGAAAGCTTCCGTCGCATCCGCGCGAAACTCGCTGGCTATGTCAACGAGATGAACCGCACGCTTCAGGAATTTCCGCCTGAAAATCAAAGCATTTATGCGCATTATGCGCGCGCTTATGCCTATCACAAAGGCGGCTTTCCCGAAAAAGCCAATGCCGAGGCCGACGCGCTGGTCGCACGCTCGCCGCACGACCCCTATTTCCTGGAAGTGAAGGGGCAGATCCTGCTCGAATCGGGCAAGCCGCGCGAGGCACTGATCCCGCTGCGCGAAGCGACCGAGCGGACCAGCTATTCGCCGCTGATCGCCACCACCTTCGGCCATGCGCTGATCGCCAGCGAAGACACCGCCAATTATGCGGAGGCCGAACGGGTGCTGCGCATCGCGGTGGGGCGCGACAATGAAAATCCCTTTGCCTGGTATCAGCTGGGCGTGATCTATGAGCGCAAGGGCGATACCGCGCGCGCGATGCTGGCAACGGCTGAACGCGCCAGCCTGATGGGTGACCTGCGCACCGCTGCCTATAGCGCACGCGGGGCGCTCGCCGGGCTTCCCCCCAACACGCCGGACTGGATCCGCGCGCAGGACATTGCGATTACCGCCGCCAACCAGATGCAGGACGCAGGCAAGAAGAAACGATGAAACCGGGTTCCCTTGGCGCAATGATTCTGGTTGCCCTGGTCGCCGGCCTGATCGGCGCGGGGGCGGTGGCGGGTGTCCACCGCCTGTCCCCGGCAGCCGCCGGCAAGGGGGACGCGCGGCAATATGTGAAGGACTATCTGGCGCAACATCCCGATGTGCTGGTGGAGGCGGCCAATGCCTATCGCGCGCGCGACACGGCAAAGCTGGTCGGCGCCAACCGCGCCGCAATCGTCACCCCGTTCGGCAATGCGTGGGCGGGCAATCCGCGCGGCGATGTGACGGTGGTGCAGTATTTCGATTATAATTGCGGCTATTGCCGGCGCAATCTGGCGACGCTGAAGCAGCTGATCGCGCGCGACCCGATGGTGCGGGTGGTGTTCCGCGAGCTGCCCGTCCTGTCTCAGGCGAGCGAAGTCGCCGCGCGGTACAGCCTCGCCGCCGCGCAGCAGGGCCGCTTCCACCAGTTTCACGAAGCGCTGTACGGCGCCGGCCCGGTGAGCGAACAGACCATTACCCAGGCGCTGCGCGTGGCCGGGGTCGATGAGGGCGCCGTGGACAAGGTCGTCAGCAGCGCGCGGGTCGATGGCGAACTGTCTACCAATATCGCCATGATGCAGAAGCTGGGGATGACCGGCACGCCCAGCTGGGTGATCGGCGATCAGGTCGTCTCGTCCGCGCTGTCGCTCGCCCAGCTTCAGGCGATGGTGGCGGACGCGCGCAGCCAGCGCCGCGCCGGTTGATGGCACGGGAGCCGGCGCCTATCACCCGCGACACCTGCATATAAAAGGCCGCGCCCCCTTGGACCCAATTCTTTCCGTCAGCGGCCTGGCCAAAAATTATGCCTCCGGCGTCAAGGCGCTGGAGCGGATCGACCTGGAGATTGCGCGCGGCGAGATTTTCGCGCTGCTGGGGCCGAACGGTGCTGGCAAGACGACGCTCATCTCGATCATCTGCGGCATCGTGACGCCCAGCAGCGGCGAGGTGCGCGTGGCCGGGTTCGACATTGGCCGCGACTATCGCCAGGCGCGCTATCGCATCGGCCTGGTGCCGCAGGAACTGTCCACCGACGCGTTCGAGAAAGTGATCGACACGGTGCGCTTCAGCCGGGGGCTGTTCGGGCGCGGACGCGACGATGCGCATGTCGAGCGGGTGCTGACCGACCTGTCGCTGTGGGACAAGCGCGATGCCAAGATCATGGCGCTGTCGGGCGGCATGAAGCGGCGCGTGCTGATCGCCAAGGCGCTGGCGCATGAGCCCGACATCCTGTTCCTCGACGAGCCGACCGCCGGCGTCGATGTCGAGCTGCGCCGCGACATGTGGGCGCTGGTGCGGCGCCTGCGCGAACAGGGAACGACGATCATCCTGACCACCCATTATATCGAGGAGGCCGAGGAAATGGCCGACCGGGTGGGCATCATCCTGAAAGGGCGGCTGATCCTGGTCGAGGAAAAGGCCGCGCTGATGAAGCAGCTGGGCAAGCGCACGCTGACGGTGGCGCTGGCCGAGCCGCTCGCCGCGATCCCGCCGGCGCTCGCCGACTGGGCGCCGGTGCTGAAAAATGGCGGCGCCGAGCTTGAATATGTATTCGACGGCAGCAGCAGCGAACGCACCGGCATTGCCGGGCTGCTGCGCGCGCTGGGCGACGCGGGCATCGGCTATCGCGACCTGAACACCGCGCAAAGCTCGCTGGAGGACATTTTCGTCGGCCTGCTGCACGGGGAGCAGGCGGCATGACCGGCATCAACTGGCACGGCATTGCCGCCATCTATCGCTTCGAACTTGCCCGCTTCCGGCGGACGCTGGCGACCAGCCTGCTCACCCCGGTCATCACCACCGCGCTCTATTTCGTGGTGTTCGGCTCGGCGATCGGCGGGCGGATCGATGCGATTGACGGCGTGCCCTATGGCGCGTTCATCGTGCCGGGGCTGATCCTGCTGTCGATGCTGACCGAGGGGATCGGCAATGCCAGCTTCGGCATCTACCTGCCCAAATGGTCGGGCACGATTTACGAGCTGCTTTCGGCGCCGCTGTCCCCTGTCGAAACGGTGATTGCCTATGTCGGCGCGGCGGCGACCAAATCGATGATCCTGGGGCTGGTGATCTTGGCGACCGCGCATCTGTTCGTCGCGCTGCCGATTGCGCACCCGGTCTATATGGTCGCGTTCATGGTGCTGACGGCGGTCACCTTTTGCCTGTTCGGCTTCGTGCTCGGCATCTGGGCGAACAGCTTTGAGCAGCTCCAGATCATTCCGCTGCTTGTCGTCACCCCGCTCACCTTCCTCGGCGGCACTTTCTATTCGATTTCGATGCTGCCGCCGGCATGGCGCACGGCGGCGCTGTTCAACCCGATCGTCTATCTGATCAGCGGGTTCCGCTGGACCTTTTTCGGCAAGGGCGACGTGTCGATCGGCCTCAGCCTTGCGATGACCGGGCTGTTTCTGCTGCTGTGCCTGGCCGCGGTGGCGGCCGTGTTCCGCACCGGCTGGCGGCTGAAGAGCTGAGGGAGGGGCGCATTCGTTATCCGTCATGCCGGACTTGTTCCGGCATCCACCGTGGGTGAAGAACCACGCTGGGCGCGCCTCGCCCGGCGGTGGACCCCGGAACAAGTCCGGGGTGACGGGTGCTGGGCAGGCGTCGCCCTACCGCACGACCGGCAGCACGATCTTCGAGCCAGGGCAGACCTGCTGTTCGGCGCGGACAAAGTCCTCAGGTGCGGCCTTGGCGATGTTGGGCACGAATTTCTGCGGGTTGCGGTCGATCACCGGGAACCAGCTCGACTGCACCTGCACCATGATCCGGTGCCCTTTCTTGAAGACATGGTCATGCTCGCGCAGCGGCACGTCCCACGCGGTCACCTGACCCGGCACCAGCGGCTGCGGCGTGACGTCGCTTTTCAGGAAGCGCCCGCGCCGCACCTCCATCGCCACCGGCAGCTGATAGCCGTTCAGCTGGCGCGGATAGGCGCCGAGCGGGGCGGCATTGTCCAGCTTTTCATAATCGTCGGGAAACACGTCGATCAGCTTCACGACGAAATCGCTGTCGGTGCCGCTGGTCGCGGCCTGCAGCTGCGCCAGAATCTCGCCGGTCACCGTCACGTCCGCGTCAAGCGGGGCGGAGACATAGCTCAGCACATCGGGGCGATGATCGACGAAGCGCTGGTCTGCGGCTTCCCACCAGCGCCATTCGGGGCGCGGATAGGTGGGCGAGATCGGCCGCTCCCGGAACGGCACCGGATTGGCCGGGTCCGACACATAGCTGCGGCACCCCTCGCCCGGCGCCGGCGCCTGCCACGAGATCGAGCCGTCGGCGCGCAGCCACAGCGTGGTCGCGGTCGCCTCTGCCAATGGCCAGCGGTCATAGCGCCGCCACGTCCATGAGCCGGACTGGAAGCTGTTCACCAGCCCCTGTGGCGGCGCGCCCTTGCCGTGCAGCCAATGGCGGAAGAAGGGCGCCTGAATCTCCTCGACAAAGCGGGTCGACGAATCGACCTTGTAATCGATCGACCCCAGCTTGTGCTCGCCCGGGCGGCTCCAGGTGCCATGCGCCCAGGGGCCGGCGACCATCTGCGACAGGTTGTTCGGGTCGTTCTGGCGCTGCTTGCGGAAGATCTGCCAGCTGCCCCAGGGGTCTTCCTGATCCCAATAGCCGGCGACATTCAGCGTCGGCACGGTCGTCTTGCCCAGCGCATCGGCCCAGCGCTGGCTGGTGTAGAATTCGTCGTGATTGGGGTGCTCGATCAGCGCGGTGATCATCGCGCTCTTGCCCTGCACATAGCGCTTTTCCAGCGCCTCCACCGACCCTGCGCGCAGGAAGAAGTCATAGGTGTCGACGCTGTCATAGGTGAACTCGCCGGCATCGCCCTTGTCCGCCTGCAGCGAATAGACCCAGTCGGCCATGTAGCTGAGCCGCAGCGCGCCCCAGCGGTGCAGGTCGTCATTCTGCCAGTAATCGATCCAGGCGGCCTGCGGGCTGGTTGCCTTCAGCGCGGGGTGCGGTCTGGCGAGCGGGATCGCGGCGGCAAAGCCGGGATAGCTGATGCCCCACATGCCGACGCGGCCATTATTGCCGGGCAGGTTCTTCACCAGCCAGTCGATCGCGTCATAGGCGTCGGTTGCCTCGTCCGGCCCCTTGGGCGTGACCGCGGTCGACAGCGTGAACTTGCCGTCCGACCCGAACCGCCCGCGCATCGACTGGAAGACGAAGATGTAACCGTCCTTCACCAGCGCGGCGAAGCTGGCCGGCACCGCCGGCGGCGCGGCCTGGGGAACGCCATAGGGCGTGCGCTGGAACAGGATGGGGAGCGGCCCCTTGGCATCGCGCGGGCGCAGGATGACGGTTTCCAGCCGCGCCCCGTCGCGCATCGGCACCATCAGCTTTTCATAGGTGAAGGGGGATTGGCTTGCCGCCGTGGCGGGTGCCGTCTGAGCGGGTGCCGTGGCCGGGGCAAGAACGGTGGCAAGCAGCAGGGCAAGGGCGGCACGGCGCATGGCGAAATCCTCGAATGGCTTTGGCATCAGCCTAACCCGCGCAATCGGCGAACGGAAGTGATTGATCACCCCGCCACACTCCCCATATCGGCGATGGTGCCGGCTCCTTCCGGTCGCGCCCGATCCACCGCCAGCCAGCAAGGAGCCCCGCTTGGCCGATGACAGCTTTACCCAGCGCGCCCGCGCCGTGCCCAGCGGCCGGCTGTCGCGGCTGGGGGTGTTCGGGCGGCTGGCCGGCGGCGTCGCCAGCGGCGTGGTGAGCGAGGGCGTACGGCGGCTGGCCGATGGCGAGCGGCCGGCGATGCGCGACCTGTTGCTGACGCCGGGCAATGTCGCCCGCGTTGCCGACCAGCTGTCGCACCTGCGCGGCGCGGCGATGAAGCTGGGGCAGATGATTTCGATGGACGCGGGCGACATGCTGCCGCGCGAGCTGAGCGACATTCTGGCCCGATTGCGCGACCGCGCGCACCACATGCCGCCTGCCCAGCTGCAAGCGGTGCTGGCGCGCGAATGGGGCAAGGACTGGCGCACGCGCTTCCTGAATTTCGGGTCGAGCCCGATCGCTGCCGCCTCGATCGGCCAGGTGCACCGCGCCACCACGCGCGACGGGCGCGAGCTGGCGATCAAGATCCAGTATCCGGGCGTGCGCGAGAGCATCGACGCCGATGTCGACAATGTCGCGACCCTGCTGCGCCTCTCCGGCCTGTTGCCGCGCGAGCTGGAGGTGGCGCCGCTGCTGGCCGAGGCCAAGCGCCAGCTGCACGAGGAAGCCGACTACCAGCGCGAAGGCGCGCAGATGGCGCGCTTTGGCGAGCTGCTCGCCGGCGATGCGCGGTTCGTGGTGCCCAGCCTTGCCGCCGATTTCACCACCGACCGGGTGCTGGCGATGAGCTTTGTCGAGGGCGCGCCGATCGAAACCCTGGCAGACGCGCCACAGGACACGCGCGACACCGTGATGCGCACGCTGATCGAACTGGTGCTGCGCGAGCTGTTCGCGTTCGGCATCATGCAGACTGACCCCAATTTCGCCAATTACCGCTATCAGGCGGCGAGCGGCCGGCTGGTGCTGCTCGATTTCGGCGCCGCGCGGCCGGTTAGCGCGGCGACGCGCACAGGCTATCACCGGCTGCTGATGGCGGGGCTGGACGGCGAGCGCGACGCCGCGCGCGAGGCGGCGGTGGCGGCGGGTTTCCTGGGTGAAGCGGCGGTTCAGCGCCACCGTGCCGCGGTTGACCGGATCATCGACGTGATCCTGCACGAAATGAACCCGCAAGGGCCGTTCGATTTCGGCGACCGCGCCTTTGTGGGCGCGTTGCGCGAGGAGGGGCAGGTGATCGCCGCCGACCGGACCAGCTGGCACATCCCGCCCGTCGACATGCTGTTCGCGCAGCGCAAGATCAGCGGGACCGCATTGCTCGCGGCACGGCTGAAAGCCCGCGTCGACGTCCGCGCGCTGGTGGAGCAATACCGCGTGTTGCCCGTCGCATGATGGCCCAAAGCCCCTCCCCTTCAGGGGAGGGGTTGGGGTGGGGCGTCTCAAAAAGCGCCGGACTCCGCTTCAAGGCCCCACCTCCCGACCTCCTCCCCTGAAGGGGAGGAGGAGTAGCGTGATCCGCGCTCGGGGCGGTTGCTCCCTACGCCGGCAAAAGCCTCAATCCACCCGCCGTTCGCCCTTTACCCAGCGCACGGTGCCGCTGCTGGCGCGCATCACCACGCTTTCGGTGGTCAGCTTGCCGCCCAGCCGCTTCACCCCGCCCAGCAGCGAGCCGTCGGTCACCCCGGTGGCGGCAAAGATGCAGTCGCCGCGCGCCAGTTCCTTCAGGTCATATTGCTTGTCGAGATCGGTGACGCCCCATTTGGCGGCGCGGGCGCGCTCGTCATCGTTGCGGAACACCAGCCGCCCCTTGAACTGGCCACCGACGCAGCGCAGCGCGGCGGCTGCCAGCACGCCCTCCGGCGCGCCGCCCTGGCCCATATAGATGTCGATATTGGTATTGGGGTTGGTGGTCGCGATGACGCCCGCGACATCGCCATCGGGAATGAGCACGATGCCGCAGCCCAGCTTGCGCAGTTCCTTGATCAGCTGTTCGTGGCGTGGCCGGTCGAGCACGCAGGCGATGATGTCCTTCGCCTTCACCCCCTTGGCCTTGGCCAGCGCCTTCACATTCTGGGTCGGCGTCTTGTCCAGGTCGATCAGGTCGGCGGGGTAGCCCGGGCCGATCGCGATCTTTTCCATATAGACGTCGGGGGCGTTGAGCAGGCACCCCTCCTCGGCAATCGCCAGCACGGCCAGCGCGTTCGGCCCGGCCTTGGCGGTGATGGTGGTGCCTTCCAGCGGGTCGAGCGCGATGTCGATCTTCGGCCCCTTGCCGATGGCGGAGCCCACCTTTTCGCCGATGAACAGCATCGGCGCCTCGTCGCGCTCACCCTCGCCGATCACCACGGTGCCGTCCATGTAAAGATTGTTCAGCGCCTCGCGCATGGCCTCCACGGCGGCGGCGTCGGCGGCCTTTTCGTCACCCCGCCCGATCAGCTTTGCGGCTGCGATTGCCGCTGCTTCGGTCACGCGCACCATTTCGAGCACGAGCACCCGGTCGAGAACCTTGCTGGCCTTGGGCATGCCTTACTCCCCTAATTCTATGAACCGGGGCGATAGGCGGCGGGGCCATGCTTGTCGAGGGGTTCACCCCCGTGGCGGCGGCGCGATCTCGAACAGATAGGGCCAGCGCTTGCCGGTGACGAACAGGCGGCGGCGCTCCGCGTCCCAGGCGATGCCGTTGGCCACATCGTCATAGCCGGTCACGCCGGCCTGGGCGTGCAGCGCACTCACGTCGATCAGCCCCTTCACCGCACCGGTGGTGGGGTCGATCCGCACGATGGTGTCGGTCAGCCAGACATTGGCGAGAATTTCGCCATCGACATACTCGATCTCGTTCAGCTGCGTGACCGGCTGGCCATAAGCGGTGACGCGCAGCCGCCGGGTGACGCGGAACTGCGCCGGATCGACAAAGCGCAACACCGCCGTGCCGTCGGACATGATCAGCTGCTGCCCGTCGCTGGTCAGCGCCCAGCCCTCGCCGCGATAGCTGAACCGGCCGATGCGCTTCAGCCCGTCGCGCGACCAGCGAAAGCCGACGCCGTCCTTCCAGGTGAGGCTGAGGATCTGGTCGCCCCAGGGCGCAATGCCTTCGCCGAAATAGGGCGGCGGCACGGTGGCGCGCGCCAGCACCGCGCCGGTTTCCAGCTTCACCTTGCGCACGCTCGACCGGCCGACCTCGCCGGTGCTTTCGAACAGCTCGCCCCGGTCGATGAACAGCCCCTCGGTATAGGCACCGGGGTCGTGCGGGAGGGTGGCGACCACCTGCGCCGCGGTGATCGGCAGCCCGGGGGCGGCGCCCAGCAGCAGCAGGGCAAGGGGCGCCGCCCAGCGCATCAGTCGCGCAGCAGCTCGTTGATCGCGGTCTTGGCGCGGGTCTGCGCGTCCACCCGCTTCACGATCACCGCGCAGGACAGGCCCGGCCCCGGCGATCCGTCGGGAAGCGGCTTGCCCGGCAGCGTGCCCGGCACCACCACCGAATAGGCGGGCACCCGGCCGACGAACAACTCACCCGTCGCGCGGTCGATGATCTTGCTCGTCGAGCTGATGAACACGCCCATGGAAAGCACCGCGCCACGCTCCACGCGCACGCCTTCCACCACTTCGCTGCGCGCGCCGATGAAACAGTCATCCTCGATGATCACCGGATCAGCCTGCAACGGTTCGAGCACGCCGCCAATGCCGACCCCGCCCGACAGGTGCACATTCGCGCCGATCTGCGCGCAGCTGCCCACCGTTGCCCAGGTGTCGACCATCGTGCCCTCGCCGACATGCGCGCCGATGTTGACGAAGCTGGGCATCAGCACCGCGCCCCTGCCCACAAACGCCCCGCGCCGCACGATGCTGCCCGGCACCGCGCGAAAGCCGGCCTGGCGGAAATCATCGGCCGCCCAGGCGGCGAATTTGCTGGGCACCTTGTCCCACCAGGCGCCGCCGCCGGGGCCGCCGGCAATGGTCGCCATGTCGTTCAGCCGGAACGACAGCAGCACCGCCTTTTTCAGCCACTGGTTGACGCGCCAGCCGCCGGCGCCATCGGGCTCCGCCACGCGGCGCGCGCCCGAATCGAGCAGCGCCAGCGCGCTCTCCACCGCCTCGCGCACATCGCCGCGCGTATCGGCGCCGATGGTGTCGCGCGCCTCCCAGGCAGCGTCGATCGTCACTTGCAGCGGGTCGGTCATGCGTCCTCCAGAATCTCGTGCAGCCAGTGGCTGAGGTCGGTGATCGTGAAATCGATGAAATCGCGCGCGGCATCGGCGGTCTGTTCGGACCCATTGTCGATCCACACCGTCGTCATGCCGATTGCCTTGGCCGGCGCCAGGTTGCGCGCCATGTCCTCGACGAACAGGCTTTCGGCCGGGTCCAGATCATAGGCATCGCACAGCCCGCGATAGACCTGCGGATCGGGCTTGGGGACGTAATTGGTCGCGTGGATGTCGTGGATCGCCTCGAAACTGTCGGACAGGCCCAGCCGGTCGAGCACCCGCGACGCATAGGGCGCATCGGCATTGGTGAAGATGAGCTTGCGCCCCGGCAGCCGGGCAATCGCGGCGACCAGCGGCGCATCATGCTCCAACACGTCCATCTCCAGATCATGGACGAAGGCGAGATAATGATAGGGATCAACGCCATGATCAGCCATCAGCCCGGCGAGCGTGGTGCCCTTTTCATGGAAGAATTTCTTCTGCAGCGTGCGCGCCTCGGCCCATTCGAGCCCCAGCAGATCGGCGATATATTGCGTGATCCGCGCGTCCATCTGCCCGGCGATATTGGTGCGCGCGGGGTAGAGCGTGTTGTCGAGATCGAAGATCCAGTTCCGGATCGGGGCCAGGCGCGCGAGCATGGCGCTGGTCCTAGGCGGCGCGGCGGATGGGGGCAAGCGGGGGTGTACCCTGCCGCCAGGTCCGTCATTGCGAGCGCAGCGAAGCAATCCAATTCGTGGTCGCCGGGGGCTGGATTGCTTCGCTACGCTCGCAATGACGGCTGCTGCATTAGCCTGTAGACGTATACTTTAGCCGTTCGGCCTTCGCCCCATTTGCCCACATAAGGCACGTCGATTAGACTAGGCTATGATTGAACTAGATGATCCGCGCTGGGAGACGCTATCGCATGCCTACGGCAGTGCTAGTGACGTCCCGGAACTCCTGCGGCAACTTGCTGGCGCGACTGGTCCGAAGATCACATACGACAGTGAGCCGTGGTTCACGCTTTGGTCGAGCTTATGCCACCAGGGCGACGTTTATGACGCATCCTATGCTGCCCTCCCGCACATCGTCGAGATCGCCCGCAACGCGGCTGGGCCATTAGATTTCAGCTTCTTTCAGCTACCAGCCGCGATTGAGATTGCACGCCATAGCGGAAAGGGTCCTCCTATTCCGACTGATTTGGCGAATGCTTATCATGACGCCCTGTCACGTCTGACGGACTGCGTTGCGGTGCACAGTAGCGAAGATTGGGACGAGTCCACGCTTCTTTCGGCTGTATCCGCATTAGCGGCGGCCAAGGGGCATCATAGGGTGGCTGAGGCCATTATGAACCTCGATGAAGATCTGATCACGAGGCTGATCGAACTCAATTTCGGTGATAGCTGACTGTCGGCGATCCACTAAGGGCAATCGCTCGCGGTTGCGTGTTTAAACGCTAGTCCGGCGTGACACCAACCCCAGCCCCCACCACCCCACAGCCCCTAGCGCCGCGCCCCAATCTCCCCCATCTTCCCACCATGACCCAATACTCCCTTCTCGATCTGGTCCCCGTTGTCGAAGGTGGCAGCGTGGCGCAGGCGCTGGCCAATGCGGCGGACCTGGCGCGGCACGCCGAAAGCCTGGGCTTTACGCGCTATTGGGTGGCGGAGCATCACGGCATGAACCTGGCCGGCGCGGCCACCGCGGTGGTGATCGGCCATGTTGGCGCCGCCACGCGCAGCATCCGGGTGGGCGCGGGCGGGATCATGCTGCCCAACCATGCGCCACTGGCGATTGCCGAGCAGTTCGGCACGCTCGACGCGCTGTTTCCCGGGCGGATCGACCTGGGGCTGGGGCGCGCGCCGGGCTCCGACATGCGGGTGGCGCAGGCGCTGCGGCGCACGCTCGCCGGCGATGCGGACGGCTTTCCGCGCGACGTGGTCGAGCTGCAGAGCTATTTCGCCGATGACGGCCGCACCGGCATCCGCGCCATGCCGGGCGCGGGCGCGCGGCCGCAGCTGTGGATTCTGGGGTCGAGCCTGTACGGCGCGCAGCTCGCCGCCGCGCTGGGCCTGCCCCATGCCTTTGCCTCGCACTTCGCGCCCGATGCGCTGGATGAGGCGCTGCTGATCTATCGCCGCCATTTCCGCCCGTCGGCCGTGCTCGCGCAGCCCTATGTGATGGCGGGGTTCAACATCTTCGGCGCGGCGACCGATGCGGAGGCCGAACTGATCGCCTCTTCGCAGGCGCAGGCCTTTGTCGCGCTGCGCACCGGCCAGCCGATTGCGCTGCCGCCGCCGGTGGCGGGCTATCGCGAAAACCTGCCGCCCGCGCACCGGGCGATGCTGGACCATGTGCTGCAATGTTCAGCGGTGGGCAGCCCGGCGACGCTCGCCCGCCAGATCGGCGCCTTCCTCACCCGCACCGGCGCCGATGAACTGATGATCGCCAGCTCCGTGTTCGATCATCAGGCCCGCAAGGCGAGCATCGCCTATGCGGCGGACGCGATGCGGGCGCTGAAGGTGGCGGCCTAGGGTCTTTTTCAGCTTTGCTGAGGCGGTGCCGGCCCGCTCCCCCACCCGGCCACCCATCAAGGATACCATCGTGGGCGGCCGGGTGGGGGGAGCGGGCTGGTGCCGTCACGGTTTCAGTGAAACTGAAACAAACCTAAGCGGCTCAGCCCTGCACGCCTGCGCCGGCCGGCCCGGGTGCGGCCGGCAGGCGCAGGCGGACGAGCAGCCCGCCCAGATCCTCGCTCTCCTCCAGCGAAACCGCGCCGCCATAGATTTCGGCGACGTCGCGCACGATGGCGAGGCCCAGCCCGGTGCCCGGCTTGCCGCTGTCCAGCCGAACGCCGCGGTCGAACAGCCGGTCGCGGTCGGCCGGGGCAATGCCGGCGCCGTCATCCTCCACCAGGCATTCGACGAAGCGGCCATCGGCCCGCACCGTCACGAACACGCTGCCGCCGCCATATTTCGCGGCATTTTCAATGAGGTTGCCGAGCATCTCGTCCAGGTCCTGCCGCTCGACATGGACGTTCAGGTCGCGCGAGCCATCGGCATCGAAGCGCACCTGCGGATAGAGCCGGGCGACCGCGCGCTCGACCGATTCAAGGCTGGCCCACACCGCCGCCCGGCTGTGCGCATGGCCACGCCGGCCAACGGCGCGCGCGCGGGCGAGGTGATGGTCGACCTGGCGCCGCATCGTCGCCGCTTCGCGGATGACGGTGGTATCGAGATCGCCGGCCTTGGCGGTCGCGGCGTTCATGATGACGGTGAGCGGCGTCTTCAGCGCATGCGCCAGATTGCCGGCTTGGCGGCGTGCTTCCTCGGCCTGGCGCTCATTATGCGCGACCAGGCCGTTCAGCTCCTCCACCATCGGCATCACCTCGTCGGGCATCGCGGCGTCGATCCGGCGGGTGGAGCCGCTGCGCATCCGGGCGATTTCGGCGCGCACCCGGCGCAGCGGACGCAGGCCATAGAAGACCTGCAGCGCCGACAGCGCCAGCAGCCCCGCCGCCAGCGAGAGGAAGCTGACCACCAGCGTGCGACGCAGCGCGCCGATCTGCACATCCAGCTCGTCGCGCCGGGCCGCGACCTTGAACCGCCAGCGCACCTTGGAGCCGGGCAGCACCACGTCGCGCTCCACCACGCGCAGCGGCTCGTCGGCGAACTGGCCGCTGTCATAGAGGTGCACCTGCACGTCGTTATGCTCGCTGCCATAGCGCAGCCGCCGGTCCCACAGCGAGCGCGAGGGGAAATCGTCGCGCCCGCGCGCGCTGACCTGCCAGTAGAGCCCGGAATAAGCCTCGATGAAGCGCTGGTCGGCGGGCTCGCGGGTGAAGATCACCTCGCCCTCCGGCCCGATTTCGGCCGACACGATGAGCGAGGTCAGCACATATTCCAGCTGATCGTCGAAATTGCGGGTGATGGCGGAGGTCAGCACCCGGTCGAGCGCTACCCCGCCAACGCCCAGCAGCAGCGTGATCCAGACGCCCGCAATCAGGATCATCCGCCGGCTGAGCGAGCCGGTGCCGCGGCTGCGGTCGGGCGCGGCCCCGGCGTCGGCAAGCTCGGCCGGGGCGGGCGCGTCAGCCATTCGGATCCTCTAGGCTGTAGCCAAGCCCGCGGATCGTGGTGATCACGTCCTGCCCCAGCTTTTTGCGGATGCGGGTGACGAACACCTCGATCGTGTTCGAATCTCGGTCGAAATCCTGATCATAGATATGCTCGATCAGCTCGGTACGGCTGACCACCTTGCCCTTGTGGTGGAGCAGATAGCTCAGGAGCTTATATTCCTGCGCGGTCAGCTTCACCGGCTCGCCGGCGCGGGTGACGCGGCCCGAACGTGTGTCGAGCCGCACATCGCCCGCCGTCAGTTCCGACGAGGCATTGCCGGACGCGCGGCGGATGAGCGCGCGCAGCCGCGCGATCAGCTCCTCCGACTGAAAGGGTTTGGCGACATAATCGTCGGCGCCCGAATCGAGCCCGGCAACCTTGTCCGACCAGCTGTCGCGCGCGGTGAGCACCAGCACGGGCATCGTGCGCCCCTCTTTGCGCCAGCGGTCGAGCACGGTCAGCCCGTCAATCTCGGGCAGGCCCAGGTCCAGCACCACCGCGTCATAGGCTTCGTTGGCGCCCAGATAATGCCCTTCTTCGCCATCGGTCGCCAGGTCGATCGCATAGCCCGCGCCCTCCAGCGTCGTCTTCAGTTGCCGGCCCAGGTTCGGTTCGTCCTCGACGATCAAAACGCGCATGTCGCTTCACCCTCTCGTTTGCGCACGGCTCAGTTGCCGCTGCGCCCGATCACCTGGCCGCTATGCCCATCGACCTCGACCCAGATCACATTTCCATTGCGCAGGAATTTGAGGGTGTAAATGCCGCTGGCTGAATCGAAGTCGAAGCCCAGATATTGCGCGCCCGGAACGCCAGGCACGATGCGCCGCTCGATCTCGCGCACCGGAATGAGCTTGCCCTGGCGCGTCTGCTCCATCAGCTCCATCCGCTCACCGCGCTGGTCGGCGGCAGCGGCCGGCAGCACGGGCAGAGCCGACAGAGCAATGGTCAGAAAGGCAGCACGCATCATCATCGTGGCGTTTGCATAGGGCGCCCGCATTGAATAGCCAATGAATGAAAGACGGGGCCGTGCGCGGGATATGCCGATGAAATCATTGCTCGCCGCCCTGTTGCTGGGTACGCCCGCCGCCGCGATTGCGCGACCGATCGACTATCGCATCGACATCGGCAGCGCGCAGGCGCGCCCGGTGGTGACGATAACCCTGCGCTTTACCGGCGATGCCGATGGCGGGACCGACCTTGACCTGCCCAGCGAATGGGCCGGCAGCGACACGTTGTGGCGCAACCTGAACGGCTGGCACGTGACCGGCGGCACGATGGCCGATACCGACCGCCCCGAGCGCAAACATGTCCGCCACAAGCCCGGCGCGCTGATCACCATCCGCTACCGCGTGACCGACCCGGACCCGATGCCGCCCGGCCCGGAATATCTGAAGGCCCTGCCTTGGATCGAGCGCGGCTGGTTCAGCCTGCATGGCGAGGGCGTCATCGTGATCCCCACGGGCCGCGACAATGCACCCGCGCGCTTTCGCTGGGGCACGGTGCCGCGCGGATGGCGGGTCGCCAGCAATCTGGACATGGTGCCAAAGCTGACCGCGAGCCAGGCCGCACAGAGCATTTTCATCGGCGGCCGGGACCTGCGGCTGATCGAGCGCTCGGTCGCGGGTGCGCCGCTGCGCTTCGCGCTGCTGGGGCGCTGGGGCTTTACCGATGCCCAGCTGGCAGACCACACCCAGGCGGTGCTGCAGGCCGAGAATGCGATGCTCGGCGCAGCGCCCATCCCGTTTCTGGTTACGCTGACGCCGCTCACCAATCCCAGCGGCAAGCGCCTGAGCTATGGCGGTACCGGGCGCACGGCCGGTTTCGCGCTGGAAGGCACCGCCAATCTGCCATTTTCCGGCCTGCCCCGGCTGCTGGGCCATGAATATGCCCATCGCTGGTTCTTCAGCCCGGAGGCCGACGACGCCGCGCGCTACTGGCTGACGGAAGGGTTTAACGACTGGTTCAGCGCGCAGGCAATGCTGCGCACCGGCGATTGGGACGCGGCGCGCTGGACCAAGGAGCTTAACGAGGTGCTGAAGCGGCACGCGACGTCGCCCGCGCTGGCACTGACCCCGCAACAACGCTTCGACCGCTTCTGGACCGATCAGGCCGCCGGGCAGTTTCCCTATGACGAGGGGCAATTGACCGCGACGATCATCGACGCGCAGCTGCGTGCCGCCGGCCAGCCGGGGCTGCTCGCCCTGCTCATCCAGGTCAATCGTGCCGGCGGGCTTGGCGACCGCCCCCGCATGGAGGCAACCATCGAGCGCGCACTGCCCGGCGTGCTGGCGCGCACCGCCGCCTGGCTGTCGCGCGACGGGCTGGCGCAGCTTCCCGCCGATCTGCTGCCATGCGGCACCATGGCGGTGACCGCCGGCGTTCCGCAGTTCACACTGACCGAGCCGGCCTGCCCCGCCCTTGCCGGGCGCGTGCAACACCCCTAACCGGGCGGCATGGCAGCACCCGTCCTCTCCTATGAAAATCTTGGCCTGGTTCAGGGGTCGGGCTGGCTGTTCCGGGGGCTGGACCTGTATGTCGGCGCGCGCGACCGGCTGGCGCTGATCGGGCGCAACGGCGCGGGCAAGACCACGCTGCTGAAGCTGATCGCCGGTGCGATCGAGGGGGATGAAGGGCGCCGCACCATCGTGCCGGGCACGCGCGTGGTGCTGCTGGAGCAGGACCCGTCGGTCGCGGGCTTTGCCACCTTGCGCGATTTCGTGCTGGCCGGGGCCGACGCCCCCCCCCCGCATGAAGCGGACGCGATTGCCGACCAGCTGGGCATCGACCTGGCGCGCGAGGCGGCGCGTGCTTCCGGCGGCGAGCGGCGGCGCGCGGCGATCGTGCGCGCGCTGGCGCAGCAGCCCGATGTGCTGCTGCTCGACGAGCCGACCAACCATCTCGACATCGCCGCGATCGAATGGCTGGAAAACTGGCTGGCGCGCTTTGCCGGGGCGTTCATCGCCATCAGCCACGACCGCGCCTTCCTGACCCGGCTGACGCGGCAGACCTTGTGGCTCGACCGGGGCACCATTCGCCGTGCCGAGATCGGCTTTGGCGGGTTCGAAGCCTGGACCGAACAGGTCTATGCCGAGGAGGCGCGCCAGGCCGAGCGGCTCGATGCGCGGCTGAAGCTGGAGGAGCATTGGCTGCAGCGCGGGGTGACCGGGCGCCGCCGGCGCAACCAGGGCCGGCTGGCCAAGCTGCACGAAATGCGGGCGCAGCGCGCCGCGATGCTGGGGCCGCAAGGCGCCGCCAACCTCTCCATCGGTGCCGACGACACCAAGACCAAGATCGTCATCGACGCCAAGGGCGTGACCAAGCACTTTGGCGACCGCGTCATCATCCGCGACCTTAATCTGCGCGTCACCCGGGGCGACCGGATCGGCATTGTTGGCCGCAACGGCGCGGGCAAGACGACGCTCATCCGCCTGTTGACCGGCGAACTGGCGCCCGATGCCGGCGAGGTGCGCCGCGCCAAGACGCTCGACGGCATCGTCATCGACCAGCAGCGCCGGCTGATGGCGCCGGAAAAGAGCGTGCGCGACGTGCTGGCCGATGGCGGCGACTGGATCGAGGTACTGGGCGCGAAGAAGCATGTCGCCGGCTATCTGAAGGAATTTCTGTTCGACCCTGGCCTCGCCGACGCGAAGATCGCCACGCTGTCGGGCGGCGAGCGGTCGCGCCTGCTGCTGGCGCGCGAATTTGCCCGCCCCTCCAACCTGCTGGTGCTCGACGAGCCGACCAACGACCTCGACCTGGAAACGCTCGACCTGCTGCAGGAAGTGATCGCCGATTATGACGGCACGGTGCTGATCGTCAGCCACGACCGGGATTTTCTGGATCGCACCGCAACGATCACGCTGGGGCTGGATGGCACGGGCACGGTCGATATCGTTGTCGGCGGCTATGCCGATTGGGAGGCAAAGCGCCGCCCGGCCCAGGCCGCCAGGCGTGCCCCCGCCAAGGCGGCGCCCACCCCTCCCCCGCCGCCGCCACCCGCCCGCGTGAAGCTCAGCTACAAGGATCAGCGCGACTACGACCTGCTGCCCAGGCGGATCGAAGAACTGGACGCAGCGATTGCGCGCGACGAGGCGGCGCTGGCGGACCCGGCACTTTATGCCCGCGATCCAGCGCGCTTTGCCGCGCTGACGCAGGCCATCGCTGCCGCGCGCCGCGAAAAGGATGCCGCCGAGGAACGCTGGCTGGCGCTGGCCGAGCAGGTGGAAGCGCTGGGTTAGAAGTTGGGCTGAGGCGGCACTGGCCCGCTCCCCCTAACCCGCCACCGTCAACACCGCGCGGGTGCCGGTCGAATCGCTGGCAAAGGCCATGGTGCCGCCCGCCTGCCGGGCAAAGGCGTCGATCAGGCGGATGCCCAGCCCCCCTTCGGGCGCTGCATCGCCGCTCTGGGTGCTGGCCATGCCGATGCCGTCGTCGCTGACGCTCAACGTCCAGCCGTCGGCGATCAGGCGGAAGCTCACGGCGATGCGGCCATTGTCGCGCCCGACAAAGGCGTGCTTGGCGGCGTTGGTCACCAGTTCGTTGACGATCAGCCCAATCGACACCGCCCGGTCGCGTGGCAAAGCAGCGCTGTCGCTCTGGCAATCGAGCGTGATGCGGTTGCCGAGCGTGAGCGCCATGCCCAGCGCCTTGCACAGGTCGCCCAGATAATCGCGCATCTCGACCGTGCCCGGCCCGGCGGGGCCGCGATAGAGATAGCGGTGCGCGCGGGCGATGCTTTCCACCCGGTTGAGCGCGGCGGACAGCGCCTCGGCCGCGGCCGGATCGGCGCGGCGGCGCTGCAGCTCGAGCAGGCTGGCAACCGTCGCGAAGTTGTTCTTCACCCGGTGCTCGAACTCGGCGAGGAACAGGTCACGCTCGGCGATCTGGCGGTCGCGTTCGGCGGCAGCGGCATTGACCAGGCGCCGGAACAGCTCGGCCACCACCAGCGTCAGCGTGGCCGCCGTTATCACCACGATCAGCGTCGGTTGCGGCTGGGTGATGGCAGCGGTGGAGGCCGGCGCCATCAGCCAGAACCAGGCAAAACTGATGGTCAGCGCGGCCGTGACCAGCCCGGCCAGCCAACCGCCCATCAACGTTGCCAGCATCACGCCGGGATAGACAAAGGCAAAGGGCGCGACGCCGGGCATCAACCCAGTGAGCGTCAGCCGCAGCAGCCCCACCGCCGCACCGCACGCACCGCCAATCGCCACGGCCACCAGCCATCGCGCCGGCCCGGGTGGAAACGCGCCGGGCAAATCGGTGATCGCCATTTTCTTCATGATGCGGCCGTACAGGGCGCGCAGATGCGGCCTGAGTCAACCACCTACGCCGTGAATTGTAACGGACCCGGTATTAACCCTTAGCGTCCAGAACCTTGAGCAGTGCGCGAGCGGCCGCTGCATCCTCAAAACCGGGGTCGGCAAGCGCGGCCTGGGCATGGGTGCGGGCGCCGGCTGCGTCACCACTTTCGGCGAGCGCCTGTGCCAGGTGCCAGCGAAGCAGCGCGTGCCGGGGCGCAATCGACACCGCCTTGGTCAGCAGCTCCACCGCTTGCGGGAGCGCTTCCTGCTGGAACAGCGCCCAGCCATAGCTGTCCACCACCGCCGGGTTCATCGGCGCCAGGCGATAGGCATTGGCGGCATAGAGTTCGGCCACCTCATCCTCGCCGCTGCCGGCATAGGCAACCGCCAGTTCCGCCAGCAGCGCCGGATCGCGATTGCCCAGGTCGCCGCGCAGCCCCTCCAGCGTGTCGATCGCGTCATCCCAGGCGCCGGTGGCGATCTGCCAGTGCGCGGTCAGCCGGCGGGCCGCGATGTTGCCCGGGTTCTGCGCCAGATAGAGCGCGACCACGGTTGCCGCCTTGTCGCGCTGGCGCAGGCGTTGCAGCGCCTCCACCGCGCGCAGCATGGTCGGCTCGTCAAAGCGCAGATCGGCGGCGCGGGCATAAGCGCGCGAGGCTTCCTCGGGCCGGCCGAGCGCCATCATCACATCGCCCACCAGCAGATGCGCCTGCGGGGCACCGGGATAGGTGCGGGCCAGCGCCTGTGCCCGGCTCAGCGCCTTCGCCGTCTGGCCCCGGAACAGCAGCCCGCGCAGATATTCGATCTGGACGATGGGGTTGGCGGGCGCCTGCTCGGCGGAAAGGCGCAGCTGGGCAAGGTCGTCGTCGATGCCGAACTGGGTCGCTGCCGTCAGCGCCGGGATGGCGGCACGGTCGAGATAGGTTGCTGCCCAGTCGCGCTCGCCATTTGCTTCGAACGCGCGGCCGACCAAGGCGAGCGTATAGCTGTCGGCGTCACCGCGCAGCGCGATCGGCCGCAGCACCGCCAGCGCGCCCTTGTTGTCGCCCGCGCGCAGCAACGCCGCGCCCAGCAGGCGCCGCGCCTCCAGGTTCATCGGCGCCATGTTCAGCACCGCGCGCCAGCGGTTGATCGCCTGCTGATAGGCGCCATCGGCATAATCGAGCGCGCCGGAAAGCAGCAGCGGCCCCGGCTGGCCATCCAGCCCGCCGCCGGTGCGCTGGAGCAGACTGCGCGCCAGTTCGGTATTGCCGGCCCGCGCCGCCATCACCGCCTGAAGATAAAGCGCGCGCGGGCTGCCCGGCCGCGCGGCGAGCGCCCGGCGGGTCGCATCGAGCATCGCCCGGTAGCGGCCGGCATCGCCCAGTGTTGCCGCATATTCGATCAGCGTGTCATGCCGCCAGGGGTCGACCTTCAGCGCGCGCTCGAACCACGGAATCGCGGCGACCAGCCCATATTGGCCGCGCACCAGCTCGGCGCGCAGGGTGAGCGCGTCGACATTGTTCGGGTCGCGTTGCAGCGCGCGGCCGGCGGCGATGATCGCACCGCCGATATCGCCGCTCAGCTGGCGTACGCGCGCCAGATCGGCCCAGGCGGCGGCGCTTTTGCCGCCATCGGCCGCCAGCACCCCGGCGAGCAGCCGTTGTGCACCCGGCATGTCGCGCTTGGCGGCAAGCGCGCGGGCGGCAACGCGCAGGGCATAGCCGGCATAGCGCGGCGGTGCCTTCGCCGCCTCGGCCAGCGCGCGGTCGGGCTGCCCCTGCAGCAGCAGTGCCTCGGCCATCAGCTGGTGGGTGCGGCTCATGTCGAAGCCGGCGGCCTTGGCGCGGCCCAGTTCGGCCTGCGCCGCCAGCCCCTCGCCCAGCGCCAGATAGGTGCGCGCCAGCACCGCATGGGCAAGGCCGGACCGGGGCGCAGCGCGCGCGGCCTTCAGCGCCCAGCTGCGCGCTGCGGTTGCCTCGCCCCGGTTGAAGAGCGCCATGCTCTTGTCGAGCGCGGCGCGCGGGTCGACGCTCTCGCTGGCGGTGGAGCGCGCGGCATAGACGGCGCCGCCTGCGACAATCGCGGCCACGGCGCCGATCGCGCCCAGTTTGAACAGCTTAGGCATGGAGGTCATAGCTCTTCAGTAGGTCATAAAGGGTCGGCCGGCTGATCCCGAGCAGCTTGGCCGTGGTCGAAATATTGCCCTGGGTGCGCGCCAGCGCCTGGGTGATGGCAGCACGGTCGGCCGCCTCGCGCACCGCCTTCAGGTTGAGCGGCAGCGGCGCCTCCGGCTCGGGCAGGTCCAGATCGGCGGGGTTGAGGCTCTTGCCCTCGGCCATGATCACCGCGCGCTTCAGCCGGTTTTCCAGCTCGCGCACATTGCCGGGCCAGCCCCATGCCTCGATCGCGGCGCACGCCTCGGCCGACAGACCGGTGACCGGGGAGTGCATTGCCTTGGCGTGCTTGGCCATGAAATGCCGCGCCAGCAGCACGGCGTCGCCCGGCCGCTCGGCCAGCGACGGAATGCGCACGACGATTTCAGCCAGGCGGTAATATAGGTCTTCGCGGAAGCGCCCGTCGGCGACCATCGCTTCCAGATTCTGGTGCGTCGCGCAGACGATGCGGGTGTCGACCGCAATCGCGCGGCGGCCGCCGATCCGCTCGATCACGCGCTCCTGCAGGAAGCGCAGCAGCTTGACCTGCAGCGGCAGCGGAATGTCGCCCACTTCATCAAGGAACAGCGTGCCGCCCTGGGCCTGTTCGATCTTGCCCTCGGTGGTCTTCACCGCACCGGTAAAGGCGCCCTTTTCATGCCCGAACAGCTCGCTTTCGAGCAGCGTCTCGGGGATCGCCGCGCAGTTGATCGCAACGAAGGCGCCCTTGGCGCGCGGCGATGCGGCGTGCAGCCCGCGGGCCAGCAATTCCTTGCCGGTGCCGCTTGCACCCAGCAGCATCACCGAGACATCGGCGCCGGCGACCCGTTCGATGGTGCGGGTCACCTTGTGCATCTCGGGCGCGGCGGTGATGATGCCGCCCAGCCCCGCTCCGCCGGTGGCCGCCGCCAGCCGCCGGTTCTCCGCCTCCAGCGCCTGCACATGGAAGGCGCGGGCAACGATATGGCCCAGCGCGTCGATGTCGATCGGCTTCTGGTAAAAGTCCCACGCCCCTTCGGCGATGGCGCGCAGAGCACTGTCGCGCGCGCCATGGCCGGAGGCGACAATCACCTTGGTATCGGGCTTCAGCCGCAAAATCTCGGCCAGCGTCGCAAAGCCTTCGCTGGTGCCGTCGGGATCGGGCGGCAGGCCCAGGTCCAGCGTCACCACCTCGGGCTCCTCGGCGCGCAGCGCGTCGATGGCGCCGGCCCGGTCGGTGGCGCTCAGCACCTGATAGCCTTCATAGGCCCAGCGCAGCTGGCGCTGCAGGCCCAGATCGTCCTCCACGATCAGGAGTTTCTTCATGCGGCCTCCTCCAGCCGGGACGCGCGCTTGTCGGCGGCGCGCAGCGTGATGCAGAAGCGGGTGCCGGCGCCTTCGCGGCTGTCGACGCTCACGCTGCCGCCCATTGCCTCGGCCAGCTGGCGCGCCTCGAAGGCGCCCAGGCCAAACCCGCCCGACTTGGTCGAGACAAAAGGCTTGAACAGCTGATCGCGGATGAACGCCGCGCTCATCCCCGCCCCCTGATCGACGACGCTGATGGTGATGCCCTCGGCAGCTTCGGCGACATCGATCGCCACCGGCGCGGCGGCCGGGCTCGCCTCCACCGCGTTCTGCACCAGATGGCCCAGCAGCTGCTCGACCCGGGCCGGATCGGCGAGCACCACCGCATCGCGCAGGCCGCCCGCCACCACCGGATGCTCGCGCCGGCGGGCGGCGACGCGCTCGATGATCGGCCAAAGCGGCACCGGGGCCAGCGGCTCGGCACTGCGCTGATGATGCTGCGACAGCCGCGCCAGCAGGCTGTTCATCCGCGCCGTTGTTTCGTTGAGGCTGGCCACCATGTCGCGGCGGAAATCCGGATTGTCGGCATGGCGTTCGGCATTGCGGGCCACCAGGCTCAGCTGGCTGACCAGATTCTTGATGTCGTGAAGGATGAAGGCGAAGCGGCGGTTGAACTCGTCGAACCGCGCCGCCTCGGCCAGCGCGCCTTGCGCCCGCGCCTCCGCCAGATAGCTTGCCACCTGCCGCCCGGCCAGGCGCAGCAGGTCCAGGTCCTCCCAGTCCGGCCGGCGGTCGATCGGCGGACGGGCGAGCAGGATGGCGCCGGTCAGCCGGCCGAAATGGATGAGCGGCACCAGCACCCAGGCATCGCTGCGCTCGCACATCCAGGCGGGCACGGCGGCGGCCTCGGCCGCGTCGCCGGTGCCGCTGCGGGCATCGTCGATCGCCACGATCCGCGCGGTGGCCGCCAGATAATCGGGCAGGCGGGCGTCGGTCGCCGCTTCCGCGCCGGGCCAGTTCCACGCGGCGCGCTGCACCAGCCCCGCCCCGTCGCGCACCAGCAGCAGGCCGCCGGGCGAATCGGTCAGGTCGGCGACCGCCTTGATGATGCGCTCGTCGAGCGGCGGCGCGCCCGCGCCCGGCTCGCCCAGCGTGTCGGTGAAGCGCAGCCATTCGCTGCGATAGTCATAGCGGTGGCGGAACAGGTGCTTGGCCAGCTTCACCCGCGCCCAGGCCCGCAGCCAGGGCGTGGAAACCAGCGCGAACAGCGCCGCGGTGCTGCCAAAGACGAACGCGGTCTGGATCAGCCGCGCCTGCGCGCCGCCCAGCGTGGCGATGCCGCTCATCGCCATCGCCATCGCCATTACATACAGCCCGGCCGCGCCCAGCGTGAGCGACTGATAGGCCATGGTGCGCGACAGCTGGAGCGACCAGTCGCCATTGCGGTGCACCGCGAGTGCAAAGATCGGCGCGACCAGCACCATCGCGAGACCCCGCACCGCCACCAGCGTATCGCCACCGCCGGCACCAAAATAGACTATTCCGTAGATACCAAGATCAACCAGCCACATGTCCGCCAGCGCCAGCACGAGCAGGCGGACACCTGCCCGTGCATCGGGGGCGACGGCGTGATGGAGTTGATGGACCAGCAGCAGCGCGGCCACCGCCACCATCATGCGGAACACGACCACTGTCGGCTGCAGCGCGGCCGCCTGCGCCGGGGGCAGCGCCGCCGCAATCGCGGCCAGCACGCCGCCCGCCACCACGATGAGCGCGGCGACGCCATAGATGGTCAGGATCGCCGCTTCCTCCGCCGCGCGGCGGTCGCGCCGGACGAGCGCGAACATGAAGCCCAGCCAGGCCAGGTTGCGCGCCGATTCGGCAAGTGCTGCCATCGGGTCTGCCGCACCAATCCCGGCCACCGCCAGCGCCCATAGCGCGGTGGCCGCCAGGCCGACGGTGAAGGCCAGGCGCGGCACCGTGCTGCCCGCGCGGCGCCCCTCACGCAGGGCCAGCAGCGCGAACAGCAGCGCTGCCAGCGCATGAACCCAAAGGATCACCGCGCCCCTTCCGGAAACAACACGACCCGGATCGTCTGCAACAGGATCAACAGGTCGAGAAAGGGCGAGTAATTCTTCGCGTAATAAAGGTCATATTCCAGCTTCTGGCGCGCATCTTCGATCGAAGCACCATAGGGATAGTTGATCTGCGCCCAGCCGGTGATGCCGGGCTTCACCATGTGCCGCTCGGCATAATAAGGCAGCTTCTGTTCCAGATCGTCGACAAATTGCGGGCGTTCGGGGCGCGGGCCGACAAAGCTCATCTCGCCCTTCAGCACGCTCCACGCCTGGGGCAGTTCGTCGATGCGCAGCTTGCGGATGACGCGGCCGACGCGGGTGATGCGCGGATCGTCTTTTTCCGCCCACACCGCCTTGCCGCCCACCTCGGCGTCCTGCCGCATCGAGCGCAGCTTGACGATGTCGAACCCCTGGCCGAACAGGCCGACGCGGCGCTGGCGATAGAAGACCGGCCCCTTGCTCTCCAGCTTGATCAGGATCGCCGTCACCAGCACCAGCGGCGCGGTGAGGATCAGCAGCACGATGCTGGCGGTAACGTCGAACAACCGCTTGAACACGCCCGACAGCATCCGCCCGGACGAGAAACCATCCGAAAAGATCAGCCAGCTGGGGTTCACGCTGTCGAGATCGACCCGGCCCGTCTCGCGCTCCAGAAAGGTAGAGATTTCATTGACATGGACGCCCGTGGTCTTGATGCGCAGCAGGTCTTTCAGCGGCAAGGCGTTGCGCCGTTCCTCGAGCGCCAGCACCACTTCGCTGGCGTTGAGCAGCACGACATGGTCGGCCAGATTATAGATGGCGTCGCGGGCAATCGCCTCCGGAATCACGCGGGCGGACTCGCTCATCGAGATATAGCCGACGACGACAAAGCCCGAGCCCGGCCGCTGCGACAGCTGCTTCAGCCGCTGTGCCCGGTGGCCCGCGCCCAGCACGACGATGCGCCGCTTGAACGCCTGGCTGCCCAAGGTCTTGCCGAGCAGAATGCGCAGCGCCAGCAGCATCAGGATCGACAGCGCCATCGCGTAGAGCAGGTTGGATCGCCAGAAGGTCAGCTCCGGCACCAGGAAGAAAACGGTCGCCTGAATGATGACGCCCAGCGACACCGCCACGATCAGCCGCGCGGTCGCCACGCGCAGCGACTGCAGCGCATCGGTGCCATAAACGCCGACCGCGATCATCGCCGTCATCAGCGTGGCGGCGAACACGCCCAGCTGCGGCAGGCGCGCCACAATCGGCTCCACCGCCATGCCGATCTGCCCGGCACGCAGCACCCAGCCCAGCTCGCCCGCGCCCATCAGCACGATGATGTCGAGCAGCCCCAGCAGCAGCACGGCATTGGGCACATAATGCTTGAACAGCCTGATCATGCCGCAACCCCTTAGCGTGCGAGTGTAAACAAATCCGACACCAGCCGCGCAACCGTGACACAAATTGCCGAACAAAGCGTTGCGCGGAGAAGAGTTTTTCGCCGCCGAAAATGCCCGGTTTGCGGATGGCGCGGCCGCCGCTATGCAGCCGCAGATTTGTGCGGGGGGAGGAAGAATATGTCGTCTGCAAAAGTGGTGCCGGTCATCCTGTCGGGCGGGGCGGGCACCCGGCTGTGGCCGATGTCGCGCGCGGAAAGCCCCAAGCAGCTGCTGCCGCTGACTGCCGACGAAACCATGCTGCAGCTGACCGCGCGCCGCACGGCGGACGATGCCCAGTTCGCGCCGGCGATCGTCGTGGCCAATGCCTTTCACGCCGACACGATCGAGGCGCAGCTGGGCGCGGTGGCGGCCGGCGCCTCGGCGCTGATCCTGGAGCCGATCGGCCGCAACACCGCGCCTGCCATCGCGCTCGCCGCGATTGCCGCCGGCGGCGATGAAACGCCGCTGCTGGTGATGCCGTCGGACCATGTGATCGACGATGTCGCCGCCTTCCACGCCGCGATCGCGCGCGCGCTGCCGCTGGTGCGCGAAGGCTGGCTGGTGACGTTCGGCATCACGCCCGACGCGCCCGAAACCGGCTATGGCTATATCCAGGCGGCCGATGAGGTGGCGCCGGGGGTGCACCGCGTGGCTCGCTTCGTCGAAAAGCCCGCGCGCGCGGCGGCAGAGGCAATGCTGGCCGCCGGCAATCATTACTGGAATGGCGGCATCTTCATGTTCCGCGCCGACATCTATCTGGGTGAGCTGGCCGCGCACGCGCCCCAGATGCGCGTTTCCGCCGGCCAGGCAATGGACCGCGCCCGCCACCAGGGCAGCCGCATCTATCCCGATGCCGACGCCTTTGCCGCGTCGCCCGCCGACTCGATCGACTATGCGGTGATGGAAAAGGCCGGGCGCGTGGCCTGTGTGCCGGTCAGCATGGGGTGGAGCGATGTCGGCAGCTGGGACGCGCTGCACGCGCTCTCGCACTGCGATGGCGACGGCAATGCCTGTCGCGGCGACGTGGTCGCGCTCGACACGAGCGGCTGCCTGATCCGCTCCGACGGGCTGCGCATTGCCGCGGTCGGGGTGAGCGACCTGATCATCGTGGCGAGCGGGCAGGATGTGCTCGTGCTGCCACGCGGCCGCTCGCAGGAAGTGAAGCGCCTGCTGGAGGCGATGAAGCGCTGAGGTGGTTCCAGCCAGAACCACTTTCACCGTCACCAAGGCAGCGGGGCCCCGGATCAAGTCCGGGGCGACGGCCGCTAGAACAACCCCGGCACATAGCGCTGGGCAGGGTCCGGCCGGTCCGGCATCAGCAGCAGCGGCGGGGGCGGCGCGAGCGTGGCGGTGGCCGATTGCGGCTCCAGCCCGGTGCCGCCCGCTGCCGCAATCGCGGTGCAGCTCTGCCCGGCCAGGAAGTTGAGCGCGGCCCGCACCGACGCCTCCTGCGGGTCGCCCAGTGGTCGTGAGAAATCGTCCGCTGCCTGGCACGTCACGTCGAGCGTGCGGGCAAGGCCGTCATAGAAATCGCCCTGCCGCGCGCTGTTCTGGCTGGCAAAGGCGACGATGCGCAGCCGGTCGTCACACTGCGCCCGGTCGACCGCGATCTGGCCGACCGGCTTGCCGAAGGTGTTGGTGCCCACCAGCGCCAGGTTGCGCCGGAAATAGGGCTGCATGCTGTTGATCACATTCTCGCTGGCAGAGGCGGTGCCGGCCGCGCCGATGAACGCCAGCCGCACCGGCGCTGCCGATTGGGGCTGCGGCCGGAACAGGCGGGTGGAGTTGTTGGCCGCCTTTTCCGGGCGGAAGGTGGTGAAGCTGAACACCTCTGACGCGGCGCGGTTGCCGCCCAGCAGATCGCCCATCAGTTCCGATGTCGAGACCAGCCCGCCGCCATTATAGCGGAAGTCGATGATGATGTCGGTGATGCCCTGGTTGCGGAAAGTGTTGAACGCGTCGCGCAGCGGCTGGTCGGCGCTGGAGATGAAGGTGCGCAGGTTCAGATAGCCCACCCGCCGCGCGCCATCATTGATGATCTGCGCGCCATAACGGGGCGATACCGGGAGCAGCGCATAATCGGTCTTGGTCAGCGTCACGTCGCGGGTGCCGGCCGTGTCGCGCACGCGCAGCACGCGGGAGAGCCCCGCCGTGCTCGGCCCCAGCGCGTTGGTGATGCCGGCGCTCCCCTCCGCCGCGATGATCGTGTTGACGGCGCGCAGCGTGGCGGTGCTGGTGCCGATCGCCAGTATCTCCGCGCCGCGATCGACCCCGGCTGCGAACGCTGCGGTCCCCTCAAACGTCTCGGCAATGAACACGCGCTGGGCAATCGTGTCGGTGGAGACGCGGAAGCCGAAGCCTGCGCTGCTGCCCGAGGCGAGGAATGCATTCTCCTCCGCAATCGAGGTGATGAAGGTGAAGAAGCGGTCGCGGCGCTGGGCGCGCGCGGTGGCGGTCAGCGCGTCGATATAGTCGCCAACGGTGCTGAACCCGGCCGGGCTGAGCGCGGTGGGCAGCGTTTCGGGGAACAGATACCATTCGCGCAGCTGGGCGGCGGCCCAGTCCTGCCGCGCGACGAGCGAACAGGTGTCGGCCGTGCCGCCGCCGGTGGTGCCGCCGCCCGTGCCAGACGTGGCACCGCCGCCGCTACCGCTGCACGCGGCAAGCAGCGCCGCGATCCCTGCCAGCCCCAATCCTGTCCACCGCCAACCCAGACGCATCGGCACCCCATTACGGCGGCGCCAACGCTCATCCGTCAGCGCTCATAGGCCTTTGGTAGCGCGCCTTCCTGCGGCTGGCGATAGCGTTTCAGGAGCTCGGCCTGCCTTGTGTGGAGTGTTTGATTTACACCATCGATATAGACTTTGGTGGCGACGCTGCTCAGTTCCAGCGGATCGCCCGACCAGATCACCACATCGCCGCGCCGCCCGGGCCGCAGCGAGCCGATTTCTCCTGCCATACCAATGGCTTCGGCGGGTTTCGAGGTGATCGCGGCAAAGGCGGCGTTCCAGTCCAGCCCGGTCGCGCCGGTCACCTTGGTCAGCGCGACCAGATTGCCGGCATATTGTTTTTCCTGCCGGGCCTGGCGCGCGTCATTGTCGTTGATCGTGCCGATGCCCACCAGCACGCCGGCGGCGCGCATCCGCCCGACATTGGACTGGGTGGCGGCCAGCTTTTCGAACGATTCCGGCAGATCGTCGAGCGCGGAGGCGATCACCGGCACCTTGGCGGCGGCCAGCTCGCTTGCCACCATCCACCCCTCGGCAGCGCCGACGAACACCATCTTGAGCAGCGGGTAATCCTTGCGCAGCGCGATCAGCGCCAGCATGTCCGACGCGCGCTCGACATGGATGAGGAGCGGCTCGCGGCCCATCACCACGCCCTGGAGGGCCGCCGCATCGGCGCGGTTGAGCAGCGCATCGCGGCCATTGTCCGGGTAGGCGGCGGGGGCTCTGGCATAGTCGCGTGCCTGCGCCAGCGCGTTCCTGAACGCGGCCAGCGCCGCCGGGCGGCTGCCCCCGGCCGCACCGGCGCCGCTTTCGCCATATTCCATGAACTGGAAGGCACGCGGTGCGCTGACCGGATCGCCGGCCACTGCCAGCCGGATGACGGCACCGCGCCCGGCAAAGATCGATCCGCGCGCTTCCGGCGCCACGATCGCGCGGGTGATGCCCTCGGCACGGTTGAGCGTGATCGCGCTGGTGCGCGGGTTCACCGCCGGCGCAATGTCGATCGCGGCGTGGAAGGGGGAGCCGTTCGCGCCCGAATCATTGGTCTGGTCGACCGCGTCGACCTCGACAATGCCGATCCGCGTGAAGCCGGCGACGATGCCCGGCGTCACATAATTGCCGCCGGCATCGACCACCTCGATCCCGGCGGGCACGGCAACGCCCTTGCCCGCCGCCGTCACCCGGCCGCCCTGGATGACCACGGTGCCGCCGTCGATGGGGGCGGAACCGTCGCCGATCACCAGCCGGGCATTGGTGATCGCCACCGACTGGGCAGCGGCGGGCGCGGCCAGCGCCAGCACGGCGCAGCTCAATGCATAGCGGATCATTTCACGTCTCCCGCGCCGGGTTGGCCAAGCTCGAAATCGGAAACCGGGCGCAGCGCCGGATTGTTCATGTCATAGAGCAGCGCGCCGTCGATCCACACTTTTTCGGGCCGGGCATAGACGCTGAACGGGTTGCCGTTCCACAGCACGACATCGGCCATCTTGCCGGGTTTCAGGCTACCGGTCTTGTCGGCGATGCCCAGCGCCTTGGCCGGATTGTAGGTGAGCCAGGTCCAGGCGGTGGCGTCGGAAATGTCGAACCCGGCGCGGCGGCCGGCGGCCAGCGCCTTGGCCACTTCCTGATTGAGCCGCTGGATGCCGTTGGCGTCGTCCGAATGGATCATGCCGCATGCGCCGCTGTTCTGCAGGATGGCGAGGTTTTCGCTGATCGCGTCATAGGACTCCATCTTGAAGCCCCACCAGTCCGCCCACACCGCCGCGCAGGTGCCGTTCGCCTTCAGCAGATCGGCGATCTTGTACGCTTCCACCGCGTGGTGGAAGGTGGTCACCTTATAGCCGAACTCCTTGGCCATATCGAGCACGATGGCCATTTCGTCGGCGCGGTAGCAGTGGTTCTGGACCAGAATCTCGCCCGCCAGCACGCCGCGCAGCGTATCCATCGCAATGTCGCGCGCGGGCGGATCGCCGCCATCCTTTTCATATTTGTCCCAGCGCCGCTTATACTCTGCGGCGCGCGCCCAGGTGGCGCGGTCGACCGCGATATTGCCCATCCGGGTGGAAGGCTGGCGCCCCTTGCTGCCATAGACGCGCTTGGGATTTTCACCGCACGCCATTTTCAGGCCATAGGGCGCGCCGGGGAACTTCATGCCCTGCACGGTGCGGGCATAGACATTCTTCAGCACCACCGAACGACCACCGAACAGATTGGCGGAGCCGGGCAGAATCTGCAGCGTCGTCACCCCGCCATTGGCGAGCGCGCGCGAAAAGCCCGCATCCTGCGGCCATACGCTATGTTCGGCCCACACATCGGCGGTGACGGGGCCGGTCGCCTCGTTCCCGTCGGACAGCGCCTGCACCTGGGGGCTGGGATAGTCGCCCAGATGGCTGTGAATGTCGATCACGCCGGGGCTGACGACCTTGCCGGTGCCGTCGATCACCGTCGCACCGGCAGGGGCGCTGACGGTTTCGCCGAGCGCGACGATCTTGCCATCGGCGAACAAAATCTGCCCGCGATCGATCCGGCCGCCCTCGCCATCGAAGATGGTGACGTTGGTGATGACGGTCGGCACCCCGCCATAGGGCTTGTAGGTGCTGGGATAGGGATCGCGGCTATAGGCTTTGCCGGGGGACGGCTTGGGTGGCGGGGCTTCTTTTTCCTTGGCCTGGCCGGGCGGCGTACCCGCTGCCACCAGCCCTGCCGCCACTGCCAGCGTGACCGCCAGCCTGACCCCGTTCGCCATCCGCTTCTCCCATGTGTCGAGCGCGAGAAGGCGGGAGTGTTGGGCGCGTACGCTGCCAGTGTCAACCGGATTGGACGACATTTTTCGTCCAATCCGGTTGACGGATCAGGCTTCGGACGATGCCCGCGTCAGAGCGAGCGGCCGATCAGTTCCTTCATGATCTCGTTGGTGCCGCCGTAAATCCGGCTGACCCGCGCCGCGCGCCACATGCGGGCGATGGGATATTCGTTCATATAGCCCGCACCGCCGTGCAGCTGCAGGCATTTGTCCATCACTTCCCATTGCAGCTCGGTATGCCACAGCTTGGCGGCGGCGCCTTCGGTGGGCGTCAGCTCCTTGGCCAGATGGCGCTTGATCGCCCAGTCGAGATGCGCCCAGCCGACCTGCAGCTTCGATTTCAGATCAGCCAGCACGAAGCGGGTGTTCTGGAAATCGAACACCATGCCGGCAAAGGCCTTGCGCGTCTTGGTGAACTCGACCGTCTCGTCGAATGCCTTTTGCGCGCTCGCCTGCGTGCCGATGGCGATCGACAGCCGCTCCTGCGGCAGCTGGCTCATCAGATAGATGAAGCCCATGCCTTCCTGCCCCAGGCAGTTGGTCATCGGCACGCGCACATCCTCGAAGAACAGCTCGCTGGTGTCGGCCGCATCCTGGCCGATCTTGTCGAGCTTGCGGCCGCGCTTGAAGCCCTCGCGGTCGCTTTCCACCAGGATGATCGACATGCCCTTGTAAGCGGGCTTGGCGTCGGGGTCGGTCTTGGCGACGACCAGGATCAGATCGGCATTCTGGCCGTTGGTGATGTACGTCTTGCTGCCGTTGATGACGTAATGATTGCCGTCCTTCACCGCGCTGGTGCGGATCGACTGAAGGTCGCTGCCGGTGCCCGGCTCGGTCATCGCGATGGCGGTGATCGTCTCGCCGGAGACGAGGCGCGGCAGCCACTGCGCCTTCTGCTCTTCGGAGCCGTACGCGACCAGATAGTCGCACACGATGTCGGACTGGAGCGTGAACCCGGCCGGCACGCCCAGATACGCCATCTCCTCATTGACGATGCCGTTATAGCCAAAGTCCAGGCCCAGGCCGCCATAAGCCTCCGGCACGGTGGGGCACAGCATGCCCACCTCGCCCGCCTTGCGCCAGAATTCCTTGGGGACCAGCCGGTCCTGCTCCCATTTGTTGACGTTGGGCACGCCTTCCTTCTGCAGGAACTGGCGCACCGTCTGGCGGAACGCCTCATGGTCCTGATTATAGGCAAAGCGGCCGGGCAGGGTGTCGAGCATCTCTCTCTCCAGTGAAGTTTGGCGGAGAAGTTGCTGGGTGAAACTGGTCGGGTCAATCCCCCTTGGCAGTATGGGCGCGCGGCCGAGGCGCAAACGCATCTCGACTTCGCCCGTCGCCCGGGGATAGGGATAGGAAAAGGGAGAGCGATATGAAACTGGCCAGCCTGAAACATGGACGCGACGGGCGTCTGGTCGTCGTGTCGGACGATCTGGCCTGGTATGCCGATGCCGGCCATATCGCGCCGACGCTGCAGGCCGCCCTGGATGACTGGGACCGGGTGCAGCCCGCGCTTGCCGCGCTGGCGACCGATCTGGCGCATCAGGCGATCCCGCTGGAGCGGTTTCACGAGCATGACGCGGCCGCCCCGCTGCCGCGCGCCTATCAATGGGCGGACGGCTCTGCCTATGTGAACCATGTCGCGCTGGTCCGGCAGGCGCGCGGCGCCGAAATGCCCGACAGCTTCTGGCACGATCCGCTGATGTATCAGGGCGGGTCGGACGGGTTTCTGGGGCCGCGCGACCCGATTCCGCTGAAGGACGAGGCCTGGGGCTGCGACCTGGAAGCAGAAGTGGTGGTGGTGACCGGCGACGTCGCGATGGGCGCCAGCCGCGACGAAGCGCTCGCCGCGGTCCGGCTGGTCGGCCTCACCAACGATGTGTCGCTGCGCAACCTCATTCCCGGCGAACTGGCCAAGGGCTTCGGCTTTTTCCAGTCGAAACCCGCCAGCGCCTTTTCGCCGGTGTTCGTGACGCCCGATGCACTTGGCGACTGGTGGCAGGGCGGCAAGCTCCACCGCCGGCTGTGCGTCGACCTGAACGGCCAGCCCTTTGGCCGGGCGGAGGCGGGGGTGGACATGACCTTCGACTTCGGCACCCTCATCGCGCATGCGGCGAAAACGCGCGCGCTGGGCGCGGGCACCATCATCGGCTCGGGCACCGTCTCCAACCGGGGCGCGGATGGCGGCCCGGGCAGGCCGATTGCGCAGGGCGGCGTCGGCTATTCGTGCCTTGCCGAAATCCGCACGGTGGAAACCATTGCCGAGGGCGCGCCGCGCACCCCGTTCCTGAAGGCCGGCGACACCGTGCGCATCTGGGCCGAGGATGACCGCCACCACAGCATTTTCGGCGCGATCGAGCAGACGGTGGTCGCGGTTTAGCAGCGAAGGCTTGCGTCACCCCGGCCTTGTGCCGGGGTCCACTGCGGTGCTTTTGGCGGCAAGCGGCACACCCGGCGCACCGGTGGATGCCGGAACAGGTCCGGCATGACGGATGCGCACAACTTGCCCATCGCATCCGCCAAGCCAATGATGGCAAAAAACGATTCGGAGAGCCTCCCCATGATCGACACCCTGCGCACCCCCGATGAGCGTTTCGCCGACCTGCCGGGCTTCCCCTGGGCACCGCATTATATCGACGACCTGCCCGGCTATGAGGGGATGCGCGCCGCGCGCATCGACGAGGGGCCGCGCGACGCGGAGCAGGTGTTCCTGTGCCTGCATGGCGAGCCGAGCTGGAGCTATCTCTACCGCCGCATGATCCCGGTATTTCTGGACAGCGGCGCGCGGGTGGTGGCGCCCGACTTTTTCGGCTTTGGCCGCTCCGACAAGCCGGTGCGGCAGGAAGATTACAGCTTCGACTTCCACCGCAACTACATCATCGCGCTGATCGAGCGGCTGGACCTGACCAATATCACTTTGGTGGTGCAGGATTGGGGCGGGCTGATCGGCCTGACGCTGCCCGTCGCGGAGAGCATCCGGCCGCGCATTGCCCGGCTGATCGTGATGAACACCGGCATCGGCACCGGCCAGTCGCCGGGCGCGGGCTTCATGGCGTGGAAAAACTATGCGCTGTCGACGCCCGACCTGCCGATCGGCGCACTCATCGCGCGCGGCACGCCGCACCTGACGCCCGCCGAAATCGCCGCCTATGACGCGCCCTATCCCGATGCCAGCTACAAGGCGGGCGCTCAGGTGTGGCCGGCGCTGGTGCCGGTTGACCCCGACATGGCCGGTGCCGCCTATGGCCGCGCGGCAGTGGCGTTCTGGTCCACCCAGTGGGACGGTCCCTGCTTCATGGCGGTGGGCGATGCCGATCCGGTGCTCGGCCCGCCCCAGATGGCGGCGCTGCGGGCCAATATCCGCGGCTGCCCGGAGCCGCTGATGATCAAGGGCGGCGGCCATTTCGTGCAGGAATGGGGCGAGGAGATTGCCCGCGCGGCACTCGCCCATTTCGGCGGGCGCTGAGTTTTTCGGGCTGGCAGAGCCGGCGGCGGCCGCCACCACAAAAACCCGTTGAAATTTTATGACGCCGGCCGCAAAGCGCGCCGGGGCGTGGCCCGCCCCTTGAGTCCCGCCTTTTAGGAGAGCGCATGTCCGGCGACCACCCGCGCGCCAATCTGCCGCCGCTTTCGCTGCACGTGCCGGAGCCGCGCTTCCGCCCCGGCGACGCGGTCGACTTTCTGGATGTGGAAGTGCCGCCCGCCGGCGCCCAGCCGCGCCCGGACACCGGCGCCCACCCGTCGAGCTTTACCGGCCTTGCCTATTCGCTGGTCCGCGTGCTCGACGAGCAGGACCGCGCCGTCGGCCCGTGGGACCCCAAGCTGTCGCCCGACATGCTGCGGCGCATGCTGCGCAGCATGGCGCTGGTCCGCGCGTTTGATGAGCGCATGTTCCGCGCCCAGCGCCAGGGCAAGACCAGCTTCTACATGAAGTCCACCGGCGAGGAAGCAGTGGCGGTCGCCGCCGCCTATGCGCTGGACCGCGACGACATGTGCTTCCCCTCCTATCGCCAGCAGGGGCTGCTGATCGCGCGCGACTGGTCGCTGGTCGACATGATGAACCAGATCTATTCGAACAAGGGCGACCGGCTGGACGGCAAGCAGCTGCCGATCATGTATTCGTCGAAGGAAGCGAGCTTCTTCACCATCTCCGGCAACCTGGCCACGCAATATCCGCAGGCAGTGGGCTGGGCGATGGCGTCGGCCGCGCGCGGCGACACGCGCATTGCCGCCACCTGGTGCGGCGAAGGATCGACGGCAGAAGGCGATTTCCATTCCGCTTGCACCTTTGCCAGCGTCTATCGCGCGCCGGTGATCCTGAACGTCGTCAACAACCAATGGGCGATTTCCAGCTTTTCGGGCTTTGCCGGGGCGGAGGCGACCACCTTTGCCGCGCGCGCGGTGGGCTATGGCATTGCCGGCCTGCGCGTTGACGGCAATGACGCGCTTGCCGTCTATGCCGCCACCGCCTGGGCGGCGGAGCGCGCGCGTACCAACCATGGCCCGACGCTGATCGAGCTGTTCACCTATCGCGCGGAGGGCCATTCGACCTCCGACGACCCCAGCGCCTATCGCTCGGCCGCGGAAGCGACCGCCTGGCCGCTGGGCGACCCGATCCGCCGGCTGAAGGACCATCTGATCGGTCTTGGCGAATGGGACGAGGACGCCCATGCCGCGCAGGACAAGGAACTGGCCGAAATGGTGAAGGCCGCGCAGAAGGAGGCGGAGACCAACGGCATTCTCGGCCACGGCCTGCACCAGCCGTTCGAGACGATGTTCGAAGGCGTGTTCGAGGAACTGCCCTGGCATCTGCGCGAGCAGCGCGACCAGATGCTGGCAGAGGAAGAGGCATCGGGGCGGCCATGGCGGCACAAATGATCGAGGCGGAGATGATCGGCGACGCGGGCGACACCGTCCGCATGAACATGATCCAGGCGATCAATTCCGCGCTCGACATCACCATGGCGCGCGATCCGGGCGTCGTCGTGCTGGGCGAGGATGTCGGCTATTTCGGCGGGGTGTTCCGGGCAACCGCCGGGCTGCAGGCCAAATATGGCAAGACGCGCGTGTTCGACACGCCGATCAACGAATGCGGCATCATCGGCGTGGCGATCGGCATGGGCGCCTATGGCATGCGGCCCGTGCCCGAAATCCAGTTTGCCGACTATATCTATCCCGGGCTGGACCAGCTGGTGTCGGAGGCGGCACGGCTGCGTTATCGCTCGGCCGGCGAGTTCACCGCGCCGATCACGGTGCGCTCGCCCATGGGCGGCGGCATTTTCGGCGGCCAGACACACAGCCAGAGCCCGGAAGGCATCTTCACCCATGTCGCGGGGCTGAAAACGGTGATCCCCAGCACGCCCTATGATGCCAAGGGGCTGCTGATCGCCGCGATCGAGGACAATGACCCGGTCGTGTTCTTCGAGCCCAAGCGCCTCTATAACGGGCCGTTCAACGGCTATTGGGATCAGCCGGCGCAGAACTGGTCGCAGCACCCGGCAGGCGCGGTGCCCAGCGGCTATTACCGCATTCCGCTGGGCCAGGCCAATGTCGTGCGCGCGGGCGAGGCCGTGACGATCCTGGCCTATGGCACGATGGTGCATGTGTGCGTGGCGGTGACCGCGGCGCTCGGCGTGGATGCGGAGATCATCGACCTGCGCACGCTGGTGCCGCTCGACATCGAGGCGATCGAGGCGTCGGTGAAGAAGACCGGGCGCTGCATGGTGGTGCATGAGGCCACCCGCACCAGCGGTTTCGGTGCAGAGCTTTCCGCGCTGGTGCAGGAGCGCTGCTTCTATCATCTGGAAGCGCCGGTCGCACGGGTGACGGGGTTCGACACGCCTTATCCGCACAGCCTGGAATGGGCCTATTTCCCCGGCCCCGTGCGGATCGGCGAAGCCTTGAAGAAGCTGCTGAAGGATTGACGGGCGCGCCCTAGCTGGCGAGCGCGCAACATGATGGCGTGGGGGCACCCGCGCGAGACGAACGGAGTGTTCAGATGGGTCGTTTCACTTTCCGCCTGCCCGATATCGGCGAAGGCATTGCCGAGGCAGAGATTGTGGCGTGGCACGTCGCCGTCGGCGACCGGGTGGAGGAAGACCAGCAGATCGCCGACATGATGACCGACAAGGCGACCGTGGAAATGGAAAGCCCGGTCGCCGGCGTGGTGGTCGAACTGGCCGGCGAGGTGGGAGAGCAGGTGCCGATCGGCGCGATGCTGGTGGTGATCGAAACCGAGGGCGACGCGGAAGCTGCCGAGGCGGAGCCCGTCGCTGAACAGGCGGCGGCCAGCACTCCGATCCTCCCCGTTCACGGGGAGGGGGACCCTGCGCAGCAGGGTGGAGGGGGCGATGTGCAGGAGGCGCCGCCTGCCCCGCCCCCGCCGCCCGCCGCCCCGGAAGCGCCGGCGGCCCCGGCCCTCCCGGTGCTCGCCTCCCCCGCCGTGCGGGCGCGCGCGAAGGACCTCGGCATCGACCTCGCACAGGTGAAGCCGGCCGAGGGCGACCGCATCCGCCATGCCGATCTCGACGCCTATCTGCGTTACAGCAGCGGCCAGGGCTATCACGCGCCGCATGCCAGCCGCGCGCGCGACGACCAGCCGGTGAAGGTGATCGGCATGCGCCGCCGCATTGCCGAGAATATGGCCGCCGCCAAGCGCCACATCCCGCATTTCACCTATGTCGACGAAATCGACGTGACCGCGCTGGAGGCAGTGCGCGCGGACCTGAACGCCAATCGCGGCAACCGGCCGAAGCTGACCATGCTGCCGCTGCTGATCGTCGCGATCTGCCGCACCATTCCCGACTTTCCGATGATCAACGCGCGCTATGATGACGAGGCGGGCGTGGTGACGCGCCATGGCCGCGTCCATCTGGGCATGGCGGCGCAGACCGATGCCGGGCTGATGGTGCCGGTGATCCGCGACGCGCAGGACAAGAATGTGTGGCAGCTGGCGGCCGAGATTGCCCGCCTGGCCGAGGCCGCGCGCACCGGCAAGGCAAAGTCCGAAGAACTGTCCGGCTCCACGCTGACCGTCACCTCGCTCGGGCCGCTGGGCGGGATCGCGACGACGCCGGTCATCAACCGGCCCGAAGTGGCGATCATCGGCCCCAACAAGATTGTCGAACGGCCGGTGTTCATGGGCGACGAGATTGTCCGCGCCAAGCTGATGAACCTGTCGATCAGCTGCGACCACCGCGTGGTGGATGGCTGGGACGCGGCAAGCTTCGTCCAGGCGCTGAAGAAACTGCTCGAAACGCCGGTGCTGCTGTTCGCGGATTGAGAACGCCCAGAGGCGAGTGGCGTCCATTCTCCCCTCCCGCAGGCGGGAGGGGAGAATGGACTCAGGACTGCCGGGCATCGGCGCGCCGTGCCGGCAGGAAACGGGGATTGCGCAGCAGCGCCGCTGCGACCAGCGAGACGACCACGCCGACCGGGAAAATCTCCGCAAAGGTCATCGGCAGGCGGATCAGCGGATTGGCATAGCTGGCGCGGAAGGCATTCATTTCGGCGGTCAGCTTCGCCAGTTCGGCCGCGCTGGCGCCGGCCGCGCGCCGCGCCGCAATGGTCGCCCGCGCATAGTCGCCGCCAAAGTCGATGCCCGTCACTGCCAGCCCCGCTTCCCAGGCGAGCGTATAGACAATGCCGGCCACCGCGCTGATCCCCAGCCCCAGCGCGAGTGCCGGCCAGAAGCCGATCACCCCGCCGCCCGCCACATCGCGCTGGCGCTTCACCGCGACGAAGATCGCAGCAAAGGCCAGCAGCATCACTGTATAGCCGATGATCGCGCCGCTGCTGCCGACATCCTCGCCGCGCCACAGCAGCAGCGTCACGAACAGGTTGCCGCCCGTCAGCAGCCCGGCGGCCAGCCCATAGGCGATCATGCGGTTGATCATGTCCATGCCCCCTTTGCGCGGTTGTGATGCCGGCGATGATGCGCACCGCGCGCGCCGGCGCAATCGCCCAAAGGGGTGATTTGGGGCATCCGGCCAGCGATTTCAGTCGATCAGGCCCAGCCCCCGCGCCCGTGCGACCGCGTCGGTCCGCCGCTTCGCGCCCAGCTTTTCATAGAGCCGCGCGACATGGGTCTTCACCGTATTGGGCGAGATGCCGAGCGTGCGGGCAATCTCCTTGTTCGACTGTCCCGCCGCCAGCAGGTCGAGCACGCGCCGCTCGCGCGCACTGATGCCTAGCCCGGCCTGCGCCGCCGGATTGCCCGGCGCGCGCGGCACCGGATGGCCGAGCACCCGCGCGCCGATCCATACCCCCAGCGCCAGAAAGCCGGCCGCGATCACAAACAGTGCCATGTCGCCAGCGGCCGGCCGCACCAGCCGCTGATATTCAACCGTGGCGAGCGCCACCGCCGCCGTCGCCAGCGCCGCGCCATAGGCCAATATCCGTCGCGCCATGCCCATGCCTGCCATCCCCTGCAGACCGCCGTCCCCAATCCGTAACACGCCGGCGCTACGGCACCAGCATGCGCTTCGACGTCCTGCAATCGCTTTCGCTGTGCGGCGATCCGCTCACGCCCAATGACGACCGCGCCGGCGCGGGCGATGCGCTGGCCTGGGTGATCGACGGCGCGACCGATCTGGGCGAACCCGGGCTGGTCGGCACGCGCGGCGGCGCGGCCTGGATCGCGCAGGAGGCCAATGCCGCGCTCGCCGCCGCCGGCGATGCCGGGCTGGAGGCGGTCTGCAAGGGGCTGTTCGCGCGGATCGCCCGCCGGTTCGAGGCGGTGCGCACGCGCGCGCCGCTGGGTGACTGGGAGCTGCCCAGTGCCTCTTTCCTGGCCGCGCGCGCCAGCGAGGGGCGCGTCGATTTCGCCTGGGCCGGCGATTGCACGGCGCTGGTGAAGCGCGGCGATGTCGTCGAACGGGTCGGCCCGCTGGCACAGGGCAAGGCGGATGAGGCGGCGCACGCCGCCAGCCTCACCGAACATGGCCTGGGCCTGAAAAGCCGGCCGGCGCCGATCATCGCCTCCCTTCGGGCGACGCGCGCGCAGCCTGGTCGGCGGGTGCTGAGCGTCGATCTGGCCGGGGTCGCCGGACTGGGCACCGGCACCGTGCCGTGCGGCTATGGCGACGAGCTGCTGCTGATGACCGACGGCTTCGCTGCGCTGATCGACCAGTTCGACGCGATCGACGCCGCCACGCTGATGGCGGCGCTGCACCGGGAAGGGCTGGCCGGCATCGGCCACCGGCTGCGCGCGATCGAGGCCGAAGATGCCGACTGCGTGCGCTATCCGCGGTTCAAGACCTCCGACGATGCGACCGCGCTGTGGCTGCGCTGCGCGGCCTGAGCGTACTCCCCTTATGAATCGGGCTTTTGCAGCGCGCCCGCCAGCCAGCGTGCCAGCGGGCGCGGCGTGAAGCGCACCGACGCCGCCATCGACTGATTGACCAGCCCCGACACCTTGACCGCGCGATTGCCGGCCAGCGCCGAAAGGCCGTCGCGCACCACCGCGTCGGCGTCGCCGGCGAACATCTTGAACAGCCGCGAACTGGCCATGTCGGAAACATCGGCAAATTCGGTGCGGGTGGCGCCCGGGCACAGGCAGGCAACGCGCACCCCCTGCCCCTTCACTTCCTCATGCAGCGCTTCGGAAAAACTCAGCACGAATGCCTTGCTGGCATAATAGACCGCCATCCACGGCCCCGGCTGAAACGCGGCAGTCGACGCGATGTTGAGGATGCCGCCGGCGCGCATCTGCACCATGCCGGGCAGCACGGCGTGGCACAGCTCCACCAGCACCCGGCAGTTGAGGTCGATCATTTCCAGCTGGCGGGCGCGGTCGAGCTGGGTGAAACCGCCGCGCAGGCCGAACCCGGCATTGTTGATGAGCGTGTTGACCGGCAGGCCGGCCGCCGCGATTGCCGCCATCAGCGCGTCGACTGCGCCGGGCGCGGCAAGATCGGCCGCGAAGACATGCACCTGCCGCCCTTGCTGCGCGCTGATTTCGGCGGCGAGTGCGTCCAGCCGGTCACGCCGCCGGGCGACCAGGATCAGGTCGTGCCCGTCCTTTGCCAGCGCCCGGGCGAAGCGCTCGCCCAGCCCCGCCGACGCGCCCGTCACCAATGCCGTGCCCGCCATCTTGCCGCCCTTTCGCCGCTGCCATAAGCTTTTGATGGTTTAGCGATTTACGAAGGAACAAGCCATGCGGCGCGACGTCAGCTTCACCAACGCCGCCGGCACCCGGCTTCATGGCCGGCTGGAGCTGCCGCCCGGGCGGGTGCGCGCGGTGGCGCTGTTCGCGCATTGCTTCACCTGCACGATCCAGAGCCATGGCGCGCGGCGGATCGGCCTGGCGCTGGCCGAACGCGGCATCGCCACGCTGGCGTTCGACTTTACCGGCCTTGGCAAATCCGAAGGCGCGTTTGCCGACAGCCATTTCGCCGCCAATGTCGGCGATCTGGTGGCAGCCGCCGATTTTCTGCGCGGCGATATCGGCGCGCCGTCGATCCTGATCGGCCATTCGCTGGGCGGCGCGGCAGTGATCGCGGCGGCTGAACATATCCCAGAGGTGCGCGGCGTGGTGACGATCGGCGCGCCGTTCGATCCGGCGCATGTCCTCCACCAGCTGGGGGACGGTGTCGAGCAGGTGCGGGCACAGGGCCTGGCAGAGATTGCCATTGGCGGGCGCCCCTTCACCGTCAGCAGCGCCTTCCTCGACGCGGTGGAGGGGCAGGACCAGGCCGCCCGGCTCGCCCGGCTGAAGCGCGCGCTGCTGGTGCTGCACGCGCCGACCGACGCGACCGTGGGCATCGAAAATGCCGCCGCGATCTTCACCGCTGCCAAACACCCCAAGAGCTTTGTCTCGCTCGACGGGGCGGACCATCTGATGACGCAGGCCGGCCCGGCGGGCTATGCCGCTGCGATCATCGCCGCCTGGGTGGAGCCGTTCCTGCCGCCGGCCGACACCGTCGACCTGCCCGACGAGGGGCATGTGCGCGTCACCTCCACCGACGCGAAGTTCACCGTGATCGTCGATTCGTCGGGCCACAGCTTTCTGGGCGACGAACCCCTGGCCGTCGGCGGGGCCAATCTGGGGCCGACCCCCTATGACCTGCTGCTGTCGGCGCTGGGCACCTGCACCGCGATGACGGTGAAGCTGGTCGCCGACCGCGAGGGGATTCCGCTGGAACAGATCTCGGTCACGCTTGACCACCAGCGCTGCCATTCGGCCGATTGCGCCGAACCCGGCGAGGGGCGGCCGAAGATCGAGGTGCTGAGCCGCGACATCACGCTGACCGGCGCGCTGACCGAGGCGCAGCGCGCGCGGCTGCTGGTGATTGCGGACAAATGCCCGGTCCACCGCACGCTGGAAAGCCACCCGGTCATCAAGACACGGCTGGTGGAGTAGGGGTTTTTGGTTCGTTGAGGCGGCGCCGCTTCACCCGTCACGCAAGCTGATCAGGATCCGCACCCAGGCGCCGATCAGCGGCTTGCCGCCCTTGCGCGGGGGCCGCACCTGGAACTGCCACGCGGCCTCGCGCACCTGATAGCCCATGCGCGACCCGGCCGGCGCCTCGCCCAGTATCTGGCAGTTTTCCACGCGGTTGCGCGGCGCCGTCTGGCAGGCGATCAGCCCCCAGCCGCCGGGCATCGTCCGCGCCTTGGCGAGATAGGGCGACAGTTCGGCCTGGCGGGGCTCGCGGAACCATTCGGCCTGATAGAGCGGCTCGCCATTGGGAGCATTGCCCACCGGCACGCTGTCGCCGCTCGCGCCGCCGCCGGCATCGGCCAGTGCGGCCGGCGGGTCGGCCGATTTCATCTTGCCGATGTCGCTTGCGCGATACTCCTCGCGGCTCAGCTTGATGAAGCCGGGAATGTCCTCAAGCCGCGTCGGCGATGGCGTCGTCTCGGGCGGTGGCGGCGGGGTGCGCGCCGCAGCCGGCGGCTGGGCAGCGCGGCGCTCGGCCTGTTCGGGCTGCTTGGTTGCTTCGGCCTGCTTCTCCGACCGGTCCTCGCTGGGGTTGATCAGCTCGAAGGTCTTTTCGGCGCGCCCGGCAAAGCGCGGGATGTCGGGCCAGGCCAGCTTCAGCAGCGCCAGCAGGATCAGCGCCTCGACCGCAAGCGCCAGCAGCAGCCCCGCGCCGCGCCGCCGCCACCAGCCCGGCGCTTCGTTTCCAGGCTGATGAGAGGCCGGCATCAGCCGCGCTTAGCCGGGTCGGCTGGCGCGGGGAAGCGGGCGCCTCAGACGATTTCGAACAGCCCGGCCGCGCCCATGCCGCCCGCTGTGCACATCGAGACGACCACCCAGCGCACCCCGCGCTTGCGCCCCTCGATCAGCGCGTGGCCGACCAGGCGGCTGCCGGTCATCCCGAACGGATGGCCGATCGCGATGGCACCGCCGTTGACGTTATATTTTTCGGGATCGATGCCCAGATGGTCGCGGCAATACAGGCATTGCGAGGCAAAGGCCTCGTTCAGTTCCCACAGCCCGATATCGGCAACCGAAAGCCCCGCGCGCGCCAGCAACTTGGGGATGGCGAAGACGGGGCCGATGCCCATCTCGTCGGGCGCGCAGCCGGCGGACTGAAACCCGCGATAAATGCCCAGTATCTCGCGCCCCTCGGCTTCGGCCATCTTGCGGTCCATCAGCAGCTGGCACGCCGCACCATCCGACAACTGGCTGGCATTGCCGGCGGTGATGTGGCGGCCGGGGCCGGAGAATTGCCCGCCGGGCCACACCGTCTTCAGGCCGGCAAGCGCTTCATAGCTGGTGCCGGGGCGAATGCCCTCGTCCTGCGCCACCGTCACCGTCTCGGTGCCGACCTTGTTGCCTTCCTTATCGATGATCGCGCGGTCGACGGTGATCGGCACGATCTCCTCGGCAAAGGCGCCCGTTTCCAGCCCGCGCGCCGCGCGCTGCTGGCTCTGCGCGCCATAATGGTCCTGCGCCTCGCGAGTGATGCCATAGCGCTCGGCCACGATTTCGGCGGTTTCGATCATCGGCACATAGGCCGCCGGCACCCGATCAGTGACCGAGCGGTTCAGATAGCGCGGCGCATCCTTGGTGACGGTGAAGCTGATCGATTCCATGCCGCCGGCCAGCGCCACGTCGATCTCGTTGCACATGATCGAGCGCGCCGCGAGCGCCACCGCCGTCAACCCCGAGCCGCACTTGCGATCCAGCGTGAAGGCGGGGACGCTGAGCGGCAGGCCGGCGGCGAACACCCCCATCCGCCCGGCATTGCCGCCTTGCGTTCCCCATTGATTGCCCACGCCCCAGAACAGCTCGTCGATACGGGCGGGATCGATGCCGGCCCGCTCGGTCGCCGCGTTCATCACATGCGCGGCCAGCACCGGCGCCTCGGTCGCGTTGAAGGCGCCGCGATAGGCCTTGCCAATGGCGGTGCGGGCGGTGCTGACAATGGCGGCTTCGCGCATGATCCTCTCCTGATTGCTTGACCCCGGGATAGCGAGGCCCGGCCGTCGCAACAATCCTTGGCAAAGCGCGGCCCCCCACAGGCTTTACCGATTGGGCGATGCTGGACTAGACAGGCCCCGGGGTCCGAGCGGTGTAACCGGCAGCACAGGGAATCCGAATGGCAGTATCGGAGCCGCAGCGCCAAGCGCGGGACGACCAGTTGAAAGACTGGATGGTGCGTGGGCTGGACGGTGACGCAACCGCCCAGAACCGCCTTCTGTCCGCGCTGGCGCCGCTGCTGCGATCGTTTTTTGCGCGGCGGCTGGCCGGTGCAGGGGATGACGTGGAGGATCTGGTGCAGGAAACGCTGATCGCGATTCACACGCGCCGCGCGACCTATGATCGCACCCGTCCGTTCGCGCCTTGGGCCTATGCCGTGGCACGCTACAAGCTGATCGACCATTTCCGCAGACGCCGCCAGACGGTGCCGTTCGACGAGCTCGAAGCCGTGCTGATTGCCGAGGACGGGCACGAAGCGGCATCGGCCAGGCTTGATCTGGAGGCGCTGCTGGGTGGCCTTTCGGCAAAGCAGGCCGATGCCATTCGCCACACCCGGATCGAGGGACTGAGCGTTGCAGAGGCCGCCAGCGCCCAAGGCATCGGCGAGTCCGATGTGAAGATTTCCGTGCATCGCGGGCTGAAGGCACTCGCTGCACGGCTGAAGGGCAAGTAACATGCGTACCGACGACCTGATTGCAGCACTTGCCGATGACACCCGGCCGGTCAGGCGCCATGCCGTCGAAATGCGCATCCTGACCGGGCTCGCCATGGGTGCAGCGATCACAGCGGTGGCGGTGCTGATCATCGGCCTGCGCCCCGACATGTCGAGCGCGATGATGACCCGGTCGTTCCTGATGAAATGGAGCTACACGATCACGCTCGCATTGGTCGGCGTGGCGGCCATGGTGCAGGCGGCGCGGCCGGACCGGGCACCGCGCGCGCTGTGGTTTGCGGTGGTGCCGGTTGCGCTGATGGCAGCGGGCGCCGGCTATGAACTGGCCACCACCCCGGTCAGCCAGTGGGAAAACATGATGATGGGCCATTCGGCAATGACCTGCCCGGTGACGGTGGGTTTGTTGTCGATACCGATCCTGGCCGGGCTGCTATGGTCGTTCCGCGCGCTGGCGCCGGTGCGACTGCGAGTGACGGGCGCCGCACTCGGGCTGGCGGCGGGGGCGGCGGCGGCCACGCTCTATGGGCTGAGCTGCGACGAGCATACCGCGATCTTCACGCTGACCTGGTATTCGCTGGGCATTGGCCTGGCCATGCTGGCAGGTGCACTGGTGGGGCCGCGGCTGCTGCGCTGGTGATTGGCAAAGCGCAATCAACAGCGGCGTAACCCGCCGTCGCGTGGTTGCGAATGAGGGATGTGCGGCGCTGATGCCGCAACCCCTGCACCAACCAATGGAGTGCCCCCATGCGCATCCTGCTTGCCACCCTGCCCGCGCTTGCGCTGGCCGCCTGTTCGGGCGCCGTCGCGACCCCTGCCAGCAACCAGCCCGGCGCCCGCAGCGCCCCCGTCGCCCAGACGGGTGACCCGGCCCATCCGGTCGTGGTCGAGCTTTACCAGAGCCAGGGCTGCTCCAGCTGCCCGCCCGCCGACCGGGTGGTGAACCGTCTGGCCGACCGGCGTGACGTGATCCCGCTGTCCTTCGCGGTCACCTATTGGGACGATCTGGGCTGGAAGGACATTTTCGCCGATCCCGCCTATACCGCGCGCCAATGGGATTATGCCCGCACCGCCGGCCGGCCGCAGGTGGCCACGCCTCAGGTGATCGTAAACGGCCGTGATGCCGTGCTCGGCAGCCATGAAAGCGAGTTGAACGCCGCCATCGCCCGCAACGTGGTGAAGGACGGCCCCAGCATCGCCGCACAGGGCAGCGGTGTCGCCATCGGCGCCGGCAAGGCCGCGCACGCCATCGTCTGGGCCGTGCGCTATGACCCGCGCACGCTGAACGTCGCGGTGAAGGCCGGCGAGAATGAAGGCGTCAACATTCCCCACCGCAACATCGTGAAGCAGCTGGTCCAGATCGGCAGCTGGTCGGGCAAGGCCGCGCAGTACAGCCTGCCGGCAGCACCCGCCGGGCTGCAGACCGCCATCCTGGTGCAGAACGGCAAGGGCGGGCCGATCCTGTCGGCGGCAAAAATCTGAGGGTGGTCGGCTAGACCCACCTTGCACTACTTGCACCCTCGCCCGGTTGCGTTCCGGCGGGGGTGCAAGACCATTTCGGCCTGGTTTCAGTTAGGCTGAAATAATCACGTTGCCGGCCCGCTCCCTCACCCGGGAAGCGGGCCGTTGCCGCTTAAAGCAGAACCAATCACCCCTAGCGGCGCGGGCCCCGGTTGCCGACGGGTTTGCGCGGCCGGGCATGCGCCGGGGCCGTGCTGGGGCGCGGGTGTCGCGGGGTTGCCGCCGGCCCCTGGGGCGCTGGTTCGATCACCCCGCCATCGTCGCTGGTGCTGCGCTTCAGCGCGGCCTGGAACTTGCCCGCCAGCGCGCGCGGAATCTGGAAATAGGTGTCGTTGGGGCCAATTCGGATCGCGCCCACCTCCTGCTTGGTGATGTGGCCGCGCCGGCACAGCAGCGGCAGGATCCAGCGCGGATCGGCATTTTGCCGCCGGCCGATGTCGAGCCGGAACCAGACGACATCGTCAAATCCCGCACGGCGATTGCCCTCAGGCCGCCCCTCATCGCGTAGCGGCCCGCGCTCCACCAGTTCTTCGGGGGTCGGCAGCGCGGCCCGGTGCGCGCGCACCAGCATCGCCGCAATGTCCTCAGGCGGGCGCTGGGCCAGCAGCTCTGCCCCCAGTGCGCGATCTTCCTCGTCCAGCTCGGCGGGCGTCAGCAGCGCCTCCAGCAGCCGCGCCCGGTCGCTGGCCAGAATTTCCTCCGGCCCCGGTGGCGGTGTCCAGTCGGCATCGATCCGCGCCGATTTCAGCAGCCGTTCGATCGCGCGGCGGCGCGGATAGGGCACGATCAGCACGGCAGTGCCCTTCTGCCCCGCGCGCCCGGTGCGCCCCGAGCGGTGCTGCAGCGCCTCGGCATCGCGCGGCAGCTCGACATGGATGACCAAAGTCAGCCCCGGCAGGTCGATGCCGCGCGCGGCGACATCGGTCGCCACGCACACCCGCGCGCGCCCGTCGCGCAGCGCCTGCAACGCGGCGTTGCGCTCATTCTGGCTATGCTCGCC
>NZ_JAIESM010000039.1 GCF_019746015.1 Sphingomonas sp. | reverse complement strand
GCGGCCAGCGCGCGGGCATGCGCGGCGGCCGCCCCGGGCTTGCCGGCGGCGGCGCGCGCCAGATCCCGGCCCCAGGCGGCGAGTGCGGCGGCATTCTGCGCGTCGTCAGGCGGCGGCGTCAGGTCGAAGGGATTGAGCGTCAGGTCGAGCAGCAGCGCGGCATCCTGGATCAGCGCCAGCTTTTCTTCCTGCTGCACCGGAACGAAACTGTCGATCGACAGCGCCTGCGCCACCTGCGTCAGCTGCTCGGCCTGCGCCACGTCGTGCCGCGCCGCATCGGCATTGCGGGCGAGCAGATAGATGGTGTTGGGCGTGCGCAGCGGGTCGCGCATCAGGTCCATCAGCGACTGCATCGCCGGCGCCTGGCTGGCGCGCAGGTGAAGCGGGTTGAAATCGAACTCGACGAGCGGCAGCAGCGCGATGCTGCCCAGCATGGAAAGGCCGAACGCCCACAGCACCGTGCGCCGATTGCGCTCCAGCCAGCGGTCGAGCGGCGCCGCCTGGGTGAAGCCCACTTCGGCCTGCGGCGCATCGGGGTGGAACAGCACAATCAGCGCCGGCAGCAGCGTGATCGACAGCCCCAGCGCCACCACCATCCCCATGCCGGCAATGATGCCAAGCTCGGCAATGCCGACATAATCGGTCGGCAGGAAGGCGCCGAAGCCCAGGAAGATCGCGCCTGCCGCCAGCGCCAGCGGTGCGCCCAGCGCGCAGGCGGCCTGTTCCAGCGCCAGCACGACATCGGCGCCCTCCAGCCGTTCATGGTTGAAGCGCACGGCGAGCTGAATGCCGAAATCCACCCCCAGCCCGACGAACAGCGGAATGAACGCCACCGAAATCAGGTTGAACGACCCCACCGCCGCCAGCCCCAGCGCGGCGGTGATGACCAGCCCGACCAGCGTGGTGACCACGATCGCCGCGACCGTCTTCGCCGATTTGGTCGCCAGCCACAGCGTGAACAGCATGGCCAGCGCCATCACCAGCCCGACATAGCCGATATTCTCTTCGAGCGTGGCAAACTCCTCGTCGTTCAGCGGCACTTCGCCGGTGACCTGGACATTGACGCCATGCGCCCCGTCGAGCTTCAGCTCGCGCGCGGTGGCGAAGATCGCGTTCACCGCCGCCTCGCCGGGTTTGAGCGCGGTATAGTCGAGCACCGGCTGGGCCAGCACCAGCCGGCGGCGCGGCGCCTGCGGGCTGCCTTTTTCGGCGAACAGCTGTTGCCACGAAAAGAAGGTCGGGCGGCCGGCCTCGACATCGCGGAGCGCCGTGTCGAGTGCGACCATGGGGCGGTCGAGCCGGTCGAGCGTGGTGTCGCCGCGCTCCACGCCGATCAGCGCGGTCTGGAACGCCTGGGCAATGCCGCGCAGCGACGGGTCGGCGGCGAGCGGCCCCAGCAGCGGCTGCGCCTGCACCAGCCCCTTGGTGGTGGCCTCAACCTCGGCAACCGAGCCGAATAACAGCCCCTGCCGCGCCAGATAGGCACCGCCATCGGGCCGCTTCACGGTGCGGAAATGCGCGCGGTCGGCGGCCAGCCGCTCGGCCAGCAGCGCGGCGCCGCGCTCGGCCAGTTCGGGGGTCTTGCCATCGATGATCACCAGCGTGGTGTCGGTCAGCTGGGGGAAGGCGTCGTTCACCGCCGCTTCGTCCACCCGCCACTGCACCTTGGGCGAAATCAGCGCCTGGGTGTTGGTGACCATCTCGAATCGGGTCGCGGCGAACCAGCCGGCGGCCAGCGTGACGAGCGCAATCAGCGCGGCAAGCAGCCACGGGCGCGCCGCACTCACCGCCACGGTGCGGAAGATCAGCCGTTCCGCTGTCGTCACGCCTCAGCGTCCCTCCCCAATGTCCGCTTTACAGGAAAAAGCGCAGCTTGAGCGTAATCGTCTTGTCGGCGGCGAGCGAAAATTTGGCGTCGCTCCATTTGGGCGGGGCGAGCTTGATCGGTGCGTCGTTGGAAAAGCCCACGCCCTCGGTCGGAATGCCGAACAGCGCGCGGTCGACCTTGCCGTTGCTGTTTTCGTCGTGGAACGCCTGCACGGCATATTCACCGGGCAGCAAATTGGTCAGCACCACCACGGTCGTGCCCTTCACCGCGCGCGCGTCGCCCGCAATCGGGCAGTCCTTCAGGAATTCCTCCTGATGGCACAGATCGATATGCACGCGGCCACGGTCGCTCTTCACCCCGGTCACTTCGACGCGCAGGGTGATGTTGCCCACTGCCGCCGCACGCGCGCCGGGATGGGCCGCCGATACGGGGCCGCACGCCGCCAGGCAGCACGCCAGGCCGTACACCGCACGCCAGTTGATCACGCCCGCACTTCCTCCGCCGGCTGCTCGTTCCAGCGCAGCGCCTTCAGCACGCTGTCGATGATCGCATCGGCATCCAGCCCGGCTTCCTTATACTGGAGCTCGGGCTTGTCCTGGTCCTGAAAGCGGTCAGGCAGGCGCAGCGTGCGCAGCTTCAGCCCGGCATCGATCAGCCCGGCGTCGCTGGCATAGGTCAGCACATGTGCGCCAAGGCCGCCGATGGCGCCTTCCTCGATGGTGATCGCCACTTCATGCGTGGTGAGCAGGCGGCGGATCAGCTCTTCGTCCAGCGGCTTGGCGAAGCGCAGATCGGCAACCGTGGTCGACAGGCCCTTGGCCTCCAGCGCGTCGGCTGCCTTCAGCGCTTCAGCGAGGCGCGTGCCGAGCGACAGGATCGCCACCTTCTTGCCCTCGCGCACGATGCGGCCCTTGCCGATTTCCAGCCGCTCCGGCACCTCGGGCAGCGCCACGCCAATGCCGCTGCCGCGCGGATAGCGCAGCGCGATGGGGCCGTCGTCATACAGTGCGGCGGTGTGGACCATGTGGACCAGTTCGGCCTCGTCGGCGGCGGCCATCACGACCATGTTGGGCAGCGTCGCCAGATAGGTGACGTCGAAGCTGCCGGCATGGGTGGAGCCGTCCGCACCGACCAGCCCGGCCCGGTCGATGGCAAAGCGCACCGGCAGATTCTGGATCGCCACATCGTGCACGACCTGGTCATAGGCGCGCTGCAGGAAGGTGGAATAGATTGCGCAGAACGGGCGCATCCCCTGCGCGGCAAGGCCGGCGGCGAAGGTGACGGCGTGCTGCTCGGCAATACCAACGTCGAAGCTGCGGTCGGGAAAGGCCTTGGCAAAACGGTCGATGCCGGTGCCAGACGGCATGGCCGCGGTAATGCCGACGATAGTGGGGTCGCGCTGCGCTTCCCTGATCAGCGCGTCGCCGAACACATTCTGATAGGCGGGCGGTCCCGGCGGGCCCTTTTGCTGCACGCCGCTGACCACGTCGAACTTCTGCACGCCGTGATATTTGTCGGCCGCTGCTTCGGCCGGGGCATAGCCCTTGCCCTTCACGGTCACGACATGGACCAGAATCGGCCCTTCCTCGGCATCGCGCACATTTTCGAGCACGGGGATCAGATGGTCGAGATTATGGCCGTCGATCGGGCCGACATAATAAAAGCCCAGCTCCTCGAACAACGTGCCGCCCATGGCGATGCCGCGCGCGAATTCGTCGGTCTTTTTCAGCCCCTCGGCCAGCGGGCGCGGCAGCCGCTTCGCCAGCTTCTTGGCGAAATCGCGCATACCCAGAAACTCGCGGCTCGACACGATGCGCGACAGATAGGCCGACAGCCCGCCCACCGGCGGCGCGATCGACATGTCATTGTCGTTCAGAATCACGACCAGCCGGTTGCCGGCCTGTTCGGCATTGTTCATCGCCTCATAGGCCATGCCGGCAGACATCGCGCCGTCGCCAATCACGGCAATGCCCTTGCCCGGCTTGCCGGCCAGCTTGTTGGCCACGGCAAAGCCCAGCGCCGCCGAAATCGAGGTGGACGAATGCGCCGCGCCGAACGGATCATATTCGCTTTCGCTGCGCTTGGTGAAGCCCGACAGGCCGCCACCCATGCGCAGCGTGCGGATGCGGTCGCGGCGCCCGGTGATGATCTTGTGCGGATAGCATTGATGGCCCACGTCCCAGACCAGCCGGTCTTCGGGCGTGTTGAACACGTAGTGAATCGCGGTGGTCAGTTCGACCACGCCGAGTCCCGAACCCAGATGGCCGCCCGTCACGCCCACCGCCGAGATCACCTCACGGCGGAGTTCATCCGCGAACTGCGGCAGCTGCTCGGGAGAAAGCTTTCGCAGATCAGCAGGATAGCGGACCTGATCGAGAAGCGGAGTGTTCGGTTCAACAGACATGCCTGACGTAATCCTAACGTTACAAGCGCGCGCCTTTAGCCGATTGCTAAGGAAAGGGAAACCGCCAGCGTTGCCACAAAGTGGTGACGTTGCCGTTCCGCAACACTATGAGCAGGCCATGCCCGCAACGCCCGCCTGGCCGCCGCAATCGACACCGCGCCTGTTCGTGCCCGCCCCGATCACCCCCGGCGCAAGGCTGATCGAGGGAGCACAGGCGCATTATCTTGTACAGGTAATGCGGCTGAAACGCGGCGATGCGGTGAAATTGTTCGATGGCGAAAGCGGCGAGTGGCTGGCAACCGTTGCCGACCCCGGCCGGCGGCGCGTGGTGGTGGAGGTGGGCGAGTGCCTGCGCGGGGTGGAGCCGGTGCCCGACCTGTGGCTGTGCGCGGCGCCGATCAAGAAGGGCCGGATCGACTGGATCGCCGAAAAAGCGTGCGAGCTGGGCGTCGCGCGGCTGGTGCCGGTCATCACCGCGCGCACGATCATCGACCGGCTGAATGGCGAGCGGCTGCAGGCGCATATGGTGGAGGCGGCCGAGCAATGCGGGCGCACCGCCGTGCCCGCGCTTGCCGAACCGGTGAAGCTGGCCGCGCTGCTGCGGGCGTGGCCGGGCGAGCGCGCGCTGTTCTTTGCCGACGAAAATGGCGGCGCCCCCGCCGCCGCGACGATGGCCGCGCAGCCGGGGCCGGCGGCGATCCTGATCGGGCCGGAGGGCGGCTTTACCGAGGAAGAGCGCGCCGCCATCCGCGCGGTGCCGGCGGCGCGCGCCATGTCGCTGGGCCCCCGCATCCTGCGCGCCGACACCGCCGCTGCCGCCGCGGTGGCGATCTGGATGGCAAGTGCGGGCGACTGGTCCCTCTAGCGCGCGGGCACGGCCAAGGCTAAGGGGCGGCGCATGACGACGAAGACCGTATCCGACAAGAACGCTGCGGTCATCGAGCACCGCGACCAGCTGATCGCCAGCTTCGCCAAGGGGGAAAAACCCCGCGACCGCTGGCGCATCGGCACCGAGCACGAGAAATTCGTCTATCGCACCGCCGACCACCGCGCGCCGAGCTATGACGAGCCCGGCGGCATCCGCGACCTGCTGATGGGGCTGACCGAATTCGGCTGGCGCCCGGTGATGGAGGGCGAGCATGTCATCGCGCTGACCGGCGCCGACGGCTCGATCAGCCTGGAGCCGGCGGGCCAGTTCGAACTGTCGGGCGCGCCGCTCGACAATCTGCACCAGACCTGCGCCGAAACCGGCCGTCATCTGGAGCAGGTGGCCACCATCGGCGGGCGGCTGGGGCTGGGCTTTCTGGGGCTGGGGCTGTGGCCCGACAAGGCGCGCGCCGAGCTGCCGATCATGCCCAAGGGGCGCTATGCGATCATGCTGCGGCACATGCCGCGCGTCGGCAGCATGGGGCTCGACATGATGCTGCGCACCTGCACCGTTCAGGTCAACCTCGACTATCAGAGCGAGGCGGACATGGTGAAGAAGTTCCGCGTCGGCTTGGCGCTGCAGCCGCTGGCGACGGCGCTGTTCGCCAATTCGCCCTTTCTGGAAGGGCGGCCCAACGGCTTTCTCAGCTATCGCAGCCATATCTGGTCGGATACCGACCCGGCGCGCACCGGCATGCTGCCCTTCGTGTTCGAAGACGGTTTCGGCTATGAACGCTATGCCGATTACGCGCTCGATGTGCCGATGTACTTCGTCTACCGCGACGGGAAATATATCGACGCGGCCGGGCTGTCGTTCCGCGACTTTCTCGACGGCAAACTCTCCGTCCTGCCGGGCGAGCGGCCGACGATGGAGGACTGGTCGGACCATCTGTCCACCGCCTTTCCCGAAGTGCGGCTGAAATCCTTCCTGGAAATGCGCGGCGCCGATGGCGGGCCATGGGGCCGCATCTGCGCGCTGCCCGCTTTGTGGGTGGGGCTGCTCTATGATCAGGGCGCGCTCGATGCGGCATGGGATCTGGTGAAGGGCTGGTCGATGGCCGACCGGGAGACATTGCGCGCCGAAGTCCCCCGGCTGGGGCTGGATGCACCGCTGCCCGGCGGCCGGCGGCTGCGCGACATTGCCGGCGATGTGCTCGACATTGCCCATGCCGGGCTTGCCGCGCGGGCGCGGCTGGATGGCGCGGGCAGCGACGAGACCGGCTTTCTCGATCCGCTGCGCGAAATCGTGCGCACCGGCACCGTGCCCGCCCAGGCGCTGCTCGACCGCTATCACGGCGCGTGGGGCGGCGATGTTTCGCGGGTTTACGAGGAGATGCGGTTCTAAAGTTTTGCTGAGCCGGCACCAGCCCGCTCCCCCACCCGGCCTCCCATAAGATACTGCCGCTGGGTGGCCGGGTGGGGGAGCGGGCCGGCACCGCCTCAATCAAACCAATCTTAAACCACCTTGCGCCCGGCGACCCAGGCGAAGAACCTTGGCACCGCGCCGTTGCGCGCGATCCACTGCGAATAGGCCTGATAGGCCGGGTCCTCGCCCAGATGCCATTCCTCGGTCTTGGCGCGCCAGTAATAGACGCCGCCCACCACCATCATCAGCAGCGTCGCGCGCGCGCCATCCACCAGCGTGCCGGTGGTCAGGAACGGCATCGTCGCCAGCCACCAGAACAGGTTCTTCGACAGATAGGCCGGGTGGCGCGACACCGCATAGGGGCCGTGGGTCAGAATGCCGCGATGGGTGAGGTTGGAGAAGCGAAAGCCAAACGCCACCGTCGCCCAGGCATAAATCGCGGTCAGCGCCACCAGCACAGCGCCGTTCAGCGCCAGCAGCACCGGCTGCCCGGCCAGCCAGTGGGTCCAGTCCGCCGTGCCCTGATGATAATCGAGCGGGCGGCCGATATCCATCAGCACGAACGGCGGATAGCAGATCAGCGCCGCCGTCCACGCCGCCGCATAAGGATTGGCGCTGCGGATGTGCGAATCGAGCGGCCGCATCGTCAGCACATAGCCGACGGTCGCAAACGCCACGTCGATCACGAACATGAAGGTGATCAGCCAGTTGGCCAGCGCCACCGGATCGGCCAGCACCCGGCCCCAGTCGGCGCGGATGAACTCGCCAAAGCCCGGCGGCACGATCGCCAGCATGAAGGCGAGGAAGAACCCCTTCACCGCCCAGGAACGCAAATGGGCATAGATGGCCTCGGGATCGACCTTTTCGGTGCCCATCAGCCACGCGCCCAGCGCATAGGCGCCGTCCTTGGGCTCCACCAGCTTGCGGTCGAGCCAGATGACATAGGGAATGGCGCCCACGAACAGCAACGGCGCCGCCCAGCCCAGCATCGTCATCGCAAAGGCATAATTGCCCTGCCAGTAGAAGCGGCCCATGCCATAGACGATGGCAATGCCGACCCAGGTGACCCAGAGGCCGGCAATCTTGGTCAGGCTGATGTCGAACGTCTCACGCCAGCTGGTGGTCGACGACCAGTCGATGCCGGTGGTCGGGTTGCGGTGCACCTTGTCGACAAACACCGACCAGACGACCATCGGCAAGCCGCAGCAGACGACGTTCATCAGCGCGGCATAGGGGCCGTCCATACGAAACCAGCGCGCCACCGCCACCCAGGCGAGCAGGCCGACCAGCCCGGCCACGCCGACGCCCGTCGAAACAGCCGATTTGGGGCGGACTTCCTTGGCGGCCTGGGCAAGGGCAGGATCGTGGAGCATTGTGAAGCGCTTAACCGATAATGGTAAGCAACGCGTGAAGGGGGCAGGATCGGCACTGCACGCGCGCCCTGCCCGCTTCGCCACGCAGCCCTATCGTTCGCTGTCGAGCATCGCGAGCTGGGCTTCGGCATAACGGCCGCCCGCCACCGCATCGGCGGGGATCGCCGCGCCGATCGCGGTCAGATCCGCCGGCGACAGGGTAAGCGCGGTCGCGCCCAGCGCTTCGGCCAGCCGGTCGCGGCGCCGCGCGCCGACCAGCGGCACAATGTCGACGCCCTGTGCCGCAACCCAGGCAATGGCGATCTGGGCCGGGGTAGCATCGTGATCATGCGCCAATGCGCGCAGCAGCTCGACCAGCGCGAGATTCTGCTCGACATTGCCTGGCTGGAAGCGCGGCGAATGACTGCGAAAATCGGCAGCGCCCGATGCGCCAGGCCGCCAATGACCGCTGATGAGCCCGCGCGACAGCACACCATAGGCGGTCACGCCGATGCCCAGCGCACGCAGCGTGGGCAGGATATCGGCTTCGATCCCGCGACTGATCAGCGAATACTCGATCTGCAGGTCGCTGATCGGCGTGACCGCGGCCGCGCGGCGGATGGTCTGTGCGCCCACTTCGGACAGGCCGACATGGCGCACATAGCCGGCCTGAACCAGCTCGGCGATGGCGCCCACGGTCTCTTCGATCGGCACGTCGGGATCGAGCCGGGCGAAGCGATAGATGTCGACATAATCGGTGCCAAGCCGCTTCAGGCTATAGGCCAGCGCGTTCTTCACCGCCCGGGGCCGGCCGTCCACACCGATCCAGCTGCCATCCGGGCCGCGCAGCGCGCCGAACTTGACGCTCAGCTGCACACGGTCGCGCGGCCGGCCCCGCAGGGCCTCCGCAATCAGCAACTCGTTATGGCCCATGCCATAGAAATCACCGGTATCGATCAGGGTGACGCCGGCATCGAGCGCGGCATGAATGGTGGCGATGCTTTCCGCCCGGTCAGCCGGGCCATACATGTCGGACATGCCCATGGCACCCAGGCCGATCATGCTGGTGATGGGGCCATCAAGGCCGAGTTTGCGCGTGTTCATGGACCTTCTCCAACTTGTGCAGTGGGGCTGCGAACGCAATATGGTTCATCGGCATTTCCATGATAATCTGGCTTCCGTTGAATAGACTGTACGGAATATCGAACAATGAAGCCTGCCGACCTTGCCGATATCGACGTCTTTGCCGCCGTCGCGCGCGAACGCAGCTTTCGCGGCGCCGCGCGGCAGCGCGGGGTGTCCGCCGCCACGCTGAGCGACGCGGTACGCCGGCTGGAGGAGCGGCTGGGCGTTCGCCTGCTCAACCGCACCACCCGCAGCGTGACCGCAACCGAAGCAGGCATGCGACTGCTCGAGCGGCTGGGACCGGCGCTGGCCGAGATCGATGCCGCAATCGACATGCTGGGTGATTATCGCGGCACCGTGGCCGGCACCCTGCGCCTGAACGTGCCGACCGTCGCGGCCGACCTGATCCTGGTCGACATTGTGCCGCCGTTTCTGGCCGCCTATCCCGACATCCGGGTCGAACTGACCGCCGATGATGACTTTACCGATGTGCTGGCCGCCGGATTCGACGCGGGCATCCGTTTTGACGAATCACTGGCGCAAGACATGATCGCCGTGCCGATCGGGCCGCGCGTGCAGCGCTTCGTCACAGTCGCCGCGCCCGCCTATCTCGCGCGGTACGGCACCCCCGGCCATCCGGCGGAAATCACCGCGCATCGCTGTATCGTGCATCGTTTTGCCAGCGGGGTCGTGCCGCCTTGGGAATTTGCCCGGGCTGGCGAGCAGATCCGCATCACCCCGCGCGGCCCTCTGGTCAGCAACGAGTTGGCGGTAAAGCTCGCCGCCGCCGAAGCGGGGCTTGGCCTGTTCCACAGTTTCGAAGGGTTTGTCGCGCCCCGGTTGCAGGCGGGCACGCTGGTACGCATCCTGACCGACTGGGAAGAGGCGTTCAGCGGCCCGTTCCTTTATTTTGCCAGCCGTCGGCTGATGCCCGGGCCGCTGCGCGCATTTGTCGATTTCGTGAAAACGCGGCCCTCCGCCGATCGCGACGCGGCTTGCGCCGGCCAGCCCAAGCCGGTATCGGCCCCTGTCCCGGGCGCGGGTATAGCACAAGGGTAGTGCAGCAGCCTTCCAAGCTGAATATACGGGTTCGAGTCCCGTTACCCGCTCCAATTTCACGCAGAACTTAGACGAGGAACACATGTCGGGACTGAGCTTGGTGGAGGCGCGCGCGGCGATCGTCGGTGTCGGCCGCTGGCTCGATGGCAAGGGCTGGGCGCCCGCCACCGCCGGCAATTATTCGCTGCGGCTGGGCGACGGGCGCATCGCCATCACCGTGTCGGGCCGGCACAAGGGCCGGCTGACCGAAGCGGACGTGATGACCGTGGACCTGGACGGCAACGCGCTCGACGGCAAGAAGCCCTCGGCCGAAACCGCACTGCACTGTGCGCTCTATCGCCAGTTCGAGGGGGCAAACGCGGTGCTCCACAGCCATTCGCCGCACATGGTGGGGCTGTCGCGCGCGCTGGCCGGCGCCGATCATTACCGGCTGGCCGGGCATGAGATGCTGAAGGCGCTGCCCGGCGTCAGCACGCACGAGACCGAGGCGCTGCTGCCGATTACCGAAAACAGCCAGGACATGGCGGCGATCGAGGCGGCGATCATGCCGCGGCTGGCGGCGGAGGCGATCCCGGCCTATCTTATCCGCGGCCACGGCCTTTATGGCTGGGGCGCCGATCTGGGTGAGGCGGAGCGGGTGATCGAGGCGATCGAGTGGATGATCTCGGCCGAGCTTGCCCAGCTGCAATTCGCCCGCCATCTGGGGTTGAAGGTAACGCCATGAGCCGCCTGCGAATCTATGCCGAGGATGCGCCCGACATCGCGCTGACCGACACCAGCGACGCGGGCGAGATCGCCGCCGCACTTGCTGACATCGGCGTGCATTTCGAGCGCTGGCCGCTGCGCGCGGCGGCCGCTGGCGACATGCTGGCCGCCTATGCGCCGGAGATCGCGGCGCTGAAGGCCAAGGGCGGCTATCAGTCGGTCGATATCGTCGCGATGACGCCCGACCACCCCGAGCGGCAGGCGCTGCGCACCAAATTCCTCGACGAACATACCCATGCCGAGGATGAAGTGCGCTTCTTCATCGATGGCGAGGGGCTGTTCACGCTCCATGCCGGGGGCCGCGTGTTCGACACGCTGTGCACCGCCGGCGACCTGATTTCGGTGCCGGCCGGCATGAAGCACTGGTTCGACATGGGGCCGGCGCCGCGCTTTGCCGCAATCCGGCTGTTCGTGAACCCCGATGGCTGGGTCGCGCAGTTCACCGGCGATCCGATCGCCCGGCGCTTTCCGCGCCACGAACCCGCCCACGCGCCGGCGTGATCCGCGGGATCCTGACCGATATCGAGGGGACCACCTCGAGCATTTCCTTCGTGGCCGACGTGCTGTTCCCCTATGCGCGCCGGCACCTGGCGGCGTATTGCGCGGCGCATCCGCACGCTGTCGCCCCCCTTCTGGCGGAGGTTGAAGCGCTGGAGCCGGGCGACCCCATTGCCACGCTGATCGGCTGGATCGACGCGGACCGCAAGGCGACGCCGCTCAAGGACCTGCAGGGGATGATCTGGGCAGACGGCTATGCCGCCGGCGCTTTTACCGGCCATGTCTATCCCGATGCGGTGGCTGCACTGCGGCGCTGGCATGCCGCCGGCATCGGGCTGTATGTCTTTTCGTCGGGCTCGGTCGCGGCGCAGAAGCTGCTGTTCGGGCATAGCGACGCGGGCGACCTGACGCCGCTCTTCACGGGCTATTTCGACACGCGCACCGGCGCCAAGCGCGAGCCGGCATCCTATGCCACGATTGCCGGCGCGATCGGCCTGCCGCCGGGCGAGATCCTGTTCCTGTCAGACATTTCAGCGGAAACCGACGCGGCGAAGGCGGCCGGGATGCAGGCACTGCTGATCGACCGCGCCACGGGGGCAGGCGACATAGCGAGCTTCGACGAGATCAACCTCTAACCATGGTGACCTAAACCCCCGTTGGTCCCGAGCGAGGTCGAGGGACCGCCTCCGAGCGAACCGCCAGAGACCCGTGTCTCGACTTCGGCCCAAAGGGCCGAAGCCTGTCCTGAGCGGCTGGCTTGACAGCCAGCCGAAGGGCTCGACACCAACGGGATGGGGTGAGGACAAGGCAAGGACCAAGGCATGAAACTCAACGGCACCCATACCCGCTCGATCATGCGGACCGAAGATGGCGCGGGCGTGCGCATTCTCGACCAGCGCGACCTTCCGTGGAAGGTGACCTGGGTCGAGCTGCGCGACGCCGCCACCGCCGCGCGCGCGATCCGCGAGATGTGGACGCGCGGCGCCCCGCTGATCGGCGCGGTCGCTGCCTATGGCCTCGCCATGGCGCTCGCCGCCGGTGACGACCTGGACGAAGCGCGCGACACGCTCGCCGCCGCGCGGCCGACCGCCGTCAACCTGCAATGGGCGCTCGATCAGGTGGCGGACGCGGTGCGCAACCTGCCGCACCCATCGCGCGCCGCCGCCGCCCTTGCCCGCGCCGACGCGATTGCCGAAGAAGATGTCGCGCTCAACCTGGCGATCGGCCGGCATGGCCTTGCCATCCTGCGCGATCTGCACGCGAAAAACCCCGGCCGGCCGGTCAATGTGCTGATGCACTGCAACCCGGGCTGGCTGGCGACGGTCGATTACGGGACCGCGACCGCGCCCCTCTACCTCGCGCATGACGAGGGGCTGCCGGTGCATGTGTGGGTGGACGAGACCCGCCCGCGCAACCAGGGCGCGCTCACCGCGTTCGAGCTGGCCGGGCACGGCGTGCCCCACACCTACATCACCGACAATGCCGGCGGCCATCTGATGATGCAGGGGCTGGTCGATGCGGTGTTCGTCGGCACCGACCGGGTGACCGCCAATGGCGATGTGTGCAACAAGATCGGCACCTATCTGAAGGCGCTGGCCGCCGCCGACAATGGCGTGCCCTTCTACGTCGCGCTGCCCTATACCACCTTCGATCCGGCGACGCCCACCGGCGCCGATGTGCCGATCGAGGAGCGCGGCGGCGACGAAGTGGCGATGATCGGTGCCACCCGCATCACCGACGCCCCGGTCACCAACCCCGCCTTCGACGTGACCCCGGCCCGGCTGGTGACGGGGTATATCACCGAGCGCGGGCTGATGGCGCGGATTGGGTGACCAGAACCCGAAAGAGCCCCACGACGAAGTTAATTGGGAGTGCCTATTGCGGCTTGGCAACAATCTTGACGTAATCGGCAAGGCGCACTGCCTTGCGTAACTCCGTTCCGTACTTTTCACTGATACCTGCGCGGCCAGCGAGATCTGACAGATTCACATTCTTAAGCCGGGCAGCGTGCTCGATCCCGAAGAGATGGATCGTAACAACCTTGTCTCCCTTAGCAGCGGCCGCGCAGGCTTTGCTTAGTGCCTCTACAAGATCGTTCATGGCACCCTCCTTTTTTGTTGGAAGATGAGCAATATCATCAAAATGCCGGGTGTTTGAAGTATCGTCCGCGACCATTTGTGCCAGCGCTTTGGATCAACCTACGCCCCTAACCTCCCCTCCCTGGAAGGGAGGGGTCGGGGGTGGGTTGCGCTCGGCATGGCCTACCGTCAGAATTTCGCGATGCCCCGCGTCCCACCCCATCTGACCGATCGCGCGCGTGACCTGCGCAACAATGCGACCGAAGCCGAGCGGACGATCTGGCGCCTTGTTTCCAGCCACCGCCCGCGCTTCACACGGCAGCTGGTGGTGGGGCGCTACATCGTTGATCTGGCGTGCCGGGCGGCGAAACTGGCGGTCGAGTTCGACGGTAGCCAGCATGTCGACTCCGCATCCGACCTCGAACGCACCGCCTTCCTCGAAAGCTGCGGCTGGCGGGTGATCCGGTTCTGGAATGCCGAGGTCGCGCAAAACCCTGAGGGCGTGGCTGAAGCCATTTTGGCGATGGTCGCGGACATCCTCGGGCCGACCCACCCCCGGCCCCTCCCTGCCAGGGAGGGGAGAATCCGCAACGCGCGAAGCCGGCCTCGGGGACCCTAAGGCAGCCGCGCCATCCGCTCCAGTGCGGCGTCAATCGTCGCGTCCACCTTCGCAAAGCACAGCCGCACCACGTTCGTCACCGCGTCCTGCGCGTAAAAGGCGCTGACCGGGATGGCGGCGACGCCGCGTTCCTCGACCAGCCATTCGCAGAACGCCACGTCGCCCATCGCGATGCCGCTGGCGGCCAGATCGATCGACAGGAAATAGGTGCCGGCACTCGGCAGCACATGATAGCCGCTGGCCGCCAGCCCCGCCGCCAGCCGGTCGCGCGAGCGGGCAAAGCCGGCGCGCATGTCCTGAAAATAGGCCATGTCCTTGCCCAGGCCATAAGCGGCGGCGGCCTGCAGATTGGGCGGGGTGGTGAAGGTGAGGAACTGGTGCGCCTTGGCCAGCACCGCCGCGAGCGCGGGCGCAGCGCACATCCAGCCCACCTTCCAGCCGGTGAGCGAGAAGATTTTGCCCGCCGAGCCGATCTTGACGGTGCGTTCGCGCATCCCCGGCTCGGCCATCAGCGAACGGTGGGCGTGGCCGTCAAACACGACATGCTCCCACACCTCGTCGCAGATCGCGATCAGGTCGCGCTCGACGCAGAACTGGGCGAGCAGCGCGCGCTCCTCCGCGCTGGCGACGGTCGCGGTGGGGTTGAGCGGGTCGTTGAAGATCACCAGCCGGGTGCGCGGCCCCGCCACTCTTTCCAGCGCCTCGCGCGTAATCCGCCACTCGGGCGGCTCCAGCCGGACGAAGCGCGCAACGCCCCCTGCCCGCTCGACCAGCGGCAGATAGGCGTCATACATCGGCTGGAACAGGATCACTTCGTCGCCGGGCGAGACGAGCGCGAGGATCGCCGCCGCCAGTGCCTCGGTCGCGCCGGACGTGACGATCACCTCGCCCGCGTCGAGATCGAGCCCCTGATGGGCGGCATAATGCGCGGCAATGGCGGCGCGCAGTTCGGGCAGGCCCGCCATCGGCGGATATTGGTTGGGGCCAGCGAGCAGCGCGCGCGCCGCCGCCTGCAGCACGTCGGGCGGGCCGTTACCGTCGGGGAAGCCCTGCCCCAGATTGACCGCGCCCGTCGCCCGCGCGCGCGCCGACATCGCCTCGAAAATGGTGGTGCCAAGCTTGGCGTAAACGGGGTTCATGGCCCCCGCGCTAGCAGGGCGGCGACGCGGATAAAAGAGCGCGCATCGGCGCTTGCGCACGCGCAGCGCCCGCCGCACCATGGGCCATGGCGGCGCGGAATCGATCAGGCCTTGGCCAATGGCTGCGCGCGCTCGGCCCGGGCCTCGTCACCGGGGCGGCCGATGACGACCCCAGCGGCATTGGCACGCACAGCCAGGTCGGCGCCGAATTCGGCTATGCCCTGTCCTGGACCTTCGTGCTCAGCTTTCCACTGATGGTGGCGATCCAGCTGGTCGCGGCCGAAATCGGGCGGGTGACGGGCGCCGGCATCGCGCGCAACCTGCGCCGGCATTACCCGCGCGCCGTGCTGGTGGCGATGGTCGCGCTGCTGCTGGTCGCCAACATCGTCAATCTGGGGGCGGATCTCGCCGCGATGGGCGCCGCGCTCGCGCTGATCGCGGGGGGCAATGCGGCGCTCTATACGCTGCTGTTCGGTATCGTCTGCGTCATCGCCGAAGTGGCGCTCAGCTATCGCCGCTATGCCGAACTGCTCAAATGGACGACGCTGTCACTGTTCACCTATGTCGCGGTGGTGATGGTGGCGGGCGTGCCCTGGGGGCAGGCGCTGGCCTCGCTGGTGGTGCCCGATATCCGCTGGAACGCGGCCTATGCGACCGCGCTCGTCGCCATCCTGGGTACCACGATCAGCCCCTATCTGTTTTTCTGGCAGGCAGCGCAGGAGATTGAGGAGCAGCACCGCCACCATGCCAAGCCCTTGTGCGTCACCCCCGCCGACGCGCCGGCGGAGATGCGCCGCATCCGCACGGACACGCTGGTCGGCATGGGGTTCAGCACCCTGGTGTCGCTGGCGATCGTGTTCGCCACCGCCGCGACACTCCATGCGCACGGCATCCGCGATATCGCGACCTCGGCCGATGCCGCGCAGGCGCTGCGGCCGATTGCGGGCGATCTGGCCTTCGCGTTGTTTGCGCTTGGCATCATCGGCACCGGGCTGCTGGCGGTGCCGGTGCTGGCGGGATCGGCGGCCTATGCGATGGTGGAGATGGTCGGGCTGTCGGGCAGCCTTGACGCGCGGCTGCGCGATGCGCGGCTCTTCTATGGCACCATCGCCGCGACGACGCTGGCCGGGGCCGCGCTGCAGACGGTGGGCGTGGACCCGGCGCGCGCGCTTTACTGGGCAGCGGTCGTCAACGGGGTGCTCGCCGCACCGCTGATGGCGATGATGATGCTGATCGCGCGCAACCCGCGGGCGATGGGCCGGCTGACGCTGGGGCCATGGCAGACCGCGCTCGGCTGGGCCGCGACGCTGGTGATGGCAGCGGCGTCCGCGCTGTTTTTGTATATGGTGATTTAGAAAATCGCCCGGCGGAGCGATGGTGGAAGGGGCTGGATTCGAACCAGCGTACGCTCACGCGGGCAGATTTACAGTCTGCTGCCTTTAACCACTCGGCCACCCTTCCACGGCGCCGCTTGCAAAAGCGAGGCGGCTCCATGCCGAGCGATCACGCGCCTGTCAACCACGCACCCCCTGCCAGGCACTCCATGCCAGTGCTTGCCAGCCGCGCCGCCGCCGCTTAACGCACAGGCAAAATAAGGGAGAGTTGCCATATGCGCCTGTTACTCACCGCCGCTGCGATCGTCATTGCCGCGCCTGCGCTCGCCCAGAGCGACCGGACCGCGACGGTGAAGATCATCGACGAAGGCATCAACCACAGCCAGGTGATGCCGATCGTCGAGCATCTGAGCGACGTGATCGGCCCGCGCATGACCAACTCGCCGGCAATGCGCAAGGCCGAGGACTGGACCCAGGCCAAGTTCCGCGAATGGGGCCTGAGCGCGGTGCACAAGGAAGGGTTCGAGTTTGGCCGCGGCTGGTGGATCGAGCGGTCGAGCGTGCGGATGGTCTCGCCGCGCCCGGTGCAGCTGACCGCGATTCCGGTGGCGTGGACGCCGGCCACCAACGGCCCGCTGAGCGCGCCCGTCATCGTCGCGCCGATCGCCAAACTGGCTGATTTCGACAAGTGGCGCGGCAAGCTGAAGGGCAAGATCGTGATGATCACGCGGCCCGGCACCGGCTCTGAACCTGGCCGCGCGCCCTTTCAGCGGCTGACCGGCGAAGACATCGCCAAGCTCGACCAGTTCCAGCAGCCGGTCTATGACCCCGAGGGCACCGACCGGCGGATGAAGCGGCTGGACTTTGCCAAGAAGCTCGACGCCTTTCTGAAGGCCGAGGGTGCGCTGGCCTGGGTCCAGCAAAGCTATCGCGACGGCAAGCTGGTGCATGGCGAGGGCTATCTGTTCGGCGTCGGCGAGACCCCCTCGCTGCCCGGCATCGATCTGGCGGCCGAGGATTATCGCCGCCTTGCCCGCCTGGCCAAGGCAGGGGCGGCGCCCACCATCGAGATCGACAGCGTCGTCCGTTTCGACGATTCGGATACCAAGGCCTATAACATCATTGCCGAAATTCCCGGCACCGACCCCAAGGCCGGCTATGTGATGGCCGGCGCGCATCTGGACAGCTGGGTGGCGGGTGACGGTGCGGCCGACAATGGCGCCGGCACCGCGATGGTGATGGAGGCGGCACGGATTCTGGCCGCGTCGGGCTTCAAGCCCAAGCGCACCATCCGCTTTGCGCTGTGGGCGGGTGAGGAGCAGGGCCTGCTCGGCAGCCTGGCCTATATCGAACAGCATATCGCCACGCGCGGCTCGGCGAGCGACCCGGTGCAGACGGGCCTGGCGCGCTTCTATGGCTGGGGCCAGCGCTGGCCGATCACGCCCAAGCCCGGCTGGGGCGAGCTGGCCGCCTATTTCAATCTCGACAATGGCTCGGGCAAGGTGCGCGGCATCTATGCGGAGAACAACCCGGCAGTGGTGCCGATCTTCCGCGAATGGCTCGCGCCATTTGGCCCGATGGGGGCAAGCGCGGTCGTCATCCAGAAGACCGGCGGCACCGACCATTATTTCCTGCAGGCGGTCGGCGTGCCGGGCTTCCAGTTCATTCAGGACCCGCTCGACTATAACAGCCGCGTCCACCACAGCAGCGCCGACACGTTCGACCATCTGAAGGGCGACGACATGCGCCAGGGCGCGACCATTCTCGCCTCGTTCCTGCTGAACGCCGCCAATGCCGAAAAAGCGCTGCCGCGCCCGCCGCTGCCCACCAAGCCGGCCGTCACCGATCCCTATGCCTATGGCGATGATGAGGACTGAGGCGGGCACCCCGCACGCCGGGGGCGGGCATGGCGCGTAAGGGCCACCGCCCCTCTGCCGGATCGCCGCAGCGGCCGCGCTTCTGGGGGCGCCACGCAGTCTATGCCGCGCTCGACAATCCCGAGCGGCGGGTGAGGAAGCTGTGGATCACGCGCGAGGCCGCCGCGCTGATCGTGATGCCGGACGATGTGCCCACGGTCTATGCCGATGTCGCCGATCTGGCCCGGCTGGTGCCCGCCGACGCGCCGCATCAGGGGCTGGTGGCGGAGGTTGATCCGCTGGAGGATATCTGGCTGGGCGATCTGCTGCGTCACGGCACCGATGACGCGCGCCCGCTGCTGGTGCTCGATCAGGTGACCGACCCGCACAATGTCGGCGCGATCCTGCGCTCGGCCGCCGCGTTCGACGCGCTGGGCATCGTGACGCAGGACCGGCACAGCCCACCCGAATCGGGCACGGTCGCCCGCGCGGCTTCGGGCGCGCTGGAGGTGGTGCCCTGGGTCCGCGTGGTCAATCTCGCCCGCGCGCTCGACGAGATTGCCGAGGCGCAGTTCTGGCGCATCGGCCTGGCCGGCGAGGGCAAGGTAACGCTGGCCGAGGCAGTGAAGGGCGGCGGCAAGACCTGCCTGGTGCTGGGCGCGGAAGGCGAAGGCATGCGCCAGAACACCGCCGCGCATTGCGACGTGGTGGCCCGCCTGCCGATTTCGGCGCAGATCGAAAGCCTGAACGTGTCGAACGCGGCCGCCATTGCGCTATATGCGGTGGCGACGCGCTGAAATTCAGCCCGAAGGGAGCATCGCCGATGATTGCCCGCCCCGCCCGATACATCGCCAGAGCCGTCGCGCTGCTGCTGTTGCCGCTGGTGCTTGCGTCATGCGCGCTCACGCCGGGCAAGTTCACCTCCACGCTCACCATCAACGCCGATCGCAGCTTCGCCTTCACTTATGTGGGCGAAGTGATCGCGCTTGACCTGGGCAAGCAGCTGAAGCCGGTTGACGACAAGGACGGCAAGCGCCCGGCCGACGACAGCCCCCGTGCCGAGCGCACCAGCGCGCAGGCCGACGATCCCGGCGCCGATGCCGATCAGGAACGCCAGAATGCCGCGATTGCCACCGCATTGTCGCGCGAGCCGGGCTATCGCAAGGTGCAGTATCTGGGCGCCGGCCGCTTCCTGATCGATTATGCGGTGCGCGGCCGGCTCGATCACGCCTTTGTCTGGCCTTACAACATCGACGCCGAGGTCATTTTTCCGTTCCTCGCCGTCGAATTGCGGCCCGGCGGCGCGGTGCGCGTGAAGGCGCCCGCCTTTGCCGCCGAGGGATCAAAGCAGGTAAGCCAGATGGGGCCGATGGCCGGCGCCGACGCCGCGAGCAAGCTGGACGGCGTCTTCACGCTCGATACCGATGCCGAGATCGTCAGCCAGAATGAGGAAGGCGGCGTGCAGACCGCAGCCGGACGCAAGCGCATGGTGTGGCGCGCCACCCCCGCGCTCAAAAGCGCGCCGAGCGCGGTGCTGCGCCTCAATCCGCTGCCAGCGTTCTAGCCGCTCAGTCTTCTTCGGCGATCCGCACGCGCAGGCCATCGAGCGCGTCGGTGAAGGGGATCTGGCACGACAGGCGGCTGGTGCCGTCGCGGCCGGCGGTGCTGTCGAGCAGGTCGTTCTCGTCCAGGCTGATCGCCGGCAATTTGGCCGCAAACGCCGGATCGACATGGACATGGCAGGTCGCGCAGCTGCAGCAGCCGCCGCACAGCGCCAGAATCTCGTCGATCCCGGCGTCGCGGATGACTTCCATCACCGAAAGGCCAGCTTCGCCCGTGACAGTCCGTTCTTCCCCGTTGCGCATCACGACGATAAGCTGCGGCATGAAAATCTCCCTAAATGGCGCGGCCGCCATAGCCCGGCGCCGCCCGCTTGATCAAGGAAGCTTGCAATGGGCCTGAGCGCGGAGAAGCTGCGCGCCGGGGTGGATGCGCTGGCCGCGTGCGAGCCGGCCTTTGCCCGTGCGCTCGACCGGGCGGGCTATCCCGAGCCGCGCCTGCGCGACCGCGGCTATGAAACGCTGCTGCGCACGATCGTCGGCCAGCAGGTGAGCGTGGCCGCCGCCGCCTCGATCTGGCGCAAGCTGGAGGCGGTGGGCGACCTGACCGATCCGGCCACCATTGCCGCCGCGAGCGACGACGCGCTGCGCGCCGCCGGGCTGTCGCGACAGAAAGCGGGCTATGCCAAAAGCCTGGCCGATGAAGTGGTGAGCGGCGCGCTGAACCTGGCCGCGCTGCCCGCCGATGACGAGGACGCCATTGCCGCGCTCACCCGGGTGAAGGGCATCGGGCGCTGGTCGGCCGAAATCTATCTGCTGTTCGCCGAAGGGCGCGCGGACATCTGGCCGGCGGGCGACCTGGCGGTGCAGATCGAGGTGGGCCGCATCCTGGGGCTCGACGCGCGCCCGACGGAGAAAGCCACCCGCCTGCTCGCCGAACCGTGGCGCCCGCACCGCGGCGCCGCCGCCATCTTCGCCTGGCACCATTACAAGATCGCGGTGATCTGAACGGCGTTTCGCAGCACCTTTTCCGCCACGCCTGGGCATGGTGATCTCACTCCTCCTCCCCTTCAGGGGAGGAGGTTGGGAGGTGGGGCCTATATCGAGGGCGCAACACCGGCAGAGACGCCCCACCCCAACCCCTCCCCTGAAGGGGAGGGGCTTTGGTTGGGGACCACACGCTATCCCCCCGCCCTGAGCGCGAGCGCGGTGCAAACCACGGCCGCCAGCACCGCGAGCACCTGCACCAGGCCCCAGTCGATCGGGCCGACCGCGTCGGGATCGTGCCGGCGCACGCGGCGCCAGTCGCGCCAGCCGGCGATCAGCCCGACCGCAAGGCTCCCCGCCGCCGCTGCCCACAGCCCCGCTTGCATCGCCTGCCACCTCCCGCCACAACGTGCGCCGGTTACTGCCGTGCCGCAAAGGAGTCGTCATGCGTTATCTGTCTGCCCTTCGGGTCGCCGCGCCGGTGGCGCTCGCCGCTGCTGCCGCTTCGGGGCTGGTGATTGCCGCCACCACGCCCGCGCCCAAGCCCGGCGCGGCGCTGATCGCCGCCGTCAAGGCGCCCAGCCGCACCCCTGCCAACCTGGCCCGCGACGCCTATCGCCACCCGGCCGAAACGCTTGCCTTTTTCGGGGTGAAGCCGACCGACACGGTGGTGGAAATCTGGCCGGCCGGCGGCTGGTACACCGAAATTCTGGCGCCCTATCTGCACGCCAAGGGCACCTATTATGCCGCCGCCCCCAGCGAGCGGGCGCGCGCCGGCGTCAACAAGCTGGTCGCCGCCAAGCCCGATGTCTATGGCAAGGTCAAATGGGCCACCTTTCCCTCGGCCGATGCGCCCGACCGGGTGCCGGCCGGCACCGCCGATGTCGTGCTGACCTTCCGCAACGTGCACAACTGGAGCTTCGGCGCGACCGACCAGACCCAGGCCGCATTCGACCAGATGTTCGCCATGCTGAAGCCCGGCGGCACGCTGGGCGTGGTCGAACATCACCTGCCCGAGAACGCCACCGGCATCACCGAGGCGAAGAGCGGCTATATGAAGCGCTCCAGCGTCATCGCGCACGCGGAGAAGGCCGGGTTCAAGCTGGCCGGCGAAAGCAATGTAAACGCCAACCCCAAGGACACGCATGACTATCCCAAGGGGGTGTGGACGCTGCCGCCCAACTATGCCGAAGGCGACAAGGACCGCGCCAAATATGCCGCGATCGGCGAAAGCGACCGGATGACGCTGAAGTTCGTCAAGCCGAAGAAATAGGCGCGCACCGACCAGACGATAAGCCCCTCCCGCCTGCGGGAGGGGTTTGGGGTGGGCCTGTTCTCGGCCACCCGGCTCAGCCCACCCCCGGCCCCTCCCGCAAGCGGGAGGGGAGCGCAGCACGAGCCACACACCCGCACCGTCACCCCGGACTTGATCCGGGGTCCCGCTTTTTCCACGCTCGCAAAGGCAGCGGGACCCCGGGTCAAGCCCGGGGTGACGGACGGGTCTGATCGCGAACCAAGCTGGCGTCTTTTTCGGCTTTTTTGACGCGGCACCAGCCCGCTCCCCCACCCGGCCACCCAACGGCAGTATTCTATGGGTGGCCGGGTGGGGGAGTGGGCCGGCGCCGCCACCGTTTCCGTGAAACTGAAACCAACCCTAACGCAGCAGCACCAGCTCTTCCGCCATGGTCGGGTGGAGCGCCACGGTCTGGTCGAACGCTTCCTTGGTCAGCCCCGCCTTCACCGCGACCGCCGCTGCCTGAAGGATTTCGGCGGAGTCCGGCCCGATCATGTGGATGCCCAGAATCCGCCCGGTCGAGGCGTCGCATACCATCTTGTACAGCGCGCGCTCGTTGCGGCCGGCCAGCACATTCTTCATCGGGCGGAAGTCTGAGGTATAGACCTTCACCGTCCCGTAACGCTGCTTGGCCTGGCTTTCGGTCAAGCCGACGCCGGCCAGTGGCGGGTGGCTGAACACGGCGTTGGGGATGCAGCTATGGTCGACGCGCCACGGCTTGCCGCCGAACACGGTGTCGGCAAAGGCATGGCCTTCACGGATCGCGACCGGGGTCAGCTGCACCCGGTTGGTCACGTCGCCCACCGCATAGATGCTGGGGCAGCTGGTGCGGCTGTCGGCATCGACTGCGATCGCGCCATCGTCGTTGAGGGTGACGCCGGCTGCCTCCAGCCCCAGGGCGGCCGTGTTGGGCACGCGGCCGGTGGCGAACAGCACGCAATCCACCTCGATCGCGTCATGGTTGGTCATCTCCACCCGCAACGTCCCGCTCGCCAGCTTCTCGATGCCCAGCAGCCGCGCGTTGAAGCGGAAGTTGATGCCCTTGGTCATCGAAATCTGCAGCAGCCGGTCACGGATCTGCTCGTCATAGCCGCGCAAAATCTGGTCGGACCGGTTGATCAGCGTCACCTTGCTGCCGAATTCGTGGAAGATGCCGGCAAATTCATTGGCGATATAGCCCGCACCGGCAATCAGCACGCGGGCGGGCAGTTCGGGCAGGTGGAACACCTCGTTGGAGGTGATGCCATGCGCGTTGCCCGGAAAATCGGGCACCTGCGGGTGCGCGCCGGTCGCCACCAGCAGCACGCGCGCGCTGATGTCGCGGCCGCCGGCCAGCCGCACCGACTGGGGGCCGGTGATGGTCGCGCGCTCGTGGAAAATCTCCACATCATGGCTGTCGAGCGTGTTGGTATAGGCCTGGTTCAGCCGGTCGACCTCGGCCAGCACATTGTCGCGCAGCTTGGCCCAGTCGAACCGGGTTTCGGGCACGTCCCAGCCGAAACAGCGCGCGTCGGCCAGATCCTCGGCAAAATGCGCGCCATAGACGAGCAGCTTTTTGGGCACGCAGCCGCGGATGACGCAGGTGCCGCCGACGCGATATTCCTCGGCAATCGCCACGCGGGCGCCGTGCGCGGCGGCAATGCGCGCGGCACGCACCCCGCCCGAGCCCGCGCCGATGACGAACAGGTCATAATCAAAATCGCTCATCAGAAATCCTTGATCGCAAAGGCGCGTGCCATCAGGTCGGTGGTGGAGGGGTCGAAATCCAGCCCCCCCATGGCGGCGGCGCGTGCCATTTCCTTGCCCAGCTCGACGCCGAACTGGTCGAACGGGTTGATTCCCAGCAGCACCGCATTGGCAAAGGTGCGGTGCTCGTAAAAGGCGATCAGCGCACCCAGGCTGCGCGGCTCCAGCGCGTCGATCAGGATGGTCGCCGACGGCCGGTCGCCGGCATAGGCGCGCGCCGGATCGTCGGCCCTGCGCCCCTTCATCAGCGCAGCCCCTTGCGCGAAACAGTTGAGCAGCAGCTGGCGGTGATGTTCGGGGTTCAGCATGTCGCCGGGCTCGGCGACCGCGACGAACTCGACCGGCACCAGCTGCGTGCCCTGGTGGAGCAGCTGGAACACCGCGTGCTGCGCATCGGTGCCCACCCCGCCCCACGTCACCGGCGCGCTGGGGCGGGCAAGCGGCGTGCCATCGGCCGACACCGATTTGCCGTTCGATTCCATTTCCAGCTGCTGCAGATAGGCCGGCAGCAGCCGCAGCCGCTCGTCATAGGCGAACACCGCGCGGGTGGCGGCGCGCTTGACCTGCGCATAGGCAAGGTCGGCCACCGCCGCCAGCACCGGCGCGTTTTCGTGGAAGGCGGCCAGGCGGAAATGCCGGTCCATCTCGGCCGCACCGTCGAGCAGCGCCTCGAACGCTTCCCAGCCCAGCGCCAGCGCCGCCGGAAAGCCGATCGACGACCACAGCGAATAGCGCCCGCCCACCGACTCGGCAAAGGGCAGCACGCGGGTGTCGTCTACCCCCCAGCCGACCGCGCGTTCGGGCGCGGCGGTCAGCGCGACGACGCGGCCATGCGGATCGGCGACGCCCCCTTCCGCCAGCCAGGCCATCGCGCTGTCGGCGTTCAGCAGGGTCTCGGTTGTGGTGAAGGTTTTCGACGCCACCACCACCAGCGTCGCTGCCGGATCGAACCGGCGGAACGCCTCTTCCAGCGCGAGCGCGTCGATGTTGGAGACGACCGCCACTTCGTACCGGCTGTCGTCGCGGCCCAGCGCATCGACCAGCAGCGCCGGCCCCAGCGCCGATCCGCCAATGCCGATGTGCAGCACATGGCGAATGGGGCCGAGCGCGCCCGCCTCGATCGCGTCGATCAGCGCGCGCATCCGGGCGTGGAGCATTGCCGCGCGCGCCACCGCTTCGTCGCTGCCCTCGCCGCGTTCGGCGCCGTGTTCGGCGGCGCGACCCTCGCTGCGGTTGATCGGGTCGCCGGCAAACAGCGCGGCGCGCTTGCCCGCCAGATCCTGCGTGCGGGCCAGCCCCTCGAACGCAGCCACCATGTCCGCCGTCAGATGGGTTTTGGACCAGTCGAAATGGAGCCCGGCCACGTCGAGCGTAAAGCGCTTCAGCCGGTCCGGGTCACTGGCGAACAGCGCCTCCAGCCGGGGCCAGGCCAGCTGCTCGATCGATTCCCAGGCATGTTCCGGCGTCGCCATCGCGTTCCTCTTCGCAGGTCGGTGGAGCCGCGCTCTACCCGTTGGCGCGCGCCCTCGCCACCCCCGGCGTCGCGGGCGCCCGGCTTGACGGGCAGCGCGGCACTGGCGCAAAGGCGGCGCGATGGACGACCCCGCCACCGCCACCCCCACGCCCGCCGGCACGCCCGCACCGGCCGCCGCGCGCCCCGGCTTTTTTGCCGAAGTGCGCGACCTGCTCTGGTTCCTGGTCCGGCTGGTGGTGATTGTCGTGCTGTTCCGCAGCTTCTTGCTGTCGCCGTTCGTCATCCCGTCCGAATCGATGCTGCCCCGGCTGCTGGTGGGGGACTATCTGTTCGTGTCGAAATGGAATTACGGCTATTCGCGGCACAGCCTGCCGTTCAGCTGGCCGTTGATCCCCGGGCGCGTGCTGCCGGGCATGCCGACGCGCGGCGACATCGCCGTGTTCAAGGCGCCGCCCGGCAACCGCGACGATTATATCAAGCGCGTCATCGGCCTGCCCGGTGACAGCATCCAGATGGTCAGCGGCCAGATCATCCTGAACGGCCGCCCGGTGCCGCAGGTGCCGATGGCCGATTTCGTGCTGCCGCTGACGCCCAATTATTCGGAGAAGGACTGCCCCGCAGCGTTTCAGGAGCAGGTGAAGGGCAAGGCCTATTGCCGCTATCGCCAGTATCGCGAAACGCTGCCCAACGGCGTCAGCTATGCGGTGCTCGACCGGGGGCCGAGTCTGGCCGACAACACCCCCGTCTTCCATGTGCCGGGGGGCCATGTGTTCATGATGGGCGACAATCGTGACGACAGCGCCGACAGCCGCTTCCCCCCCGTCGCCGGGCAGGGCATCGGCTATGTCCCGCTGGAAAATCTGGAAGGGCGCGCGCTCTTCATGTTCTATTCGACCGATGGCAGCGCCAGCCTGTTGCTGCCCTGGACCTGGTTCAGCGCCACGCGCTGGCAGCGGCTGGGCAGGGGCTTTTGAGCACGCTTGCCGACTGGCTCGGCGATCTGCTGGGCACCGCCCCCGCCGCGCTGCCGGGCTATGAGCGCGCGCTGACGCATGGCAGCCATGCGCCCGACCATTATGAGCGGCTGGAATTTCTGGGCGACCGGGTGCTGGGGCTGGTGATGGCCGAGTGGCTGTATGAGCGCTGGCCGGCGGAAAGCGAGGGCGCGCTGTCCAAGCGGCTGAACGCGCTCGTCACCGGCAGCGTGTGCGCCGAGATTGCCCGCGCGCACGGCGTTGCCGCCTGGCTGAAGCTGGGCAAGCAGGCGCGCGACGATGGCGCCGCCGACAGCGACAATGTGCTGGGCGACGTGATGGAGGCGCTGATCGGCGCGCTTTATCTGGACCATGGCCTGCCGGCCGCGCGCGATGCGGTGCGGCGGCTGTGGGGCGACCGGGTCGAGGCGGCGGTGCGCGCGCCGCAGCACCCCAAGTCCGCGCTGCAGGAATGGGCCGCCGCGCACAACCGCCGCCTGCCCGATTATGCGGTGATCGAACGCGCCGGCCCACCCCACGCGCCGCGCTTCACGGTGCAGGTGACGATCGGCAAGCTGGCCGACGCGGTCGCCACCGGCAGCTCCAAGCAGGAGGCCGAAACCGCTGCCGCCGCCGCGCTGCTGGCCCGGCTGGAGGCCGGCGCATGAGCCAGCATTGCGGCCTGGTCGCGGTGGTCGGCGCGCCCAATGCCGGCAAGTCCACGCTCGTCAACGCGCTGGTCGGCCAGAAAGTGGCGATCGTCAGCCCCAAGGCGCAGACCACGCGCACCCGGCTGATGGGCGTCGCGCTGGAGGGGGAGACGCAGATCCTGCTGGTCGACACGCCCGGCATTTTCGATCCGCGCCGCCGGCTCGACCGGGCAATGGTGGCGGCGGCCTGGGGCGGCACCGAAGGGGCGGACGTGATCGCGCTGGTGGTGGATGCCAAGGGCGGCCTTGGCCCCAAGGTGATGCCGATTGCCGAGGGGCTGGCCGGGCGGCGCGAACGCAAGTTCCTGATCCTGAACAAGGTCGACCTGGCCGACAAGGCGCGCCTGCTCGTCCATGCCGAGCGGCTGAACGCGGCCACGCCCTTTGCCGAAACCTTCTTCGTCAGCGCCGGCACCGGCGACGGCGTGGCCGAGCTGAAGGCAGCGCTTGCCGCCGCAATGCCGGCGGGGCCATGGCATTTCCCCGCCGATCAGGCCTCCGACGCGCCCGAGCGGCTGATGGCGGCCGAGGTGACGCGCGAGCAGCTCTATCTCCAGCTCCATGCCGAGCTGCCCTATGCCAGCACGGTCGAGACCGAGAAATATAGCGAGCGCGAGGATGGCTCGGTGGAAATCCACCAGCAGATTCTGGTCGCCCGCGCCACCCAGCGCGCGATCATGCTGGGCAAGGGCGGCGCGCGGATCAGGGAAATCGGCGCCCGCGCGCGGGCAGAACTTGCCGCGCTGCTTGGCCACCCGGTGCACCTCTATCTTCACGTCAAGGTGAAGGAGGATTGGGACGAGGATCGCGGCGTCTATCGCGACATGGGACTGGATTGGGTGGAATGACACAGATCAACGCAGCGATTGTTCAGGCCGCCCCCGTGCCGCTGGCCATCAGCCATGGCATCACCCGCATGGCCGGGCAGCTGCGCGCGGCACTCGACACCGGCGCGCAGCTGGTGGCGTTCGGCGAGACGTTTCTGGGCGGCTATCCGCTGTGGCTGGACGAGGCCCCCGGCGCGGCGCTGTGGAACCAGCCCGGCACGCAGGCGCTGCACGCGATCCTGCTCGACCAGGCACTGCGCGGTGACGATCCCCGGCTGGAGGTGCTGCAGGCACTGGTCGATGCGAGCGGCGCGTGCGTGTCGTTCGGCGGCTATGAACGGGTGCGCGCCACGCTCAAGAACACGCAATATCTGCTGCGCCCGCACCAGCCGCCGATGAAGCACCGCAAGCTGGTGCCCACCCATGGCGAACGGCTGATCTGGGGGCGTGGCGACGGCGCGACGCTGACCGTCCACGATGCCGGCTGGGGCAGCATCGGCCAGGCGATCTGCTGGGAACATTGGATGCCGCTGTTGCGCGCAACGCTCCACCATGCCGGCGAGAGCGTGCATGTCGCCGCCTGGCCGACGGTGCGCGACATTCACCTGCTCGCCAGCCGGCATTATGCGTTTGAGGGGCGCTGCTTCGTGGTCGCCGCCGGCACCATTCAGGACCGGGCCGAGGTGCTGGAGGGGCTGGCGCTGGCCGGCGGCAATGCCGAGGCGGAGGCGCTGATCATGGGCATGCCCGAGGGGCAGCTGCAGACCGGCGGCAGCGCGATCATCGCGCCCGACGCCAGCATTCTGGCGCTGGCCGATGCCGAGGAAACAATCCTGACCGCGTCACTCGACCTGACCGCCATCGGCCGCGCGCTCGCCGCGTTCGACGGCGACGGCCATTATTCGCGCCCCGACATTTTTGAGCTGCGCGTCGACCGGCGCGTGCAGGACGGGGTTATCGACGCGGCCTGAGCCGGGCGCGGATCGCGTCACCCTGTTCGTCCAGCACCGGCGGCGGGCCGGGCGCGGCGGGCGGGACGGCGGCAAAGCGCACCGGCTGGCGCATTTCGACATAGTCGCCTTCGCTCGGGTGGGTGCGGCGCTGGAAAAAGCCGGTCGCGGCCAGATGCGCATCGTCCATGATCGTGGCGATGTCGCGCGCCTCCTGCGCCGGAATGCCCGCCGCCGCGCAGCGCGCCAGCAGATCGGCAGTGGTCAGCCCGGCCGCCAGCCGCGCCGCCGCCGCATAGAGCAGCGCCAGGTTGCGGAACCGGTCGGCCGGCGTCGCCAGGCGCGGGTCGTCCAGCACGCTGGCATCGCCCAGCGCCTGGAACAGCGCGGGCCAGTCGCGGTCGGTATAGGCGGCGATGCTGACATAGCCGTCGGTGGTCGCCACCGGCTGGCGGTTGGGGTCGATCTGGCGGGCATAGCAGGCCGGGCCATTGGGCGGATCGAAGGTCAGCCCGCCCAGATGCTCGACCAGCATGAAGCTGGTGAACGCCTCCAGCATCGGCACTTCCACCCGCTGCCCCTCGCCCGTGCGCAGCCGGTGGACGAGCGCGGCCATCGCCGCATAGGCGGCGTGCAGCCCCGATACCTTGTCGGCGATCAGCGACGGGATGTAGCGCGGGCGCGGATCGCCATCGACGCGGGGCAGCAGGCTGGTCGCCCCGCTCGCCGCCTGGATGACATCGTCATAGGCGGGCAGATCGGCATAGGGGCCATCCTGCCCGAAGCCGACACAGTGGAGATAGATGATGTCGGGGCGGATCGCGCGGACGCTGTCATAATCCAGCCCCAGCCGCGCCGCCGCCTTGCCGCGCACGTTAAGCACGAAGATGTCGGCCTCCGCCAGCAGCGCGCGCATCACCGCCTGATCATCCTCGGTCTTGAGGTCGAGCACTACCGATTGCTTGCCGCGGTTGATCGCGAAAAAGCCCGGCCCCATGCCGCGCGTGGCAGCCGACTTGCCGGCATAGCGAAAGCCGTCGCCCGCCGGTGGCGCCTCCACCTTCACCACCTCAGCGCCCAGATCGGCCAGAATCTGCGTGCAATAGGGGCCAAAGACGATGCTGGTCAGATCAACGACCTTGACCCCGCGCAGCATCGGCTGGCCGTCGCCCGCAATCACGCCGCGTCCCCCAGCCGGCGCACGATGTTGCGCCCCTCGACACGGGCGATGCTGACCGGCGCGCCCAGCGGATCGTGCGCCAGCAGCGCCTGCAGCATCACCGCATCATCGCGCGCGACCCGGGCGAGCGCGCGGCCGCCATCGCCGGTGCGCGCCAGCACATAGCCGCGCGCCGGCACGCCCCGGTCAAAGCCGACCGAATAGCTTTCCACCCGCCCGGTGCAATCGGCGCTCACCAGCGGCGGGCCGGGCTCGGCGTTGATCGCGGCCGCCAGCGCCGCGCTCGACTGCGGCACCCAGCCGGCGGGCGGGCTGGTCGAATAGACGCCGGCCGCCTGTTTCGACAGGAAGCCGCCATTGGCCAGTACCAGGCCAAAGCTGCCCGGCGCCGCGCGCAGCCGCGCCGCCATGGTGGCAATCGCATGCAGCGAATAGCTGTTCCCGGGGCCGCCGAAAAAGGGCAGCCCGCCAGTCACCGTGGTCGGCACGGCAAGCGGATCGATGCCCAGCGCCTCCGCCGCGATCAGCACCGCGCAAGGGAAGCAGCTGTACAGGTCGATCGCCGCCATCTCCTCCGCGCGCCTGCCCGAAGCCGCCAGCGCCTGTTCGAGCACCAGCGCCATCGCGCGGGAGCGGGACGGGTCGGGCCGCGCGGTGGGGGTTGCGTCCGCCACCTCGGCATGGCCGTGGAGATAGACGCGGGCCGCGTGCGCGATGCCCAGCCGGTCGGCCTCGGCCGTCGACACCAGCACCAGCGCGGCGGCCTGGTTCACCGCATCCTGCGCGACGTGCCATTTCAGATAGGGGTCGGCGACCGGGTAATTCTCCGCCGATGGCGTCATCAGGAAATCGGCGCCGCGCTCGGTGGGAAACTGGCTGTCGGGGTTGGCGGCGGCAATCCGCGAATAGCCCGCCCACAGCGCCGCCATCCGCGCGGCATGGCCCCCGCGCGACAGCCCCCAGCGCCCGCGCAGGGCCTGCTCGAACAGCGGATAGGTGAGCACCGGCGCGCCCAGCCCGTTTGCGCGCTCATAATCGGACAAGAGCGGCGCGCCCAGCCCGCGATCCTCCAGCGCGCCATCGGCACCGCGCGACCAGTCGAGCGCCTGCCCCCGCTTGAGCGCCGTCTTCAGTGCCGCCGTCGCCTCGCCGCCGGCGATCAGCACGCCGCGCGCGTCGCCGGCATGGATGGCGGCCGCCGCCTCGTTCACCAGCGCCTGGGGCTGATCGCCGCCGACCGCCGAATGGACCAGGTGCGCCGCGCCGAGCGACAGATCGGCGGCCAGCGTCGCCGGCGGGTTGGCGCAGCGGCCAAAGGGCTGCGGCGCGCCGGGCACCGAATCGGCCATGGTGCGCACCGTCACCACCCGGTCGATGATCGCGGCGACGCCCGGACCCGCATCGGCCAGCGCGGCCCGCGCCGCCTGTGCGCGCAGGCCCGCCGGATCGGGCGCGTCGCCTTCCCCGTTCCAGTGCACCGTCACCTGCCCGGCGCCGACCAGCACCGGCGTGCGCGGATCGATCACGCCCCCCTCCCCAGCATTTCCTCTACCCAGGCCGGCACCAGCTGGCTGGCCGGGCCCAGGCGGTTTTCATCAAAAGAGCGGCTGCCCTCCGACGGGTCAAGGTTCAGCTCCAGCGTGCGCGCGCCGTGCCACGCCGCCATCCGCACGAAACCGGCCGCCGGATAGACCGCGCCCGACGTGCCGATCGACACGAACAGGTCGCACCCGGCAATCGCCGCCTCGATCACGTCCATCTGATAGGGAATTTCGCCGAAGAACACGATGTCGGGGCGCAGCGCCGGCGCGTGGCAGGCGCCGCACACGCTCCCCGGCGGCAGCGCGGCGTGCCAGGCGTGGCGCGCGCCGCACGCCGCGCACAGCGCCGATTGCAGCGCGCCATGCATGTGGCACAGCCGCCGCGCGCCGGCGCGCTCGTGCAGATCATCGACATTCTGCGTCACGATCAGCAACTCGCCCGGCCATGCCGCGTCCAGCCGGGCGAGTGCTGCATGTGCCGCATTTGGCGCCACCCCGGTCAGCGCCGCGCGCCGCAGATCATAGAAACGGTGCACCAGCGCCGGGTCGCGCGCCAGCGCTTCGGGCGTGCAAACATCCTCCACCCTATGCCCCTCCCACAGCCCGCCGGGGCCACGGAACGTGGCAATGCCGCTCTCGGCGGAAATGCCGGCGCCGGTCAGGATGACGATCGATGGATGGTCGGCCATGGCCAGGGTGCTAGCCGATTGCCCGCGCGGCCGCCATCTGCCATGCGGCGCGGGGAGGAGAGGGTGATGACCGCGATCGGGATTCTGGGCTGTGCCGGGCGCATGGGGCAGGCAATTGCCGACGCGCTGATCGACCATGGCGCGCGGCTGGCCGGCGGCATCGATGCCGGCGGCGATCCGGGGCCGCTGGCCCGCGCGGCCGATGTGCTGGTTGATTTCACCGTGCCCGCCGCGCTCCCCGCCAATCTCGCCGCCGCGCGCGCCGCCGGCACGCCGATCCTGATCGGCACCACCGGGCTGTCCGCTGCCGACCATGCGATGATCGACGATGCCGCGCGCGAGATTGCCGTGCTGCAGACCGGCAATACGTCGCTCGGCGTCACCCTGCTCGCGCGGCTGGTGCGCGAGGCGGCGGCGCGGCTGGGGCCGGCCTGGGACATCGAGATTGTCGAGATGCACCACCGCGCCAAGGTGGACGCCCCCTCGGGCACCGCGCTGCTGCTGGGCGAGGCGGCCGCCGCCGGGCGGGGGATGACGCTGGCCGATGCCTCGGTCATCGGCCGGGCCGGGCTGTCGGGAGATCGGGCGGAGGGGACGATCGGCATCGCCTCGCTGCGCGGCGGCTCGGTCGCGGGCGATCATCAGGTGGTGTTTGCCGGCCCCGGCGAGCGGCTGGAGCTGGGCCACCGCGCCGAAAGCCGCGCGATCTTCGCCCACGGCGCCATCACCGCTGCGCTGTGGCTGGCGGGGAAACCGGCCGGGCGATACACCATGGGGGCGGTGCTCGACCTGTGAAAAAGGCTGAGATCGTCGAGTTTTACGCGCGCCTGGCCGCCGCCAATCCGCACCCCGAAACCGAGCTTGCCTATGGCAATGTCTATCAGCTGCTGGTCGCGGTGGTGCTGTCGGCACAGGCGACCGACATTGGCGTGAACAAGGCGACCCGGGCGCTGTTCCAGCAGGTGTGGACGCCCCAGGCGATGCTGGCGCTGGGCGAGGCGGGGCTGAAGGAGCATATCAAGACGATCGGCCTGTTCAACGCCAAGGCGAAGAACGTGATTGCGCTCAGCCAGGCGCTGATCGACGCGCATGGCGGCGACGTGCCGGCCGACCGCGACGCGCTGGAGCAGCTGCCCGGCGTCGGCCGCAAGACCGCCAATGTGGTGATGAACGTCGCGTTCGGCGCGGAAACCTTTGCCGTCGACACGCATTTGTTCCGCGTGTGCAACCGCACGGGGCTGGCACGCGGCAAGACGCCGCTGGCCGTGGAGCTGCGGCTCGACAAGGCCACGCCCCAGCCCTTCCGGCTGCACGCGCACCATTGGCTGATCCTGCACGGGCGCTATATCTGCAAGGCGCGCACGCCCGAATGCTGGCGCTGCCCGGTGGCCGATCTGTGCGGCTTCAAGGTGAAGACGCCTGCCCCGGCCGAGCGGCCCCGCGCCAAAAAGGAAACGCGCGCGAAGGAGGTTGAATGATCCGCCTGCCCATCCGCCCGCACCACGCTTTGCTCGCCGCCGCGCTGCTCGCCCCGGTTGTGGCCGCCGCCGACCGGCCGATCCCGGAGGCCACCCCGGTCGGCAAGCCGCAACTGTGCATCAGCCGCGTGGCCATCGCCAATTCGGTGGTGCGCAGCGACCAGGTGATCGATTTCGTGATGCGCGACCGGCGCGTGTTCCGCGCCACGCTGGCCCGGCCCTGCCCGGATCTTGGCTATCAGCGCGGCTTTTCCTATGCGACCTCGCTCGACCGGCTGTGCGCCAGCGACCTGATTACCGTGTTCTACAACAGCCCCGGCCCGCAAGGCGCGACCTGCGCGCTCGCCCCGTTCCAGCAGGTGACGCTGGCCGGCGGCTGGAAGGCGGCGCGCTAGGTTTGGCTAAAGCCGTGCGGTGCCAGCCCGCTCCCCCACCCGGGGCACCCCAAAAAGTATTACTTTGTGGGGACCCCGACGTCCTCCCAACGGCAGTATCTTGTGGGAGGCCGGGTGGGGGAGCGGGCCGGTGCCGCCTGAACGAACACCCCCGGCCCGCAAAAGGGGTGGCGCCCCGCCTCATGCTTTGCTAGGCGCGGTGGCCTGAAACGCACCGGCACCCGTAGCTCAGCTGGATAGAGCGCTGCCCTCCGAAGGCAGAGGTCACAGGTTCGAATCCTGTCGGGTGCGCCAGATTCTTCAAGTAAGATCAGGGAGTTGGCCGTTTGCGCCGACTCGGGAAAATCGGCTCGGTGCACAGTATGTGCACATAACGCGGATTTCCGACCCACCAGACCGATGGCGCAAACGAAAAACCGCCGGAAGGGCTGGCACCCTTCACAGCGGTCATATCGATAGCGGTTCGGCTATTTCTCACATTTACGCGACCAGCGAATCGGGCGCAAGGGCAAACCTTGCGGGAGGTGCTTCATGAGCATCTCCTTGGCACATAACGGGCTTCCGCCCGGCGTGACCCGCTTCAGCCTGGCTGACTTGATTGAGAAGATCGCGCTAGGGTCTCGCCGCGAGGAACGCCTGTCGGCGACCGCGGTACGCGTCCTGAAGCATTACCTGCTCGGCTGCCGGTCGTCCGACTTTGAGCCTGGCAAAATTTGCGGGGTGTGGGAGCAACCGCAAACCACGGCTCAGGCGCTGCGCATCTCGACAAAGGTTCTGCACAATGCCGAAGCCGAGCTGGAGCGCGGCGGGTTCATCGAGCGGACCCATATTCCGCATGCGCGCCGCACTGGTCAGCGCAGTGACGGCGTGATCGTCAGCCTTTCGGGGATAAGCCTCCGACCGCTCATCGATGGCTTTGGCCGGTGGAAAGCCCGGCTCGAGGCGATGGAGCTGCATGAGCGGGCGATGGCTTCACTGCGGCATGAGATTGTCATGCTCGGCCGGGAAATCCGCGCGACGCAGGCGGCTGCGTTGATCGAGGAAGCCGAACGGATTCTGCCTCGCGGGCGCGTGTCGCGCATCAGCTCTGCCGAGAAGCTGGAAGCTTTGAAGGCCATGCTCGAAGCGCTGTTGGTGCAGCCAGAACTTCCCTCTGGTGACACGAAATCTTCCCACCGGACGGAAGAAATCTTCGCACCCAATACACCTGTCAAAGACTCGTCCAAAAACCGTAAGCGCGCGACCGATGCTGATCGGTCGGACGAGGTCTCCCCGGGCTTGGCTGCAAGTCTTGCCAGCGAAGACTATCGAAGCCTTCTGCCGTCCAACAGGGCACCGGGCTGGCCAGACATTGTCGATGCATCGGCGATCGCCTGCCGCTGGCACAATGTGTCGCAGCCAGCCTGGGCAGAGGCCTGCGAAAGGCTGGGTCGCGAGCGCGCGGCACTCTGCCTCCTCGTCATCGACCGCAACGCCCGATTGCCAAGCGATCACCGCTACCGAGCGCGGTCAGGCAGGAAATGCCTGAGCGGGCTGCTGCGGAACGCCTCCAGCCTCTTGCCCATGATCAAGGCAGCCAAGGGCTATCCAGAAGGGATCTTGCCGGATCGCCAGTTCGAACCAGAGGTATCAGCCCCCAGAACTGGCCAAAGCTTTGCAGGAGCATGTCTGTCGGCCTTGGCGAAGCTCTCCGGGGAGGTGCAGCCATGACAGGAACGCGAACCACAAGCCTTTGGGCAGAGCTGGAGGCGGGCAACATCTGGTGGCCGTCCTACAAGCCCGGGCGAGACCCCGTTTTGAGCTGGCGTCATGCCGCCGCGATCCTGATGCGCGACATTGACCCGCAGCCGATCTTTGCTGCCCTGCCAGCGCTGTTCGAGGGGATGTACGATCTCACTGCCGATGTGGTCTGCGACCAACTTTCAGTTCCTGACGGCCAGGTCCTTTGGCCTGTGTGGCTGGAAAGCTGGGTTAGCCATTTCGACCATTGGCACGATCCGGTCAGGCAACTGGTCGGGCAGCATTGTACCACTCCAGACGCCCAGGTCATTGCTGGCATGCTGACGAGGCTGGACGGGGCCGCTTTCTGTGACTTCGTCCTTCACGCCTACGAGAGAACGGCCATTCTGCAGTCACTCCGTGGGGCACCCACCGGCGATGACCCGCTGCCAATAGCCCGGACGATCGCGAATGCGGCACCGTTCGAACGGCTCAGCTACGGCTTTTACCAGCGATTTTGCGCCGAACTGAACCGGGAGGCGGATCCTCCAGAGATCCCGATGTCGGGCCTGGATTTCGACCGGGCCGGGAACCCCAACATATTCGGCGGAGACATCACATGAACCCCGTACAGAACGCGATAATCGCTTTCCGGCTGTTCGGCCGGCGGCACCCGGCAGGAAAAGCCAAACCACGTCATGACTCCCCACCATCAGACCGTCAGTCACGAAGCAGCACATATAGAAGTGCACACTCCACGCTGAACTCGAGCGGTGGCAAGGGGTGCGCAAACCCGCAGAAATCAGCCATTCTAGGCCCTAGGCGAGGTTCTAGGGACGACCAAAAAGCACTTCAGAGCTGTAGCGCGCGGCAGCGAGGTCTTCTAGAACGAGCCTATATCAGTCACTTAGCCTCTAGGCCCGTCGATCTCCTCGCAATCCGGGGGAGGGGCTGATGGCACAGGTCAATGTCTCGGTTGAGGACCGTGTCCTTGCCGCCCTCGACAGAGTTGCGCAGGCAAAATCGCTCAGTCGGCCCGAGCTTCTGCGCAAGGCGATAAATGAGCTGATCGAGGCTCACGACGCGGGGCGGCCAACCTTCCAGACCGAAGCTGCGCCGAAACTCGATGCGACCGTCAGCGGGCTCGTGCACCAGCTACGCGAACTGGTGATGGAGCTCGACCGGGCGCAGGCGGACAATGCGCGGATGCTTGGCAAGCTGACCGAGAAGTGGAACGGCGGCGAAGAGGCCAATCGCATCGCCCAGGAAAAGCTTCTCGCCCATTTCCGGGAGCAGGATCAGGCCAGTCTCTCACCGTTCTACAAGAGGGCCGAGCAGCTCCTCACTGCTTTCGAAGACCTTTCGCCGAACCTTCTCGGCGCGCTCGAGCCGCACCTCGCGAAGATATCCGCTCAGCTCGACAAGTCGATCGCACTCGCCAGCGAGCCGAGGCAGATGCGATCCATCTACCTTGGCGACAACCGCTTTCTGTCGCTCAAGTTTCTGTCGGCATGCGGAGGCCTGGCACTCCTCATGGGCGCGCTCGTCGCTACGATCCTGCCTACCCAGTTCGATGGCTGGTCAGTCTGGCAGTCTGGCAAGCTGATCGACCACCCCGCGAAAATGTGTCGGCTGATCGCCCGCAAATACGGTGTTACCGATTGCAGGGTTCCCGAGCAGGAGCGCGATCTTGGCTTGCGCGTCATTGCCCATGAGGACCGGCGATGATTACGCTCGCCTCGGTCGGATCGGCCTCGTCGGCGGCGGAGTATTACTCGGCCGACAACTACTACACCGCCGACCAGACACAGGATGCAAGCGCGTGGTTCGGTAAGGGCGCGGAAGTGTTGGGTCTAACCGGCAAGGTCGAGGAACAGACCTTTGCAGCCGTGCTCGAAGGAAACTTGCCAGACGGATCGGCGATTGCCGGGAAGGACGGCGTGCACCGCCCCGGCGTTGACCTGACCTTCTCGGCGTCGAAGTCCGTGTCGCTGGTGGCGATGCTCGGCGGCGACAAGCGTCTGGTCGAGGCGTTGAAGGACTCTGTGACCGCGACATTGCGCTGGGCGGAGAAGAACATCGTCGAAGCGCGGGTGTGGGATGCAGCGCAAGGACGGCAGGTGCCGGAGCGCACCGGCAACCTAATCGCTGCGACATTCCTGCATGACGTGAACAGGAACGGCGAACCGCAGATGCACATCCATGCTGTCATCGCCAACGCGACGAAGGCCTCGGATGGCAAATGGCATGCGGTGCGCAATGACGAGCTCTACCGCGCCCAGCACGTCCTGTCGGCGGTGCACAATGCCGAACTGCGCAGCCGCGTCGAGGCTTTAGGCTACGAAACCGTGCCTGCTCGCAATGCCATTGATGGCGCATTCGAGATCAAGGGCGTGACCCGGGATGCGGTCGAAGCGTTCTCGACCCGCCGCGCCGAAATTCTTGCCGAACTGGCCAAGGAGGACCGGGGCAGTGCCCGCGAACGCGAATTGGCGGCGCTATCGACAAGGCGCGGGAAGGAGCTGGCGCCGGATGCGGCGCGGCAGGTCGCCGCTTGGAAAGAAACCGCTCGCGCAATCGGCTTCGATCCGGCTTGGCTGATCGAACACGCCATGGCCCGCGCGGCAGGCGAACAGACGGTTTGGTCGCGGGTCGTCGACGGCATTCGCGGGATCGGCGAGCGCGGCATGGCGATTGCCAGCGTCATGGGGCTGACCCCGAAGGATGGCGACCCGCTGGTTCCGGAGCGGCTCGGACGCCTCGAACCAAAAGCCTTTGCCGCAGCGCAGGCGGTGGCGTCGGCGGCGCGGGAGTTGGGCGAACGCGAGGCAGCCTTCTCCCGCAACGACCTGATCCGGACAGCGCTTGAACGGCAGGGACCGGTCACCGTCGACATGATCGAAGCGCGGATCGATCTGTTGCAGCAGCGCGGGCTGTTGGTCGGCAGCGCTTCTGCGGATCGTGACTGCATGCTGACCACCGAACAGGCGCTGGCCATGGAGACGAAGGTCATCGCCCTCGCGCAAGCGGGCAAGGACAGCGTGCAGCCGATTGCGGACAAGGACGGCATCGTCGCGCGATTGCAGGAACAGGCACGGGCCATCGGACTTCGCCGACTCAATGCCGGGCAGGAGCAGGCTGGCGTCGCGATCCTCACCTCCAAAGACCGCATTCATCTGGTTCAGGGCGGCGCGGGTGTGGGGAAGTCGGCGGCGCTGGCTCCGGTCGCAGCCATTGCGCGTGAGGAGGGGCGGCAGGTCGTCGCGCTGTCCCATGTGGGCCGGATCGCACGGGAGTTTGGGGAGAAGACGGCCAGTCCGGCATCGACCGTCGATGCCTTTCTGGCCCGGTATGCCCGTGTCATCGATGGCAGTGCCAGCGCGGATAAGGTGGCAGCGGCAAGGGCGGAGCTGTCCGGTGCGCTGGTGATGGTGGATGAGGCGAGTCAGATCGGCACGGATCGGCTCGCGCGGCTGATCACCCTCACCAACCAGATGGACGTGGGCAAGCTGGTGCTCGCCGGCGACGTGAAGCAACTGCCGGCCATCGAGTCGGGCAAGCCCTTTGCCCAGCTTCAACAGCAAGATCTCAGGCAAAGCCCGATCACCGAGAACCTGCGGGCGCAGACCCCGCAGATGCAGGCTATCAACCGCGCGCTCGAAAAGGGTGATGTCGCCCAAGCCTTCGCCGCACTCAAACCTGCGACCATCGAAGTTGCGCCGGGCAAGATCGCGGGCATCGCCGCCGATATGTGGGCCGACCTGCCCAAGGAGCAGCGCGACAACACAATCCTGCTCGCGGCCGGGCGTGCGATGCGTAGCGCGGGCAATGCCGCTGCGCAGGCCTCGCTGATCGAGCGCGGCCAGATTGGTGCGAGGGGGATCAAGCTCGAGGTGCTCGACCGGGTCACCGTCACCCGCGAAGGCGCGCGGCAGTTGAAGGGCTACCACGAGGGGCGCGTTGTTGCCTTCGAGACCAACCTGACCAGACAGGGCTTGGCCCGCGGTGAGCGGGGAACGGTCATCGGCATCAAGGACGGTAAGGTCGAGCTAGCCATGCCCAATGGCGAAGTGCGGCGCTTCGATCCGGACCGTCTGCCCCGCAACCTCAAACACGATGCGGTCACTATCTTCGAGCGCAAGGAGATTGACCTCCACCAGGGCGACCGCATCCGCTGGACCGCCAAGGATGGGGCGCGCGGGCTGCTCAATGGCGACATTGCCCATGTCGCGCGGATCGATGGCGATACCATCACTGTGACGGCGAGCGACGGCAAGCTGCACGATCTTCCGCGCGGCGATCCGATGCTCGAACGGCTCGACCTCGCCTACGCCATCAACGTCCACGTCGCGCAGGGGATGACCGCGCAGAACGGCATCATCATGATGTCCGAGCGCGAGCGGATGCTCAACACCTCGGCCTCGTTCCTGGTCGCCGTGACCCGGATCGCGGAGAACGCGACGCTCGTGACCGACAACCCCGACCGGGTCGAGCGGCAGGTCGAGGCACGCTCCGGCGCCAAGACCAGCGCGCTCGAGACCGCGCCAGATCAGCCGAAGCAGGACCGCCGCATGACGGATGAGCACCGCATGCTGGCCGCTATCGGTGGCCCCGCATTCGCTCGAATGGTGCTGGAGAACAAGGAGCGTGAGCTTGAACTGGTACCGAGCCGTGGCCGCGAAGTCGGGCTCGAGCGAGACATCGAGCCAGGCCGCGACCTCGAGCGGGGCCGCTGACCATGTCGACACCCGCACATCACCACAATCGCACAGCCTCACATGCCCACATGTGAACATGAGGACGCACCCACATGACCACGCCTTCACATCTCCACACCCGAACCGTCGCTATCATCAGTCAGAAAGGTGGCGCTGGAAAAACCACCCTCGCCATCCATCTCGCCGCCGCTGCTACACGTGCGGGGCGGATCAGCCTGTTGATCGATACGGACCCGCAGGCCAGCGCGTCGCAATGGGCCGAGTGGCGGCAGGGTGCACCTCCCGAGGTGATCGACAGCGCCCCGCCGCGCATCCCGGCCAAGATTGCTGCGGCGGCGGCGCAGGGTGCTGAGCTGATCGTGATCGACACGCCGCCGCACGCCGATCTTGCCGCCAGCAAGGCGGCCGAGTGCGCCGATCTGGTGCTGATACCCTGCCGCCCCAGCGCCTTCGACCTTGCGGCGATGCGCACGACGATCCGTTTGGTCGAGCTGCTGGCGCGTCCCGCTTTCGTCGTGTTCACAGCCGGGCCGCCCCATGCCCCGCACATCTATGCCGATGCCTGCGAACTGGTAACCGGGTTCGGCGGCCAGACCTGCCCCATCATCCTGCCGGACCGCGCTGCCTATCGTCATGCAGTCGCTGGCGGGCAGACCGTGTTCGAGCTCGATCCTGGCGGAAAGGCGGCGAGCGAGATCGAACAGCTTCACATGTGGGCATGTGAACAGCTCCACATGTCCGCATGCCCACAGACACCAATACAGCAGAGGAAGAGCGCATGAACCGCTTCGCCAATCTTGCCGATCGTCAGCCCGAGGGCGCGGCGGCGGACGAGACCGCATCGGTATCCCCGGTCACGCAGATCCCGACCGCGCCAAGTCGCGTCGGTCGCAAGGCGATCTCGGGCTACTTTGCACCCGAGCTATCGCTCGCCCTGCACACCTGTGCCCGCCGCCACGGTCTCAGCCTTCAGGACTTGATGGCCGAAGCCTTCGACGACGTCCTGCGCAAGTACGGCGAGAGCCCGATTGGGCGGTAGTCGATCCCTTGGCCGGGAGGGGAGAAAAAGGGGGTGTGGCGATGTGGGCATGTGTGAATGTGCGCATGTGAACGTGTGAACATGAGGGCAGCGCCAGCGCACTCGATCTGCCTAAGCCCCTCATTTGCAGGAGAAACCCGATGCGACTGTTCCAGTGGCTGACCGATCTATTCGCAGGATCTAGCGACCCTCCGCAGCCCTCCGTGGACGAGGGCGTGTCCATCAACCCTGCCACCGGGCTCCCCATGCCCGGGCCGGGCCTCGGCGGCGTAGATGTCGGAGGCAATCCCTTCGGCCAGAGTCTGGACCGCTGGGACGACCATCACCCCCATCATGGCCATGATTATCATGCGCAGGGTTCGACCGGCAGCAGGATGGATCCTTGGTAGGCACTGTAGCTCTGCTCTGGCGTCTCAAAGCTGACGAGGCCCGGAGTCATCGGTATTCGCAAGGCCCATTATGACCACCAACCAGCGCACTGCGTCCGGCCTGCCCTTGATCGCGCGTCCGGCGACTACCGTGATCGAGCGGGTCGCGTTTTCCATTATCCGCCATTGGCGCTGGACCGGAATTGTCGTGTCCAGCATGCTCACTGCCAGCTTGATGCTGTTGTCGATCACGTTGGAAGCAGGGCTTCACGCGGAAGAGCCAATCCGCTCCGGAACCATCGGTTTCCTGCTCGCGATCCTGCTTATCGCGGTGCCTGTCTGGCACGTGTCTCGCCTTGAGCTGGGGGCCGCCCCCACATGGATGATCCGTGCGGCACTGGCCACCGCCACCGACAACGAGCGTGCCTTCCTGTTTGAGCGCCTCCTGCAACTCGCCACATCAGAATGGCGCATCGATCCGATCAGCTGCGGCGCGCTGTTCTACTTGCACCGAGAAGCGAAGCTCAACTTTGGTGATCTCGTCTCGCAAGAAGGCGAACGGCTCATGTCGCAGCGAGAAGAGCAGGTTGCGGTGTTGAAAAAAGTGGCCATTGCAACAAAGAACTAGTCTAGTATATTCGCTTGCGCAGCATTGAAAAGCGGCGCGCAGGAGGTAACTTGGACGCTCTTCCGCAGTGGACGACCAAGATCGACAAGCGGGGTCTCGATCCGCTCGGAATGCAGAACGCAGGCGTGGGCTTGTATCAAGATCTGCTACCCGGAATCAGCAACATCACACTGCGGATGCGATACTACGGGTTTTTTTGCTGGCTCAGCGACGCCTACGCACGCCGCGGTGTGACGACTGATTTTGAGCTTTGGCGCAAGTGGGTACGGCGGGCCGAGGCCCTATTTGCCCTCGTTTGTGCGGACGCAAGCGGCCAGGGCGGAGTAGGAGGCATCGAGTGGGCCAGTGAAGCGCTTCAAAGCGGTGAGGCGGTTATCGATTTCGATGCGGCGGCGTCGACAGACGCGAATGTGAAGCGGTATCTGATCCAAAGTCTCGGCGTTTTCGGCGCGGCGTACTTCACGCAAATGCAGGAAATGGGGCTCTTCGAGCTCGGGCCAAATGGCATTCAGCGGGTCACCCCAAACGCTGGTCTTGAATTGGCGAATGCCTTTCGCGCATCGATTGGTCCGTATATCGAAACGATGTTCACCGCGGCAATCGATGCGGCCCAAGTCGATCGAGATACCCTGAAGGCACTACATCCGATTGTGCCGTCGGCGATTCCTGATTCATCAGACGAACGGGTGGTTTACGAGAAGGTATTGTTTGCTGGCGGACCGGCAGCGATAGCTGAAGACAAGAGCCGTCGTGACAGCCTCAGCCTGATCCTCGAGGTCGCAGGGCGTGAGGCTGAGCGGCCGACGCCGGAAAACTTTCGCTGGGCGCTGTTTGATCCCCTGTCGACCGCGCTTTCAGCTGATCTCGAAAGCCAACGTCTGCGCTGGGAGGCGTATCAATGCCAGGACCTGTTTCAGGTCGCTGCGGCAAGTCTGCTCGCTTGGTCTATCTCGATCATGGGAGAGACTGATGAAGGCGCCAGAATCCCTGAAATCCGGGATGCGGTCGAGGCGCGGCTAACACAGGCAGATACCGCGTCCGCGAGCGTTGCATGGTCGGATCTGCGGGACGCTATGGACATCGAAGGGTTTGCTTGGCGAGAGGTTTGGTCGAAGCTCACCGGCAGACGAGGATCACCGGAAGAAAAATCTTGGGACGCAGTCCGGCTGATCGCCTCGCTTCATCGCCGCGTCGCGATCCGCACTGATCTCGCAGACACGATGCGCAAGGCGCTGCCAATCAATGGGCAGGCTCGATCGATCGTTACAGAGTTGCGCTGGTTTGAGGGCCAGAATGCCCGGTCTGTTGCCGATGTCATCGGAGAATACGTCGTGCAGCGCGTGGTCCTCCGCCATAGCTGGGTCGCAATGCAGAAACTGAGGCGCCAGCGTGACTATACGTTCCTGTTCGAGGCGCGCGACGGCAGGCTAGTACGCCGGGCCGCATATCAACCCGTGCCGACCACACCGCGCTTGGCGCCGGCGATCCAGTTCCTCGAAGATGTCCACCTTGTGAGTGCGGACGGCCTGACAGCGCGAGGACGCGCACTGCTCGGAGCGAACCGTTGAAGCTGCCGGAGCGGCTAGCAAGGCGGAAGGGCAGAGGCTTCCACTCGGCGGTAGTGACAAGCTTCTCGCTCGAGTTTGCCGCGTTCGAAGAAGTGATGCTTCCGCAGATATCGGCGTCGGGCGCGACAAATGTGCTTCTGATTGCAGACGGCCGCATGGCGACAATGGCGCTGAGTGACGGATCCGCCCTGCCGGAAGCTTTGGGCAGAGAGTACGTGCTGCATTCGCCTCCGGTCTCAGACGGGATATTCCACCCAAAAGTTGTCTTGCAGGTGGGGCGCGAGGGCGGTCGATGCTTCGTCAGTTCAGCGAATGTCACGGGCGCAGGTCTAGGCGGCAATGTCGAAGTTGCGGTCGAAATCGAATGCGGCATTGAACCCGGTCCCGAGAAGGAGATTGTGCAAGCGGCGTGGCGTTATGTCGATGCTCTGGTGCCCGCCGACGCGGGCGCTGCACGCGAGGCAATTGCCTGGGCTCGTGATCGTGCACCCTGGCTGGACGGAGGCGGGAAGGAAGAAGGTCTTCACCATTTGGGCGATGGCACAGCAATCGCGTTCCTTGCGAGGCCAGGCGGCGAGGGAATTGGCACGCGATTCTGCGGCATGATTGGCGATGAAGCAGTCGAACAGTTGCTCATCGTCAGCCCGTACTGGGACCAAAATCTGGAGGCCGTTCAGGACCTGACCCGCTTGCTCGTCCCTGAGCGCACAAAGATCCTGCTGGATGTAGCTCGGCACGAATTCCCAACGGGCACAGTGATGCCGCCAAGGTGTGACATCATCGACATTTCAGGCTGGCAAGCTAGCCGATTCAAGCATGCGAAGGTCATCATTGCGGTGACGCAGACGCACGACCATGTCCTCAGTGGCAGCGCGAATTGCACTGTCGCGGCGTTAGGGCGGGAGGGCTTCCCCGGCACTAACACTGAGGCGTGCATCTATCGACGACTGCCGAGGGGCGCAGCCACCGCAGCGCTCGAGATGGACAAATGGTTGGAAGCGCACCCATTTCCCTTCACCGACCTTCCTGAACCTGTGGAGACGTCAGCCATACCGCTCGACGAAATGAATGCGGGAGGAGCTGGCGCATTTGAGACGGAGGGTGGCAGGCTCAGTTGGCGCAGACCGCCGGATCGTTGGAACGATGGTATCGTCATCCTGTCGAGTGCGTCCGGCGACATCGTGGCCGAGATCGAAGTGGCGAGCTTCGCAGAAGCGGGTGACCGATTGACGGCGTGGGTGGGCGAAGGCGTGCTCGAACTCGCTGCGTTCGCGCAGGTTCGTTCGAGCACCAGCGAGTCATTGCGCGGCTTCGTAGTTCATCGATCGGCACTGCGCGCGCGGCGGCGGGAGTCTGTCAGCGGACGCGTCAGCAATGCGCTGGCTACCTTCGACGATGCATCGGAGATGCAGCTCCGGATGCTTCAGATGTTCGACGAGTTAGCCAGAGCCGACGTAGAGGAAGAGGGCACCGAAGAGGTCGCCAGTCGCAAAACTGCGCGCGCAAAGGCTGCTGCTTCAACCGAACCTCCGGAGGTCAGTTTCATGACCTACGAGGAATTCATGGCCGCCCGCCCAACGCGAAAGGGAAGGGGTGGCCGCAGCGATAGTTCTGTTGCCGGCACGCACTTTGACAGCGTTCGTGCACTCTTGAACCGCCTGTCCGGCGTTGAGCACAAGCAAGCGGGTGGTCGCGGCCCTCAGGACGATGGATCATGGATGGATCTCGGTGATGAGACTGGTGAGCTCGCGGACAACAGCGAACCGTCAGAGGTGGCAGAAGCCGTCGAGCCGAAAACTCGGCCCGCTCCCGATATGGCGGCCTACGACCGTGCTGTTAAAGCTTACGTGGAGGGGGTCACCGCAGAAGGTAGAACTATCGGTCCACGCGAGGTGCTACGCCTGCGACTCTGGATTGCGCTCGTGCTGTGGGAAGCAAGATGTGAGGCAGCCCCGAAGGGGATGCCCGCGGTGGCAGATGACAAGGGTTGGCCACGGTTGATTGTCAGGCTCGTTGCCGCTTTTTTTATGGGCAAGAATGCCCCGATCGGAAGACTGGTGATGTCGAGCGATTATGACGACATGCCGGTCGACTTCTTCGAATGCTGGACCACTATCTTGTGGGCGCTGGACGCCATCGTTGCACTGGTGCGCGATCAACCGAGAACACGTGATTTCAAGAAGTTGATACCTACTCTCCGCGCCCGGGTCGTGACAGCTCTTGGCCTGACGCAAGCGGAATTGCTGGGCGAACCGATGAAGTCGCAGCGCCTGGGGCTCAATGCTGAGTTGGGAAATCGCCTAGGTGTACTGCTGGACGAGAGTGCGTCGTAATGCGATGTCTATCTGCCACGAACGTCCGGAAGCACGCGACCTGAGTAGGTCGTTCAGGTGAGCCAGCTTAGACGTCTGCTTCTGACCGAAGCCGACTATCGCGCGCGCTGCAGCGGTCCGATAGCAAAGCGTCCCATGCGATCAGCGCTCACGCTAACCATCGCCGTTAGCGGCGAGCGAGCATCCTGCCATATGCAACTGCAATGTTGAAGGCATCGGCCAAGTGAGCCGCCCGCCAGCCCGTTCCATCACTGCTGAAGCAATGGCAAGCCCAAGGCCTGAGCCGGACGAGTGCTCCCCTTTGGCGAAGCGACTGCGCATCCGGTTCCGCTCGGCTTCTGTGACACCGGCCCCTTCATCATGCACGGTGATGACAAGCTCCTTACCGTCCGCGAATACCGACAGGGAAACGGTTCCCTGCCCATGGTGCAACGCGTTACTGACGAGATTGCGCAAAGCTTCATCGAGGTCCGGCACATTCACCGGAGCCGCGAACTCGGCATCAACGGTGACTGTGCGCCCCATCTTGTCAGCCAGCGGCAGAAACTCGGCGGCAATCTGCCGGGCCAGACGGGACGCATCGACAAGCGGCCTGCAATCATCAGGCTGGCCGGGTGTATCCAGCCGGGCCATGGCGAGCACCTGGGCGATGGACCGTTGCATGCGGTCCAGATCGCCAGCCAGACCCGCCACATCGATGCTGGCACCGTCTTGCCACTGGTCTATCCGCAGCTTCGCAAGCGCCAGTGGGGTGCGAAGCGCATGGGCTGCGTCGGCCGCCAACCGCCGCTCGTTCAGATAGGCACCGGCGAGGCGATCAAGCGCCTGGTTTGTGGCGGCTACGAAGGGCTGGATTTCCTTCGGCAGTCCTTCCTCGCAAAGTCTCCTGTCCGGTTGGTCAGGCCCGATCTCTTGCAATGCGGAAACGGCAGTGGAGAGCGGCTTGAGGCTCCAGCCGGCCACCAGCACGCCCACCAGCGGAGCAATCACGGCGAACGGCAGGAGAACGAGCAGCAGTTCGGCATACTCAATATGGGCTGGATCGACGTTTCCGCCCTGTTCAAGTTCATTCAATTCAAGGGCAACGAAACCGAGTGTAGTCACGGCCGCCACGACGATAATGGCCGCGATAGAGAAACCGATGCGGCTCCTGAGCGAGGCCATCACGCCCCCTTACCCAGCACCAGACGCCAACCGATGCCGCGCCGGCTTTCGATCCCACAGCCACCAGCCGCAAGCCGCCGACGCAGCCGTGAGACGATAGCCTCCAGCGCATTTGGGCTCACAGCTTCATCAAGCGTGTAGAGCCGGTCCTGCACCATATCGCGCACGACGACATTGGGCGCGGATTCCATAAGAAGCTGAAGGAGGGCGAACTCGCGTCGTCCAAGATCGAGTGGTGCATCGCCGAGCCAGGCCTGCCTGCTTGCTGGGTCCAGCCGCAACAGGCCGTGCACCAGGACCGGGGGCACGCGCTGACCGGGGCGGCGCAGCAGTGCGCGCAGCCGCGCGGCCAATTCATCGAGATCATAGGGTTTCACGATGTAGTCATCAGCGCCGGCATCAAGGCCGGCAATGCGGTCCTCGACATCGCCATAGGCCGTGGCGACCAAGGATGGCACACCGTGCCGTGCCAGCTCCGGGAGCAAAGAAAGACCCTCGCCATCTGGCAGGCGGCGATCAACGATGGCTGCATCGAGGCGCACGACGCCCAGACAATCGCGCGCAGTAGCCAGCGAGCCAGCCGAATCGACGACGAAACCGCGTCGCCGCAAGCCCTCTGCGGCCATCACGCGCAAATCCGTTTCATCTTCGATCAGCAGGATATGCATGGATGCAGCGATACCAGTTGATGGGCACTGCGCCCAGCACGTCAGTGTCATGTCAGTCTTGTTTGCTAGGCGGTGCAAATGCCCCTTCGTCCACACGCTTCGCTGTCTGCGTTCATCCTTGCCTGCGGCTTATCGGCGTGCGGGGCCGCGCCTGCGGACAAACCGAAACCACCCGCCACAGTGGAAGCTATTGGCCACGAAACCGAACTCATGCGCGTGACACTGACGGCAGAGGCTGTGCAGCGGCTTGGTTTGGCAACCGAAGCCACTGGCACCGGCCAGCAGGCCACTCTCTCTCGCACCGTGCCCGGCGAGATCGTTGCCGCGCCGCGTGGCGGCGGTCTGCCTGTGGCAGCCGGAACCGATCTGGCAGCGCTGGCGGGATTGCAGGCGCGCGCTGATGCCGATGCGCAGCGCGCGGTGGCCGATCTGAAGCTGGCCGAGGCCAATCTGCGGCGTGCCAGCGGCCTTGTGGACGCAGAAGCGGGCAGCATCCGGGCACGCGATGAGGCGACCCAACAGGTCGCCGCCGCCAAGGCTGCTCTGGCCGGCGCAACCGGGCAGAGGCGGGCGCTGGGGCCAGCCGTTGCAGCCATGGCCGATGGCGGGGCACTATGGGTGCGCGCGCAGGTGCCCGCTGCTGATTTGGCGCGGCTTGATCGCGGGGCCTCCGTTTCCGTCAGGCCGGTGGGCGGCACTGGCGGCATCATGGCAAGGCCCGTGCGTGGGCCAGCCACGGCCACGCCCGGCGCGGCCACCGTTGATCTCTACTATGCTCCGGCAATGCGGGCCGACCTCAGGGTGGGCGAACGGGTGCTCGTCGATCTGCCTGAGCAGACTGGTTCCGGAGCGGCTGCGCTGGATGTGCCCGCCTCTGCGATTCTTACCGACATCAACGGCGGCGAATGGGTCTATGTCGAGACTGCGCCGCGCCAGTATGAACGACGGCGAGTGGAAGTTGCCCGCATCATAGGCGGGCGGGCCACGCTGGCGCGGGGCCTTGCTTCTGGCGTTCGGGTCGTAACGGCCGGGGCTGCGGAACTGTTCGGCACCGAGTTCGGCACCAAGTGATGCTGGCGGCGCTGATCGGATCGTCGCTGCGCCAGCGAGCGCTGGTGCTGGCACTGGCGGCAGTGCTAACGGTGCTGGGCGTGCGCTCCGCCATGAGCGCCAAGTTCGATGTCTTTCCGGAGTTCGCGCCGCCCATCGTCGAGGTGCAAACCGAGGCACCGGGGCTGGCGACCGAGGACGTAGAGGCGCTGGTCACCGTGCCCATTGAAACGGCGGTGAACGGTGTGCCGGGCCTTGCCACGCTGCGCTCCAAATCGGTGCTAGGCCTCTCGTCGGTGGTGCTGGTGATGGACCGCGGCGCTGATCCGGTCCGCACCCGCCAGATGGTGCAGGAACGGTTGGCGACCGTCATTCCGCGCTTACCCGCAGCTGTGCGCCCACCGGTCATGCTCGCGCCGCTATCCGCCACCAGCCGCGCGATGAAGATCGGCCTGTGGTCCGACAAACTCGATCAGATGACGATGACCGAAATGGCGCGCTGGACGATCCGCCCGCGCCTCATGGCCGTTCCCGGCGTTGCCAATGTCGCGATGTGGGGCGCGCGCGACCGGCAGTTGCAGGTTCTGGTCGATCCTGTGCGGCTTGCGGCTGCCGGGGTGACGGTGGCCGATGTGCAGCGCGCAGCGGGCGATGCCGTGGTGATTGCAGGCGGCGGTTTTGTCGACAGCCCCAACCAGCGGCTGGCTGTGCGGCAGGTGGTCGGCGTCAAGACCGGTAGCGATTTGGCGAGCGCCGTCATCCGCACGGTTGGCGGCACGCCGGTACGCATCGGGGATGTCGCCAAGGTCACCGAAGGCTTTGCCCAGCCCATCGGCGATGCGATCATCAATGGCCGCCCCGGCCTGCTGCTGATCGTGGAGAAGCAGCTCGGTGCCAACACGCTGGAAGTGACGCGCGGCATCGACAAGGCATTGGCCGAACTGCGGCCCGGCCTCAAGGGCATGAACGTAGACGGCACCATTTTCCGCCCTGCGACCTTCATCGAACGCGCGCTGGCCAATCTGGGTGAGGCGATGGGCATCGGCATCGTACTTGTGGCGGCGGTGCTGATCCTGTTCACCCGCAATTGGCGCACTGCGCTGATCAGCATGACCGCGATCCCCCTATCGCTGGTGGGGGCCGTGCTGGCGCTCACTGCCTTCGGTGTCGGCATGAACACCATGGTGATCGCCGGGCTGGTGATCGCGCTGGGCGAAATCGTCGACGATGCGATTATCGATGTCGAGAACATCGGGCGGCGGCTCCGGCTCGAAGCAGCGCGAGAACAGCCGCGCTCGCCGTTCGCCGTGGTGCTGGCGGCCAGCCTGGAAGTGCGCAGCGCGGTGGTGTTTGCCAGCGCCATTGTCATGCTGGTGTTCCTGCCGGTGTTCTTCCTTGGCGGAGTCTCGGGCAGCTTCTTCCGCCCGCTCGCATTGGCCTATATCGCAGCTATCGCAGCCTCGCTTCTGGTGGCTTTGACGGTCACCCCGGCGATGTGCCTCATGCTGCTGCCGGGCGCGGCGGAGCTGGCCGAACCGCGCTGGGTCATCGGCCTGCGCGCGCGCTATGCCCGCGTGCTCGAACGGTTGGCCCCTCGGAGCGGCATCGCAGTCGCCGTTGTCGCGGGTGGTATTCTCCTGTCGGTCGCCGGAATGGGCCTGCTGCGCCAGCAGTTTCTGCCCGATTTCCGCGAAACCGATTTCCTGATGCACTTCGTCGAAAAGCCCGGCACGTCAATCGAAGCGATGGACCGGATCACCATCCGCGCGTCGAAGGAACTCACCGCGATCCCCGGCGTGCGCAACTTCGGCTCGCACATCGGCCGGGCCGAGCAGGGCGATGAAGTCTACGGCCCCAACTTCACCGAACTGTGGATCAGCCTCGATGAAACCGCCGATCACGATGCAGCGGTAAAGCGCATCGAAACCGCCATCGCCGGATACCCCGGCCTGCAGCGCGATGTGCTGACGTACTTGCGCGAACGCATCAAGGAAGTGCTGACTGGCGCGGGCGCGACCGTGGTGGTGCGGCTTTATGGTCCCGATCTGGCCGAGCTGCGCAGCCTTGCCGAAAAGGTGCGCGGCGCGCTCGATGGCACCGAGGGCATCAAGGACCTGAAAGTGGAGCAGCAAAGCCTGATCCCGCAGATCCAGATTGCGCCGAGGCCGGATGTTCTGGCGCTGGCCGGTGTGACCGCAGGCGATGTGCGCCGCACGGCGGCCACGCTGATCGGCGGTACGAGGGTCGGCGAGATCTACCGCGACCAGAAGAGCTTCGATGTCGCGGTCTGGGCCGTGCCGGAGGCCCGCAGCGATCTTGGCGCGCTCCGGCGGCTAATCGTTCCCAGCCAGACGGGATCGGCACTTCGTCTCGGCGATCTGGCGCGCGTCGGCGTGGCTCCAGCGGCGGGCGAAATCAAGCGCGAGGCAGGTTCGCGGCGCATCGATGTGACCCTCAATATCAAGGACGGAGCCGATCTCGCCAGCGTAGCGCAGGCCGTCGAGCGCAAGGTGAAAGCCATGCCCATGCCCGCCGGATACTATCCCCAGTTTCTCGGCGAGTGGAAGACATTGCAGGAATCGAAGGCGCAGCTGGGCTGGCTCTCGCTTGTTTGCCTCGTCGGCATTCTGTTCCTCGTCTGGCTGGAGTTCCGTTCAGGGCGAATTGTCGCGCTCGTCGCGCTCAGCCTGCCCTTCGCGCTGGTCGGCGGCGTCGCGGCAGCGGCGCTGGGAGGCGGGGTGCTCTCGATGGGCGCATTGGTCGGGTTCGTTACCGTGCTGGGTATCTCTGCACGCAACGGCATCATGCTGCTCAGCCATTTCCGCCATCTGGAGCGCGAGGAGGATCAGCCCTTCGGCCTTGCGCTGGTGCAGCGGGGCGCCGCCGAACGGCTGGTGCCGATCCTGATGACCGCAGGCACGGCGGCGCTGGCGCTGCTCCCGCTGGTGGTGCGCGGCAACGTGCCCGGCCACGAGATCGAATACCCCATGGCGCTCGTGATCCTGGGCGGGCTGGTAAGCTCCACCGTGCTCAACCTCATCTGGATGCCCGCACTTTATCTGCGCTTCGGCAAGGGGCAGCAGGCATGAAGCGCGCGCTGGTCATGACGCTGATCCTGGCAGGATGCATGGCGAAATCACCGCCGCCCGCAGCCCCGTCACCGCCGCCTGCCGCAACCGCGCCGTTTGTGGGTGCGGCAAACGCTGCGCCGCTGCCGGGCGAATGGTGGCGGCTCTACGGCGATGCGGCGCTGAACGAGCACGTCGCCCGCGCCCTTGCCGCCAACCCCGATGTGCGCCTGGCGGTTGCAAACCTCGATGCAGCGCGCGCCAATTCCCGGCTGGCCGGCGCGGCCCGCACGCCGGACGTGGTGCTGGAAAGCGGAGCCAGCCCGACGACACGCGGAGCCAACCAGCCGAGCACCACCGGCGTACCCAAATCGAGCTACGAACTCGGCGCGGAAGCAGTCTGGGAGGCCGATCTTTTCGGCCGCCTCCGCAATCAATCGTCAGCCGCCAGTGCCGATGCCGAGGCGGCAGCGGCAGCTCGTGATGGCGTGCGTCTGGCGGTAGCGGCCGATGTGGTCGGGGCATGGCTCGATCTTTGCTGGGCCGGGGAACTTTCCCGTGTAGCGACGCGCCAGATTGCGACCCAGCGCGCGCTGGCGGATACCGTATCGCGCCAGATGAAGGTCGGCGAGGTGTCCCCGTTGGAACTGGCACAGGCCCGCCAATTGCTGGGCAGGCTGGAGGCTGGCCTGCCCACCTTCGAGGCTGACGCACAGCGCGCCCGCTATCTCCTCGCCAATCTGGAGGGCCTGCCGCCTGCCGAAGCTGAAAAGTTCCAGTGTGAGCACCCCCCTTCACTGGAGGCCGTTTTGCCCGTCGGCGATGGCGCAGGCCTGCTCGCCCGCCGCCCTGATATCCGCGAGGCAGAGCGACGGCTCGCGGCCGCTGGCGCGCGGGTGAAAGTTGCGAAAGCCGAGATGTATCCCCGCGTGACGCTCGGCGCATCGGGCGGCCTCATCCGCGGCTCGCTGGATGCTTTCATCACGCCGCTGATCAGCTGGTCGTTCATCAATCCTGCCCGCATCAAGGCCCGAATCGCACTGGCCGAGGCCAATCAGGAAGGCGCGCTCGCCCAATACGACGCCGCATGGCTCAGGGCCTTGCGCGAAGTGGAAACGGCACTGGCAGATGCGGATGCCGAACGTCGCGCCAACCAGTCGTTTGCAGCCGCCTTGGTGGACGCACAGACCGCCGCGCGCCGAGCCGAAGCGCGCGTCAGCCTCGGCGATGCAAATCCGCTTGTTGCTCTTGACGCCCGCCGCACGGCTTACGAGACCGAACTCCTCGGCACACTCGCGGGCCGCCGCCTTGCCCAACGGCAAGTCTTCCTGTTTCGCAGTCTCGGCGGTGGTTGGGAGGACGCAGCAGCCTCTCGTTGAGCGGGCGACCTTGAAGACTTGAGCCTGCGGAGTAGCTACAAGGCATGTGAAAACCGGCTGCTGCGGGGAATCCATGCCGGTCGAAAGCAAGATGGCTGTCGGCTTTTGGCAAATGCAGACATTCGAAATGGCGGTACGGAAGGGCGGCTTTGTCCCAGGTCTGGCCACCGAGCCGATTCAACTCTTTGTGTTGTTTGGGGCTATCGCCCGTCCAACTGTGACGACCGTGATGAGAGGGAAATGTGCGATTGATCGGCACGGGAGCCGACGGCAGGCCTCTATCATCTCATTCCTGCGGCGTAGGCGTGGCGACCGTCCCGATCGACTCGATCTCCGCAATCCGCTGAAACTCAGACAGATATTCCTGCCGATGGTTCGAGAGCCAGCGAACGACGCGGGCGTTGCTGAGCAGCTTCGCGACATAGCCGCGCGCGAACGTCAGGTGGAGATTGTCGATGCCGTAGCTGTCCTCGACTGATTTCACCTGCGTCTGGAGAGTGGCAAGCTCCCGCTCCATCCGGGAAATCTGTTGGCTGGTCGGGCCCGTGAGGTCATTCTTCCGCGTCTTCTTTGCTGGCGCGGCCAGCTGATCCTCTGGCGTGGCCGCGAGGAGCGCGCGTGCGAAGATCAGTGAGTAATTGTTCTGGCCGATCATCAGGTCCGCCGCCTCGATCTGGCGCATCGGCGACATGCGGCGCAGCATGTCGAAGACCCGCATCGAACAATTGGTGTCCTTGAGCATGTCCGCAGTCTCTTCGCAGATGCCATCGAGGAGGCGGAACCTCGCACGGATCGAACCCACCTCCAGGCCGAGCGCGTCGGCGATCACCGCCTCGGTGACACCGCGCTCGATGGCGCGCACGATCATCCGGTGTTCCTGGATCGGCGGCAGGCGATTGACGCGTTTGTTGTAGGTGTAGGTCTCGTCATCATTGGCGACGAGACACTCGACCCTTTCTATGCCGAGCTGCTTGAGCACCTCGATGCGCAAATGGCCGTCGAGGAGGAAATACTGCTCTGAATTTTTCGGGTTCGGGACGACGGCAGGGGCTTCGACCAAGCCAATCGCTTTGATCGAGCTCACGATTTGGGCATATTTCCGGCTTTCCCGAACGCCCTCGCGCAATGTTTTCAGCGGTACGATCTGGTCGATGCTCACTGTGACAGACTGGCGCTCGAAACCTAGCCGGACTCGATTGTCGGAGCCGGGATCTGCGGGCGGGCGCTCTGCTGATGGCCAGTCAGTCATCGACTTCGCCCGCGATCCGCATGGCCAGCGCCCGGGGCATTGTTTCAAGCCCTTCCGCCCTCAGCAAGGTCAGAAACCCGTCGTCCGTGAGCAAATCCTTGATTGCCTCGACGATAAAGAGAAGGCGGGTCTGGGTGAAATCCGATTTCTTCACGAGCAGGCGCTGCTTTTCGGCCTCGCGCTGATAGACTTGCATCAGGTCGCTGGCGGTCAGCTTGCGGGTGGAGCCCTTCCGCCCAAACTTCCCCACCGTTATCGACTTGCTGCGCCCGCGCATGCGGAGGTCGAGGAGCCGGCGAACCGAAGCCAGCTTCTTCCCTCTCAACTTGCCGGTTTCGTAGGCTTCGAGCAGCAGATTTTGCGCCTCTTCGCTTTCGGCGCGCGAGATTTCCATCGCAAGGCTGATGGGGATCAGCCCCGTCTCGACCGCTGACAGCAGCCTTTCCTCGCCACGCTCGAGCAGGGTCACGATCATGCTGACCCACCCACTGGTGATGCCGATTTTGCGGGAGATTTCGGCTTCGGTGTAACCGCGTTTCCGCAGGGCACCGATCTCGTTCATGACGTCGATCGGGCGCTGCACCCTGCGGGCAATGTTCTCCACGAGGCTCATGACGAGGCATTCGCTCTCGCTGGCTTCGATCACCACCGCCGGTATCTCGGTCTGACCCAGCATCTGGAAAGCCTCGAGCCGCCCCTCACCGCAGACCAAATCGTAGCGCGTGCCGCCCGGACCATCATGCTTGCTTACCGTGATGGGGCGCTTCAGGCCGATGGTCTCGATATTGTTGACGATCTCGCGGTGCTGACGCTTGTTGCGCGCCCGGGGGTTGAGCACTGTGATCCGGGAAATCGGGATCATCTCGATAGTCTGGGGTCGGGCGACGGTCATCAGGCAGCCTCCGCAACTCGGACGGGCGCTGCGATTTCGTAGAAGAAATCGAGGGCGTCGAACCGGTAGGCATCAAGCAGTAGATCGTTGTCCTCGGCTAGTCGCACCCGTTCGGCCGCAACATCTAGCCTTGGGAAGAGATAGTAGTCGAAGGGCTGCCGGTTGCCGGCGTCCATGCGGACCACGGGGGTGATGTCGGGCATCTTGGAGGTGTCGAAGCGGATCTTCCAGCGCAGCAGACCCGTCGGTGTGGGCGTGCAACGGACGATGACGACGGACAGGCTGAACTCATCGTTCACGATGACCCGGTCAGTCTCCAGATCCTGCCATGCTTCACTGCCCTGGGCCTTCAGGCCTTCAAGGACCTCGCGAAGAATGTCCGGGTGCAGTCGGCGCAGCGCACGATTGACCGCGAGGTAGCGGTAGTCGCGATCCGGCGAATAGCCGACCAGGCTGTAGGCCCGCAGCAAGCTGCCAAACCGCGACGAATAGGCGCTGCTGGAGGGCAGACCCTCACATTCGTCGATGATGATCCCCGAGAGCAGGCCTTTGCTTTCATAAACCGTGCGCAGCGCATCGATCATTTCGGCATCGGACAGCCTGAAGGACCGCGCGCCGATGAGCGCCTGGGCGGCATCGAACAGGTCGCGCTCGACGATGGCTTCGAACGCGCCGGGGCTGCGTATCCACATTTCGGGGTCGTTGCGGACCCGCTTCTTCTTCAGCTTGAACGACTGCCGGTTCCACACATTGTCGCCGACGTACTTGCCGTTGATAAGGAGCTGATGGACCGTGCCGCGCGTCCATGGCCGCCCGAGATCAGTTGGAATGCCACGGCTGTTGAGGTCATCGGCGATTTCGCGCTCGCTTAGCCCGTCATGGACGAAAGCGGCGTAGACGCTGCGGACGATGGCGATTTCCTCATCCGGGCCGGGCGTCAAAATCACCCGGTCGGTCTGGATGCTCTTGTGCTCGCCCCGGGTGAGCACGCCTTTGGTTGTGCCGGTTTCGTCGATCAAGGTCCGGCGAAGCCCGAACCCGGCAGGTCCGCCTTGGCGGTATCCCTTTTCGATCAGCCGCCCCTGCCCGGCGAAGACCTTGGTCGACAGCTCCCGGCTGTACTCCCCGGCCATCGCGCGCTTGACGCCCTTCACAATGGTCGAGACCGGGCTCCCGTCATTCTCGAACTGCTCCGCGCAGTATTGGACGGCGATCCCGGCGCGCTTGCAGATGTACTCGTAATAGGCGCTTTCGTCGGCGTCCTGGAACCGGCCCCAGCGGCTGATGTCATAGACCAGGACCATGGTGTAATCGGCGGCGCCACTCTGAACATCGTCGATCAGCTGCTTGAGTGCGTCGCGCCCTTCGATCTTCAGCCCGCTTTTGCCGGCGTCGGCATAAGTTCGCACGATCTCGATCCCGCGCGCCGCAGCATAATGCCGAATCGCATCGGCCTGGTTCTCGGTCGAGTATTTCTGATGGTCAGTCGACATACGAACATATTCGGCCGCGCGCACGAGCCGCGGCGCCTGTTCTCTGCCGTCACTGTCGTCGTAGCCCCAATCCTTCAATTTCCGCCCTTTCAATGACGATGCTGCCGTGGCCAGGGCGACCAACCGCTGCAGCGCGAACCACGGACACTCCGCCATCCCCGCACTTTCACCAGTGTAGGCCGGAGAGGAGCGGAAGATGTTGCCGAAAAAGGGCAGGAAGTTGCCGAAGTGGGAAGGAGTCCTGGCTGGAAGACAGGTCTATGCCGAAACCATCGCCCAGTTATTAGAGCGCGAGCACGGCGGAACGCACCGTGCTGTCAAACAATTGATGACGCTAACGGATGCCAGCGAGCGTACCGTCAAGCACTGGCTCTCCGGTCAACATGGTCCCGATACTGTGTTCTTTCTGCGCCTGGTCACCAGCTCGCCAGTGATCAGGGCATTCGTGATCGGGCTCATCGAAAGCTCGCAGGGGGCGGGCGATGGTCGGCTCGGAGTGGACCAAAAAGCTTCTCGCCGACCATCAAAAACGTCCGATATGCAGCCGCCAAGGCAGGATCGTCGCCAGAATGACCGTATAAATGACCCTAAAACTGACCCTATAAATGACCCAATAACCGATGCGCTGAACGAGCGGCAGCGCTGGTTTCTCGGCCGAGTCGCAGCAGGCCATCGGTGCCGTGCAGCGGACATTTGTGGCCACTGGAAGGTCAGTGCGAAAACCGCGCGACGGGACATTGCCGCGCTTAGCGCTTCAGGCTTGATCTGCTTCACAGGTGCCCGCCGCAACGGACGCTATCGACCTGCTTCTGGAGCGGGATAGTCCGGCCTGATTTCAAACCGGTCGTTGACGCCGAGACCCAAAGAAAGTGGAGAGAGAGGGGGGTGTCGAACTCAGCAAAGGAGATCGACATGCCCCTCTATCCCATCGATATCGAAAAGCGCCTCAAGGCCTTGCAGCGACAGGCACGGTACGAAGCGGAAGGCGCGCCTTACGTCGTCTATGCCCTTCTCGATCCTGGTGAGCCCGGCCTGCAGTTTGCAGAAGGTCCGTTCAACGGCATCCCGTTCTATGTCGGGCAGAGCTGCGAAATCGAGCGTCGATTGCGCCGGCATTTCCGAAAATCGCAGAAACTCAACCCGGACTCCCAAATGGTACATCGGCACATCGCCGGGTTGTTCGCGATCGGCAGATTGCCGCGGCTTGCCATTCTCGAGACGGCACAGACGCGCAGTCAAAGCCTGATGGCCGAATTGCGGTGGGGGCAGAGCCTGATGCGCGACGGGTACGAACTGGCGAACACCAGCCCTGATATTGGCCGGATCATGGGCGTCGAAGAACTGACTACCTGGCTGGATTTCCGGCGCTCCTCGATGCTCGCCAGCGAGGCAGCACGGGAGGGTGTCGTCATTGTTCACACCTGCACATGTGGACATGTGAACAGGTGGATCGATCCGGCGGACTATGCGGCGTGCTGGCCCAAGCGGTTGCGGGTCTCGAAGATCGCCAATCGAACACAGCAATGCCCCGGCTGCGGCGAGGACTGCGAGTGGTGGCTGGATGATCGCGAATTGCTCGCGTCGATGCCTGGCCCGAGCTACGTGAATACCTGTTCCAGCTTGGCCTTGCGCCGCGCATGATCGGGCATCAGCTTCCCTAATAGGTGAGCAAATTCCGGTCCGTGATTTGGGTGCGGGAGATGACACAGCTCATGGGTAATCACATAGTCGATCAGCGGCACCGGCACCTGCACCAGGACGTGATTTAGCACTAGGCTATGCGACGCTGGAACATAGCTTCCCCAACGACGCTCCATCTCAACGATTTTCAGCTTGGGGCGCTTGAAGTCGGGGCCAAATGGCCGAATGCAAGCCGATAATCGTTCAGAAAATATGCGATAACCCTGAACCTCATACCATCGTACCAAGCGATTTCGGATCCTGTTCGGCTCATCTGCAGCCACGCCGCCTACAATGATCCGATCGTCCTCACGGCGGGTGCCTCGCGCCTCAGGATCAACCCGCAATCGGTATTGGCGGCCGAGAAAATAATGGGTTTCACCCGGGATGAATCGGCGAGGGGGCAAGGGCGGCGTGCGCAAGACAGCCTCATCGACCTTGTTGAGGATCCATGAGGCTCGCTTGCGCAGAATGGCTTCGATCTGGCTTGCTTCGGCTGTCTCAGGCGCTGTGACCACGACGCTGCCGTCCGGCTTTACAGAGATTCCCAAGGTCTTTCGCGCAGATCTGCGAAGCGTGTAGTCGAACGCTTCCGTGCCGATCTCCAATCGTCCGGCCACCTCGGTCATTGGGCCGCGAGCTTCCTGGCGCGGGCAATGGCCTGATCGAGCATCTCGTCGATCAGATCGAAATCGAGCCCGTACTGACCGCGCTTGTTCTTGATTTCATCGATCAGGAAATCATCCATGTCCTGCCGCATCAGCTTTTCGATGTCTGCATCGTTGGTCCAGCCCACGCGGGCATGCCGACTGATGATGTTCGCGAACTCGAGAGCGATGAGCGATGCAATATCTTCGGTCTGGGCGCCCGAGATTTCACGCATGGACGCGGCAGCCTGCCGGTACAGCGCGCTGGTCAACGGAGTGCCGCGAACCGCTTCGGGCAGGTCACCGCCGCCCTGTCCCTGAGACTCGCGCACGACAGTGGCGCGCACCTCCTGCGCCTGGTTCAGGTATTCGGCCTCACTCAGGCGCCCCTCACGGAAAGCATCGATGATTTCCTGAACCATGCGCGAGAAGCGCGCATAGAGCGCGGGGTCTTCCTCCATTCGTTCGTTGATGGTGCGGGTTGCTGCGGAAAGAATGGTGTCGGCGACGGAGGCTGGGCTTCCGCTCTGTCCTTCCACCACCTGCCGGAAGCTCTGATCGTCGAAGATATCGACGGGGGGAACCACGGACATCAGTTCGCTGGCATCGATATGCTTGTCGAGCAGCGCGCGGATGGCCGCCTGATAGCGGCGATAGTCGTAATCCTCGTCAGCGTCGCTGTACCGAAGGCGGACCGCCCGGCGCAGCTCCTCGAAGCGCTTCAGGTCCGCCTTGTAGTTGGCAATGACCCGCTCTTCGGTCTCCTCGATCCATTGCTGGCATGAGAACGCAGTCTGCAACGTGCGGGCGAACGCGCTCAGCCTTTCATAGAAGCGCCTGCGGGTCAGTTCCTCCCGCAGGTGGAGCTGGTAGGCTTCCATGTCGAACGCGTTGCTGATGCCCTTGAACATGTCGAGCAGCGCGGCATGCCGGTCTGGCAACAGCTCTGCCTCATCATGGAGCGAAAGCATGGCGTGGGCGACGTCACTTTCGTCATAGCCTGCGAACTCGCGGTAGCTGGTCAGCGCCTGATCGAGGTTCCCGAGGCTCCCGACATAATCGACGATCCGGCCATGTTCCTTCTCGTGCAGCGGGCGGCCCAGCTCGTCCTCCTCGCTTGACGAGAACAGCCGGTTCACCCGCGCAATCGCCTGCAGCAGCTTATGCTCTCGCAGTTCCTTGGCGAGATAGAGCGTCTGGTTGCGGGGCGCGTCGAAGCCGGTGAGCAGCTTGTCGACCACGATCAGCACATCAACCCCGGTGCCGGCGATGAACGCCCGGATCGTGTCCTTTTCAAAGGTCTTGAGCGGCTGCAACGCAGTCACTTGCTTGAGGTATGCCTTCACGACATCGTCCTCATCCTCGGCCCCAACCGCTTCGTGGCCCTGCCGGTCGTCCTCTTCGGAGATGATGACCGCGCTGGTCACGAGCCCGGTTTCGTCGAGCAGCTTCTTGAGCAGCACCGCCTCCCGCTTGAACGGTGCGACCAGCTGCGCCTTGTACGGCGTGCCGCGCAGGTTGCGGTCAAAATCATTGGCGACGTCCCAGGCCACTTCCTGAAGCCAGGGCTTTACACCCTGCACCACCTGCGCCCGGGCCATGCGCTTCTTGAGATCGGCGCACTGGTCGGCAGAAAGCTCGCGCGTCACCCGGTCGAACCATTTGTCGAGCGGGGCCTGCTGCACCGTCATGTCCACATGGCGGCCCTCGTAAAGCAGCCGGACCACGGCCTTGTCCTCAACGGCGCGATCAATCTTGTAGTCGTGGATCAGCCCGCCAAAGCGGTCGAAGGTGCTCTTCTCCGACTTGAGCAGAGGCGTGCCGGTAAAGCCGATATAGGCGGCGCGGGGCAGCACCTTGCGCATCTGAGCGTGCAGGCTGTCGATATCGGTCACGGCCTGACTGCGATGGCTTTCGTCGACCAGCACGAAAATGTCCTGATCATCGTCAACGAACTGACCGGCAGCGGCGAGGCCAGAGCGGAACTTGTGGATCAGTGTCGTGACCACCGCGCGCTTTTCGCGGAGCAGCCGGATCAGCTCTTTGCCCGTCGCGGCCTGTTCGGGCGATTTGCCGGTGTCGCGGAAGGTGCCGGTTAGCTGGTCGTCGAGATCGACCCGGTCGGTCACCAGGATCAGCCGCGCACGCGGATAGGCCCGCTCGATCGCACCCGCCAGCATCACCATAGTGAGCGATTTGCCGGACCCCTGCGTGTGCCAGATGACGCCCCCGGCACGCTTGCCAGCCTTGTCGACCTGCGCCACGCGCTCCAGCGTGCGTTCCACGCCGAAGAACTGCTGGTAGCGGGCGACCTTCTTCTTGCCATTGTCGAACAGGGTGAAGCCGCGCACGATCTTGAGCAGGCGCTCCGGTGTGCAGAGGCCGATCAGCGTGCGATCGAGTTCGGTGGGCAGGCGCCCGCCGCTGCCTGCGTCCATCAGCTTGTCATGGGCGCGGCGGAACGGACTGAAATCGGTCCAGATCCGCGCTGCCTCTTCCGGGTCGAGCCCGCGGTTGACGCGCGTGTGCAGTTCGCCCTCGCCAAAGCCTTCCTCGCGCCAGTGTGCCCAGAACGGGGCTGGGGTGCCGGTGGTGGCATAGCGCGGGGCGCTGTCGTTGGCGGCGATCAGCAGCTGGGCAGGCACAAACAGCCGGGGGATTTCACCATCCGGGTTCTGGTTGCGGATCATCTGGCTAACGCCTTCGGCAGTCGCGACGGCGCTCTTCTTCACCTCGATCACCACCAGCGGCACGCCGTTGACGAACAGCACGATGTCGGGCCGCCGGGTATCGTCCCGCCGTTCACGCCGCACGGCGAATTCGCAGGTCATGTGGAAGCGGTTGTTGGCGGGGTTGTCCCAATCGATGAAGCGCAGCTGGCGGCCCTTGGTCTCCCCCTCGATCGTCATATCGACCGACGTGCCGAGCCGCAGCATGTCGCTCGCCTTGCCGTTGGCGGTGAGCAGCCCTTCGGAGAGGTTGGCGGCAAGACCCTTGAGCCGGTCCACCGCCTCACGCGCGGCGCTTTCGGTCACAGGATGGCTGCGACCGCGTTGGCGCACCGTGTTGAGTGCGAGGATACGTTCGGCCAGCACATCTTCCAGCACAATGCCATCAAGCCGCCCACGCCGCTCGGCATCGACCTCGGCGCGGGGCATATAGCGCCAGCCATTGCGCGCCAGCGTCATCACGGCGGCAAGCTGGACACCGCCCATTTCGGAGGTCGTGAAGCGGGGCGCGCTCACTCGTCCACATCCTGTGCGCGGGGATCACCCCCAGCGATGCACTGCCATTCGCCGGGGCGACGCTGGACGTAGAGCTGGCCGGAGCCCCACCCTACGGCAACGCCGTCCCTCGAAAAGCATGCGAAGCACATGTTGGCCCAGGCGCCGATCTGCCGGGTGACACCGTCAGGGTCAGACACCGACGTGCTGTCGAGGCGGGTCTCGCCATCGATGAACACCACTTCCTGCGTCAGATCAGCGGAGCACAGGTCGCAGTGCGCAGGCGGATCGACGTGCATCGGATTGGCACCGATCATGCCGACTTCATCGAGGCAGACCAGCATCTGCGCCAGCAGGGTCGCGTGGCGCGCTCGGAACGCCTTACGATCGTCGAAGCTGGCATAGGGATTGGCTGCCGCGCGCAGCTCGGCCACGAAGGTGCCGAAATCGGTCATGCTGCAACCTCGCTTGCCCCGGGAAGCAGAGTGTCTATGCTCTTGGGGACCGGCAACCTACCGGTGAGGAGCCTCTGCATGAGGCCACGCTTCTGGTTACGGAGGAGAGTAGTCAGAGCCTCCAGTTGGCATACCTCATCCGAAGCACTTGTTAGGGTCTGCCCGATCCGCATCCTTTGGTCTTTTGGGATTTTGGGGATCTTTATAGCCTTAAGATCCGACGCCGAAATGGCTGGGTAGCCCGACCCCGTAACGCGAGCATGAACCTGCCGCTCGATGGTTGCGGAAGTCATCAGGTGGAAGATGAAGGCGCTATCGCCACGTTCCTTTGGACTAAGAATGGCGTAGCCCGTCGAGAACACCGCGCTTGGGTGCTCCGTTACAACGAATAGCCGACGAAGGAGAGGCCGCACCGTAGAATATGCAACATCGCCGGGCCTCGCGAGCCGACGAGCGCGAGATGGGCTTTCGGCATATGTCATCCACCCCCCGGCCTCATCGTCATCGCCAATGGGGAAATACTCAAACCTGAAATCAGGCGCTGTGGCGTTTGGCAACGACGCTGCGTTAACGCGGACCAAAGTGCCGAGCTCTACGCCATCAGACCAGAGCTCCATTTGTTTATCTGCTGCGGAACTCAACAGCTTCTTCTTTGACCTCGCGAGCTTTTCAGATGCTGCGATCGCTTCATCCCATTCGTCAAGCACCGCCGCAATCCGCCTCTGTTCGGCAAGATCAGGCCATTGCACAGGAATTTGCAGGAATTCCTTGGGATACAGACGGAGACGGTCATCGGTCAGCCCATAGGAAAACGCCCAGAGCAGATAGAGTGCGCGATCCGATTTCAGCCAGTGCGCGGCAAAGCGAGGATCAAGTGTCGGCTTGGCCCGCATCACGACGTAGGCTGGGCTGACGTTGACCGGCGCGCTGGCGAGACCGAACGCGCCCTGCCACATCCGCATCATGTTGTAGGCGATGTCCCCGGGTTCGACGAGCGAATGGTCCTCGGCGGACAGGCTGGTATCCATCTTCCGGTCCATGTCTTCGCGCAACACAAGGCCGTCGTTCATGGTAACGGAAGCGAGCGGCAGTCCCGGCCTGCCCTTCCGCTTGCTGTGCGTGAAGTAGTGGGAGAGCTTTCGCGTCTGGGGATCAGACATCGTCCTTCCCCTTGCGCTTCGGCTTCTTCTTCTCTGCCGCGATCCGCTTGGCCGCCTGTGTCGCCTCCTGGAAATGCTGCTCGACCGCGCTGGGGGCATTGATGCGGCGCTGGTTCCAGATGGGGTATTCCGCCTCCACCTTGGCCATGGCGGCGGCATGGCTGATCCGCCCCGCGCCGGTCAGAATGTCGCGATCCGCCAGCTTCAGGAACTCGTCCAGCTTGGCGATCCAGTCCGCCATATGCATTGGGCGCCGCGCCTGTGCCTGCAATTCGGCAAATTCGAGATAGGCCGTGGTGACACGGTTGAGCGGCTCGATCTGCTCTTCACTCAGATAGTTCTTGGCGATCATCGCATCGGCCTTGCGCGGGGGCTTGCCCTGCTTTTGGCCATCCCAATGGGTCAGGCCCATATGGTCCTTGCTGGCATCGGCATGAGTGTAGATCACCTCGGCCGCTGTCTGCCCGTGCGCGGCGTAGTGCATCTTGTTCTGCACCGTCTTGAAGAACCGGGTCGAGCTTTCGGCCCGTGGATCATAGTCCACGCTGGTCGCGTAGATCTCGAGCACCTTTTGGTAGAACCGCTTTTCCGAACTGCGGATGTCGCGGATGCGCGCGAGCAGCTCCTCGAAATAGTCGGTATCGGGGTCCTTCAGGCGCTCGTCGTCCATGACGAAGCCCTTGACCAGATACTGGCTGAGGGCTTCCGCCGCCCAGCGCCGGAACTGCATGCCGCGCGGGGAGCGGACGCGAAAGCCGACGGCGAGGATCATCGGGAGGCTGTAGTGCGCGACCGTGCGCTCCACCTGTCGCTGCCCCTCGGATCGAACTATTGAGTAATCCTCAATGGTTGACTCGTCGAGCTCGCCATCGGCCAATATGCCCTTGATGTGCTTGTTGATGTTCGAGACCGTGGTCTGAAACAGTTCGGCCATGTCGGCCTGGCTGAGCCACGCATTGCCGTCTCGCGCCTGAAGGCGAATGACGGTGACGCCATCCTCGGTCTGGTACTGGATGAGGTCACTGGCCATCAGAGCGAGACCCCCAGTTCCTTCAGAAAGCCGTCCATGCGCTTGCGTGTCTCGGCAAGCTGCTTTTCGAGTGCCACGATCTCGGCCTGAACGGCGGCAATGTCGATTTCGGCTTCGGCCTCGAAGGTGTCGACGTAGCGGGGGATGTTGAGGTTGTAGCCGTTCTCCCGGATCTGGGCGCGCTCGATGAGAGCGGCATACCGCTCCACATCCTCGCGCGCCTGATAGGTCGCGACGATCTTGGCGATGTGGCCTTCCTCCAGCTCGTTCTGCTTCTTGCCGGGGGTGAATTCGCGGCTCGCATCGATGAACATCACATCATCCACGCCAGCACGCGCGCCGCCCTTTTCCCGCGAACGGTCGAAGATCACGATGCACACCGGGATGCCGGTGGAGGGGAACAGCTGCGCAGGCAGACCGATGACCGCGTCCAGCAGGTTCTCCTCGATCAGCTTCTGCCGGATCACGCCTTCGGCCGCGCCGCGGAACAGCACGCCATGCGGCGCGATCAGCGCAACCTTGCCCTCACGCGGACGGGCGCTTTCGATCATGTGACTGACGAAGGCATAGTCCCCGCGCGACTGCGGCGGCAGGCCGCGATGGTAGCGGTGGAAGCGGTCGTTCTTCGCCGTCTCGCTGCCCCACTTCTTGAGGCTGAAGGGCGGATTGGCGATCACCCGGTCAAACCGCATCAGCGCATCTTCGGTCAGGAACTTGGGGTTGGTCAGCGTGTCACCCCATTCGATGCGCGCGCTGTCCAGCCCGTGAAGGAACATGTTCATCCGCGCGAGCGCCGAGGTCTGGTTGGTGGCCTCCTGCCCGAACAGCGCGACGTTGGCTTCGCTGGCGTGGTGCTTGCCTTCCTTCTCCGCCACATACTCGGCAGCGCGGATCAGCAGCGTGGAAGAACCACAGGCAGGATCGCAGATGCGGTTGCCAGGCTGCGGATCAGCCAGCTTGACCAGCAGCTCGGACACCTTGCGCGGGGTGAAGAACTCGCCCGCCTTCTTGCCCGCATCACTGGCGAAGCGGGAAATCAGGTAGATGTAAGTTTCGCCGATCACGTCTTCGGCGGTATCCTTGCCCGAGAAGCGCGAGGGCGAGAAATCGAGCGCCGGCTTGTGGAAGGTGTCGAACAGATCCTTAACCCGCCGGTTGCGATCAGCCGTTTCACCAAGGTTGTTGCGGCTGTTGAAGTCCACTGCCGTGAGCACGTTCTCCAGCTTCGCAAGGTTCGCATCCTCGATCGCCTCAAGGGCGATGTTGACCAGCTCGCCGATGTTCTCGGCGTTGCGCTGTGGGTAAAGGTCATGGAAGCTGGTGCCATCGGGGAGCTGGAAGCGGAAGCGCGAAAGGCGCCGGGCGATCCGCGTTTCGTCACCGTCATACTGCTCGGCAGCCTGCTTGCGCTCGTCGGCCCAGATGTCGCTCAGGTACTTCCAGAACAGGAAGACAAGGATGTAGTCCTTGTAGTTGGCCGCATCGATGGTGCCACGGAACGTGTCGCAGGCATCCCATGCGGCCTTGTTGACGTCGGACTGCTTGACGGGGGTCATAGGGTGGCTTCCTTCATGGGCAGGGCGGCGGCCTCAGCCAGACAATGATTGATGAGTGTGGAGCGAAGACGGGCAAGCTGATCGGCCAGACGCCGTTCTTCGGCTGCTGCGCGTGCGAGGGAGACAATCGCCAACTGACGCTGCCAGTCGGGAATGGGAACCTGGAGGCTCTTCAACGGACCTAGCGGCAAGCGCTTGGCTGCCGACCCTTCCCGGCCATCGGCAAGGATTGCCTGCGTTGTCGGCAGATTCAGGTAGGTGGCTATGTAGTGCGGGCTGGCGCTTTCAGGATCGGCGAGCCTGACGACGGCGAGATCAAGGGTGGCGAACAATGGCGGTCCATCAAGATCGCTAAGCTCAATTGCCGCCGCGTTGTTGGTGTTACCGCGCAAGGAAATCACGATGTCACCCGCGCGCAAGGTCCCCGAGCTCCCAGAAGGCGGGGCGCCGACCTTGGTGAGTAGCCGCGGAAGAACGCCGCTGCCATCAAGGTCGCCGACCATCACCGCGCGCGAGTCGCTCAGCCCCCTGACAACGGCGGAACCGCTGAATATGCTGGCACAAGCCTCAAGGTCGATAATCTTCATGGAAACCGTTTCTAGTGAGAAATATGAAAATGTCAATGGAACGGGATTCCATGGCGAAATATGAGGAGCCGTATGTGGGTGGTTTGACCGGTAGCCCCCGCAGCTTGCGCCTCGTTTTCAAAACTGGGGCAGACGGAGCAGTCGCGCCCGCACCTTCGGAGGCCACAGTCGTATCGACCCTTGGCCCACGGCGCATCAAGGTGGCCGATTCGGTGGGGGTGGTCTGATTTTTGATACCACCCGGTCATGTATTTGATGCCACCTGGGTCGAAAATCATGACCACCCGGTTCGAAATTCAACACCACCTGGGTCTGGATTCATGACCACGCAGAGCGGCGAATGCGGGATCCGAGCGCCAAAACGCTGCAGGGATCGCAAAAAGTCGCCAAAATTCAGCACTCACTTGAGCCAAAGCTTCCGGCTCGTGTCACGTGACAATACACCAGAATCAACACCCACGCTTCGATGACGGAGATTGGACCTGCATCATGTCTACCACAATAAAGCCACCATCAGGCAAAAGCATGTTGAGCCCCAAAGAACTGGCAGAGCAGTCAGGATGGCCAGAAGGACGAATTCGTCGCATGATCAAGGCGCGCATGCTGCGCCACGTTCGTGCAGGTGGCCTGATCTTGTTGCCATCGGATGCTATTGTCGAATTTTGTAAGACCTTCGAGGTGCCGCCGTGCCAAGACAATCCATCGGCCCCAGACTCGTCCGCCGGAGCGGTAAGCCCAATTTCTACGTCCGCTACATCGACCCAGCCACCGGCCAACAGAAGGACATATCAACAAACACTCGAGACAGCGAAGAAGCGCAGGAGGTCCTCGAGGAATTCCTGAGGGATCGGCGCCTATCGAAGAGCAGCCGGGCTTTGCCACCCTATCGGGTCAAGATCGCAGACGTTCTCGATGCCCATCACGCGCGCCTTTCAAAGACTGGTCGCGGAGACAGGTTCTTCTCGTCGATGCAGCACATTCTCGAGTTCTGGAAGGACGCGTGTCTCGATGCGATTACGCCTGACGCCGTGCTGGACTACGAGAAAGCCAACGTCCGGAGCGCCAAGAAGCCCGGTCGATCGCGCGCGACAATCCGCCGTGAGCTGAGCGACCTCAGGGCTGCCGTCAAGGCGGCGGCGGTCAACCACAAGGTGCACGCGATCGTGTTCCCGAAGCTTCCCCGCGATGGAGCACCCCGGAAGCGCTGGCTGAAGCGGCACGAGTTCGATCAGCTGTTCGCAGAGGCAGCCAAGGAATATCGTGCTGCCGAGCCACTCCAGCTGTTTCTGATGATCGCTTACTACACCGGCGCGCGCAGCGGTGCGATCATGGACCTGCGGTGGTCAAACATCGACTTCGACCGGAACGTGATTGATTACCGCCTGCCCGATCGCGGTGAACTGATCGTCGACCACAAGCCGCGCGCGGTAACGCCGATGGCGCCGCCACTGAGAGCCTATCTCTTGCAGCGATACGAAGCCTACGAGAAGGTCCCCGAGTTCGTGTTCCACCAGAAGCTCGATCACTCGCGACGCGTCAATTCGGTCGTGAAGGGCTTTCGCGCCACGGTGGAGCGATGCGGCTTCAAGGATGTCACCCCGCACACGCTTCGCCACACGAGGGTCACGGAGCTGCGGAACATGGGGATGCACAGCCACCAGGTCGATGCATTCCTGGCCATGACCGCCGAGACACAGGATCGGGTCTACACCCACGCCGACCACAGTGATCTTCAGGCATTGGCCATGCAGATTGCGTGAGGTGATCAACGTTTCGCGAACGAGCATGCTACACCCGGACGCGGCGGCTCCCTGTTCCGCAACTGAGCAGTATCGGCTATAGATACATGATCAGGAGACCGAGATGGCAACCCACACTTCGATGCTGCATGTCCGATTGGATGCTGAACTGAAAGCGCAGGCGATAGAAGCGCTGAGCGCGATGGGCCTGTCGACTTCTGATGCCGTGCGGTTGTTGTTTCACAGGATCGTTGCTGACCAGGCTTTCCCGCTGGAATTGCGGGTGCCGAGCGCAAATCGACCTGCCGAGCTGCAGCCTGTAGATAAATGACGCTACCCAGTGGTGGCCATTTGAGATACATCATGAGCCACCGGCAATTCCGGTGCACATGAGTTCACAGAACGTCTGAAAGGTTCCGTCAAAAAGCGCAGAAATCCGTCAAAGTTCACAAAACGACGTTAAGGAAAATATCAATGATTCCATATAGATATGGAATCTGGAAGCCCTCCGAAGGCAGAGGCCACAGGTTCGAATCCTGTCGGGTGCGCCAAACTATTTTCCTGCCCTGAAAAGTCATATAAAGTCTTGAAAGGAATAGATAAAATACTGTTTCGAATGCCCCCTTTGGGGTCATATACAAGCTGCTGAGGAAAAGTGAGTCTGAGGGCTAATTTCTTGTCCTC